>PMEV01000145.1:11545-12416 GCA_003154855.1 Bryobacterales bacterium
TCCGCTGGGCGAGCTGGCGCCGCGCGACGTTGTGTCGCGCTCCATGGTCATGGAGATGCAGCGCACCGGCGCGCCGCACATTTATCTGGATGCGCGTCCCCTGGGCGCGGAACTTCTGCGCAGCCGGTTCCCGCGAATCTACGAGACTTGCCTGCGCTACGGGCTGGACCTCGGCGAACAGATGGCCCCGGTCCACCCGGCGGCCCACTACGCCATGGGCGGCATTCGCTCGGATCTGTTGGGCCGGAGCAGCGTCACGCGTCTCTATGCGGCTGGGGAAGTGGCCGCGACGGGCGTGCATGGAGCCAACCGGCTGGCCTCGAATTCCCTCCTCGAGGGCCTGGTGTTCGGCGCCAGGGCGGGCGCGGCCATGCGCGAGTGCGCGGGCGCCCCACTGCTCGACGCCTCGACGCACGGCGAGCCGCGCTTCCCCGACATCACCGCCGAAGAGTTGCGCGCGCTGGCCTGGGCGAAGTGCGGCATCCTGCGCAACGGGCCGGAGCTGGAAGACGCCGTCGGAGAGTTGGCGGGCACGCCCTGGCAGGTCACCGCAAGTCCCAACCGGGCGCTCTTCGAGCTGCGCAGCATGCACATCGTGCTCGAGTTGATCGCCCGCTGCGCGCTGGCCCGGCGGGAAAGCCGCGGCGCACATTACCGCACGGATTACCCCGAAGCGCGGCTCGAGTTCCAGAAGCATTCCCTGGTCGCCAAGGATCGCGACGTCACGTTTGCCTGAGCGCGCAGGCGCCTCACAGCGCCGGCGGGGGGCCTTCCCGGAGCGGAACGAAGCGGCAATAGGTGGCCACCCGCGACGTCACCTCCCCGCCCGCCTTGTGCAGCACCAGCAGTTCCTGGTCCCAGCTAGGACCTA
>PMEV01000379.1:0-22553 GCA_003154855.1 Bryobacterales bacterium
GACCCGGACGCCATCTGCGATAAGTTCGAGGGCCAAGAGAAGTTGAGATGCAAGTCGCTGTTTTCATGGGTCAACTACGGGTCGCACTGGGTGGATGACGACCTCCACGCCTCGATTGATGACTCCACGGTGGATACCCACCTTAGAGTATTCAAAGCGATCTTTGAAAAAACGGACCACCTGGCCCATTACCGGATGATGATGGGGGAATCCGCCGATGCGCCAGCAGCGGTGAAGTTAGCCGCTGGCGCCAACTGATTCCTCCTCGGCCTCCCCGGCGCCCAATTCAAGCGATACGTCCAGCGCACCGGCCGGCATCTGCTCCACATTCTTCAGCCGTCTTTGAATGGCTCTGGTGCGAGTCAGACCGCTGTCGGCAATATTGTTGGCCTCCTGCAATTTCTTCTGCACCTTCACCAGGATGTCGGCGTACTTCGTGAACTCGGTCTTCACCGCGCCGAGCACCTCCCACACCTCACTTGATCGCTTCTGAATCGCCAGCGTCCGGAATCCCATCTGCAAGCTGTTGAGGATCGCCGCCAGCGTCATCGGTCCAGCCACGGTTACGCGGTGGTCCCGCTGCAGTTTCTCGATCAGTCCTGGCCTACGAAGCACCTCTGCGTAGAGCCCCTCGGTTGGCAGGTACATGACGGCAAAGTCCGTCGTCTTAGGCGGCGCAAGGTATTTCTGCGCGATGTCACGTGCGCACTGGCATGCCCGGATTTCGAGCTGCCGGGAGCACTCCTCGATCAAGGTCGCGTCGGCGGACTCCACGGCCGTCAGCAGGCGTTCGTAGTCTTCCTTGGGAAACTTCGCGTCAATCGGTAGCCATACGCAGCCGTCCGGCTCGCCGCCCGGCAGTTTGATTGCAAACTCGACCCGCTCGCCGGTTCCAGTCGTCGCCACGTTCGTGCCGTATTGGTCCGGCGTCAATACCTGTTCCAGCAGCATTCCGAGTTGCACTTCTCCCCAGGTGCCCCGCGTCCGCACGTTGCTCAGCAGTTTCTTCAGATCCCCTACGCCGTTGGCCAAGGTTTGCATCTCGCCCAAGCCGCGGTGAACCTGTTCCAACCGCTCGCTCACGATCCTAAAGGACTCGCTGAGCCTCTTTTCCAGCGTGCTCTGCAACTGCTCGTCCACCGTGTGACGAATCTGATCGAGCTTCAACGTGTTCTCGTCCTGCAGTGTCTTGAGCCGGTCCTGCACCGTTCCCCGGATCGCTTCCAGTCCCAGGTTGGTGGTTTCCGTTAGGCGCGCCAATTCGGTCGATTGCAGCGCGCCGATGGCCGTGATGCTCTTCACCACCGAATCGCTGGACTCTTGCAGCCGCCTTTCGAGGGTCGTTCGCACGTCGCCCAGTCTCTCGTCGACCAATCGCCTTAGCTCGCCAAGTTGAGCGCCGAAGACCTCCAACTGGGCCTTCTGCGCCGATGACATCGCGCCAATCTCATCCCGCAGCCCACCGCTGAACGTCGCGAGCGTCGCCTCCATGGCTTGGCGCAGAGCATTGGCCTCGCGCGCCGCTTCGTCCCGATTCCGGCCGATCTCTTCCCGAAGCCCACGTTCCATCCGCTCCTGCGCTCGCTCGATGGCCTCCGTCCTCGCGTTCAGAGGCCCGAGGTCTAAGGACGGGGCTGCCTTCCTCCGCAGTAGTAGAGCCTGCAGAATCAGAACCGCCGCGACCAGCAGGGTGATTCCGATCCCGATCATTGTCTCCATTGATGCTCCTCCACCGCTCTTGGCGCACCTCTATGGAATCATACTTCGGCGCCAGAGACAATCGTGCGGCGAACGGAACAAGGTGGACAACGAGTCGGAAACAAACCGAGGACGGACGGGATGAATCTACCCGCCTCCAACGAATCGCTCCCGTGAAACGCCAGCCACGGCAGTTGGCAGGGCGGCTCCGGGCCATGTGGACGAAAAGGCGGCTGTGCGAAGAAGTGGGTTGCTCTGGGTGGGGACGCGCTGGCAGTCGGGAGCGGGGAGGCGGTGGCAGCGGGCCGCACGGGGCCGGTTGGGCGCGGAATTGGAAGAGGCGGCGCGCGCAGGGGAGCCGGCGAGCCGATTGAGTCTACGGGGCGCGGAAGCGTATCCGGTCGGGTTCCACGATCCAGAGCTCCCCATCCGGCAGTTGCGTCTTCAGGGCCGAGATGATGCTGCGCATCAATCCGATGACCGCATACTTATCCCGTCGCTTCAACCGCAGGACGATGATCCCGGAATGTGCCGACGGAGGGTATGCCTGGATGTTAGCGAAATCCAGGTCCAGCGTGATCAAGACACGCCCCTCTGCGCGGGCGGTGCGGGCGATGGCTGAATCGTCCGCGCCTGCCAGGTTCTCCTCGGCCACGGTGTCGGCGCCGAAGCCTGCATCGCGCAGTAAGGCGGCACATTCCGCGGGCAAGTTCTCGTCGATTTTGAAGTTCAAGCGATCCGTTCCAGGGGGAGCGCGGAGGTGCCTTCACGCGCCAATTCGGCCGCGTAGGAGAGCGCGGCTTGGATATCGGCATCGGTAAGAGTGGGGTAGCTTGCGAGGATCTCGTCCGGGTGCACGCTCGCAGCTAGGTTGTCGAGGATTAGCGAGACCATCACCCTCGTGCCACGAATGCAAGCCTTGCCGTGGCAGACCGCCGGATTGATGCTGATTCGCTCCTGCCACTCGGCCATGGTCCTATTCTATATCCGTGAATTGATCGCCGGGGCGCGGGGCTGGAGGAAGTCTTACAGGGGTGGACTTTGAAGCAGGGGCATCAGGTCCAGCGAGGAATGGCTGGGTCTGGAGACCCAGCGCGGTCCTGGAGGACCGCCGTACGTCAGCGTGTTAGCATGTGGCTAGGATGCTTGAGAACTTTCGGAATTTTGAGGCGCGGGACCCGTTTGGCGAAGTCTGGGAAGTGACGTTTCTTTGGCTGCAGACGGCCATCTCGATACGGCATAGCGATTCGGTGGACGTGAAGTTCGCGCTCAGCGGCGTCGGGCAGCGCTCGGAGAAGGCGATCGCGCTGCCGCATCCGTGCCTGCTCGAACTGAGCCGCAAGACGGGCCGGCCTATCACCGATCCGTGGTGCTCGCGGCTGGCCGCCGGGCATCTCCAGCACATGATCGAAACCGGCGAGGACATGGAAAAGACGCTGGTCACGGTGCGGCTGGAGGAGCTGGAAGCCTGCGCCGCCGTCTGAGGGCTACAATAAGAGTTCTCCGATGGCCATACCCGAGCCGGCGGTTGCCTTCATGGCAGCTCAGATCGAACGGCTGCGCAAGCTGGGGCGCAAGCGCAGGATCGTGTTCCCGGAAGGCGACGATGCGCGCGTGCTGGAGGCCGCGGGGCGGCTGGCGCGGGAGGGCGTCCTGGAGCCGATTCTGATCGGGAAGCCGCCCGCGAGCGCACCGGCCGGCGTCACCTTCATCGATCCGGGGGAATCGCCGCTCGTGAGCAAGTACGCGGCTATCGATTACGAGCGCCGCCGTTCCAAGGGCCTCACACAAATGGAGGCTGGCGGCGTAGCGCGCGGCCGGCTGCACTTCGCCGCCCTGATGGTGACGGCGGGCGACGCGGATGGCGTTTGCGGCAGCGCCGTCCACACCACCGCCGACTACGTGCGCTCGATTTTGCAGTGCATCGACCTGCGGCCCGGCACGCGCCGTCTGTCGAGCGTACACATCATGGCGGTGCGGGATGCGCGGTTCGGCCACCGCGGGCTGCTGGCGTTTTCGGATGCGGCCATCATCGCCGTTCCCACCTCCGTCGAACTGGCCGAGATCGCCATCGCCACCGCAGAGACCGTGCGCGCCGTGTTCGGCGTCGAGCCGCTGGTGGCCCTGCTCTCCTTCTCGACCAAAGGCAGCGCGAAGCATAAGGAAGTGGATCGGGTGACCGCGGCGCTGCAGTATATACGCGAGCGCGCTCCGGGGCTCAACGTGGATGGCGAACTGCAGGCGGATGCCGCGCTGGTCCCGGCCGTGGGCCAAGCCAAGTCGCCGGGGTCGACGGTGGCGGGCTACGCCAACACGCTGATCTTTCCCGACCTCAACTCGGCCAACATCGGCCACAAACTGGTGGTATGCCTGGGGGGCGGCGCGCTGCTGGCGGTTCTGCTGCAGGGCATTGTGAAACCCGCCAGCGTGATTCCTCGCGGCTGCACGGCCGAGGACGCCTACAATACCGCCGTTCTTACCGCGGTCCAGGCTGGAGGCGCCTAGCCAGCCGGCATGTTGCCCTTCAAGCTGGTCTATCATCCGGGCTACGACCTGAACCTGGGCGACCACGTTTTCCCGTCGCAGAAATTCCGTCTGCTCCGCGAACGGCTGCTGGGGGATGGCTTGGCCGCCCCCGAGGATTTGGTCGAGCCCGAGCCGGCTTGCGAGGCCGACCTGCTGCTGGTCCACGACCGGGATTGGGTGGAGCGGCTGCGCACCGGCACGCTGACTTTCCACGACATTCTCAAACTCGAGATCCCGTATTCGCGCCAGATGGTGAAAGCGTTTTGGCTGGCCGCCGGCGGCACCACGCTGGCTGCCCGGCTGGCTTTGCGCGATGGCGTGGGCTTCAATATCGGCGGCGGCTTCCACCACGCGTTTGCGGATCACGGCGAAGGATTCTGCGCCATACACGATTGCGCGGTCGCCATCCGCCGGCTGCAGAAGGATGGCCTGATAGAGCGGGCGATGGTGGTGGATTGCGACGTACACCACGGCAACGGCACCGCCGCCATCTTCGCCCGGGACAAGACGGTGTTCACCCTTTCCATACACCAGTTCAACAACTACCCCGGCGAGAAACCCGCTTCGGATATCGACATACACCTGGCGGACGAGACTGGCGACGAGGAATACCTGGAGCGCCTGCGCGACGCTTACGTTCCCGCGCTCGCGGAGTTTCAGCCGCAGCTCGTGGTCTACCTGGCTGGCGCAGACCCCTACTGCCAGGACCAGCTCGGCGGCTTGTCGCTTTCGCTCCAAGGCCTACAGGCCCGCGACCGGCTGGTGCTCGCGACCGCCCTCCTCCACAAGGTTCCCGTGGCCATCGCGCTATCCGGCGGGTACGCGGTCGATTTGGAGGACACCATCACCATCCACGCCAACACCGCCCGCGCCGCGAACGAAGTGCTGCGCTGCCTGGGGTGGGGCGGCGCTGGGAGAGCCTGAAGCCAGCCTTGGATTCCGACTAAATATTCATTCCGCTGCACGTTGCCGCGCCAAGTTTGCCATGTGTTTTGAACGGTTTGCCGGCTTTTGCAACTCTGCTTGCGATTTTAATCCCACTGCAACGTGGTTCTGGTATTCTTTACCGGTGGGGGTTGGGTCCAGCACCTGCGCTCGAGCGTGTCCGGGAGGAGTGTCGATACCCTCCAGCGCAGCGGTCGGCCAAGCAACAACCACGCTGAAAAGGCCCGTCGATCCCCGGTTCGCATCCTCATCTGGAACCGAGGGTCCAAGACGGGAATCCTGGATTGGAGGGGGTCACATGAATTCAAGAATCGCCGCATTGCCGTTGATGTTGTTTTTGGCGCATGGCGTATTCGGCCAGTCGGCCGCCGGTGTAGCCGGAATCTCGGGCGTCGTACGGGATCCATCCGGCGCGGTTGTGCCCGGGGCCAGCGTAGTGGTCTCAAACGAAAGCCGAGGCATCACGCGCACACAGACCACCAACGACGCCGGGCTGTTCAGCGCGCCGGCGCTAGTCCCGGCGCCCGGCTATCAAGTGAAAGTGACAGCGCCGGGCTTCCGTCCGTATGAGGCCGCGGATTTGGAACTGCAGGTCGGGCGGAACCTGGACCTGCAAGTCAACTTGACTGTCGGCAGCGCCGCCACGGAGGTCCAAGTGACGTCGGCGGCTCCGATCATCGAAGACACCAAGACCGACGTTTCGGGTGTCGTGGATTCGCGTTCTATCCGGGAGCTGCCGATCAACGGCCGGCGCGTGGACTCCTTTGTTCTGCTGACGCCGGGCGTGAGCAACGACGGCAACTACGGCTTGCTCAGCTTCCGGGGCGTGGCCGGCCAGAACTCGTTTCTGGTGGACGGCACCGACACCACCGAACAGTTCTATAACGAGAACGCCGGGCGCACGCGCATCGCGGCGCAGATCTCGCAGGACGCGGTGCAGGAGTTCCAGGTAGTGTCGACCGACTACTCGGCCGAGTACGGCCGCGCCATGGGCGGCATCGTCAACACGGTGACCCGCAGCGGCAGTAACGATCTGCATGGCACCGCCTACTGGTTTTACCGGAGCACCGCCTTCGATGCGCGCGACCCGTTCCAGGCGTTCGTTCCGAGCGAGAAGCGGCAACAGGCCGGCGGCTCGATCGGCGGGGCCATCAAGAAGGACAAGCTGTTCTACTTCCTGAATACCGAGGTGACGCGGCGCAACTTCCCGATGGCCTCCAGCCTGAATACCACCGCGGTCAACGGCGCGACGCAGACCTGGAATAGCTGTGGCGTTGCCGCGAGCGGCTTCCCGGCGGCCACCGCCGCGCAATGCGCGGCCATCAACGGGCTGCTGCCGCGTTTCTACGGCCAGATTCCGCGCACCCTGGCGCAGGAGCTGTATTTCGGCAAGCTGGACTATCATCTTTCCGAACGCAACACGCTGACCGCCAGTTTCAACTTCATGCACGATCTGTCGCCGAACGGCATCCAAACCTCCGTCTCTTCGACCAGCGGGAGCGCCCTCACCGGCAACGGCGACGACGCCGTGACGGTGCGCAACGGCAGTCTGGCCTGGATTTCCATCCTCACTCCCAGGTTCGTGAACGAGTTCCGGTTCGGCGTCGCTACCGACCGCCAGGCGGACACCTTCGACAACGCGGAGCTGGGCCAATGCCTGGGTTACCTGCAAGTCTCGGTGAACGGCACCGGGCTAGGGCCGGCCAATTACCTGCCGCGCGTAGAGCCGAGCGAGCGCCGCTTCCAGTTCCAGGACAACGCCACCTGGACCAAGGGCACGCACACCATCAAGTTCGGCGCCGATATCGCCACCACCGAGGATTACGTCTATTACATCAGCAACTACTTGGGGAGCTACACCTACCAGACCGTGAATGCGTTCGCGCTGGACTACGGCAGCAGCTCGGGCGCCAAGCACTGGCAAAGTTACGCGCAGACCTTCGGGAATCCAGTGCTGGATACGACCATCAACGATTACGGCCTGTACTTGCAGGACCAGTGGCGGGCCACCAAGCGACTGAATATTACCATCGGAGCGCGCTGGGAGTACACGCAGTTGCCGCAACCCACGGTGTGCAACCAGGACTACCCGCTGACCTGCCACATCCATTCGACGCCGGACAACCTGGCGCCGCGCCTGGGTCTGGCTTACCGCCTGACCGACAAGACCGTCTTGCAGGCCGGCTTCGGCTTGTTCCACGCGCGCTTCCAGGGCGGCACGATCGACGACCTGTTCACCTCGGGCAACGGCATCTACCAGACCAGCGTCAGCCTGGCCGCCACGCAGTCGGCGCAACTGGCGGCTGGTCCCGTGTTTCCCAACATACTGAGCGCCGTGCCCACCGGCGGTTCCGTTTCCGCCGCGTCGATCCAGATGCTCGCTCCGAACCTCAAGACGCCATATGCGGAGCAGGGCAACATCGGCATTCAGAGGCAGCTCACCTCGGACCTGGCGGCGACGGTCACCTACATCTGGAGCCGGGGCATTCAGCTTTACGGAATCCGCGACCTGAACCTGCCTACGACCACCACCAACTTCACTTACACGATCAACGACGCGAGCGGCAACTCGGCCGGAACTTACACTACGCCGGTTTACACCGGGAGCCGCCCCAATACCAAGTACGGCACGATTGCCTACGACGAGAACGGCGTCAACAGCTACTACAACGGACTGGCTGTCGAGCTGAACAAGCGCTTCTCCCATGGGCTGCAAGGGGTCGCCTCGTACACTTGGAGCCACGAGATCGACGACGGCCAGAGCTACGGAGAGAGCACGAACAACCTCTTCCTGTACTCCCCCAGCTACTGGCTGGACAATGGCAACTACGGAGCCGACAAGGGCAACGGCACGCTCGATCAGCGCCACCGTTTCGTGCTCTCCTGGGTGTGGTCGCCGACCTTCACGAAGCGCAACGGAGCTTTCTTCAGGTACGTGGTCAACAACTGGCAGCTTTCCTCAATCACGACTCTGGCCAGCGGCCACCCGTATGGCAGCGAGCAGATCACCACTAAGGACACCCCGGTTCCAGGAATGGTCTCCAACAAGACCCTGAACGGGACGGGCTTCAGCTATCGCGTGCCGTGGCTGCCGGTGAATAGTTACGTCCTGCCGGCCAACTACCGCTCGGATGCGCGGCTCACCAAGGCGCTTCCATTCGGCGAGTCGGGGCGCTACAAGCTGTTCCTGAACTTCGAGGTGTTCAACCTGGCGAACACGTGGTCGGCCACGGGGTTCACCAGCAGCCAGGCGTACACCGAGACCAAGGGCGTGCTCACGCCGACGCCAACGTTCCTGTATGTGCCCTCGGCCGACGCAGGGTTCCCGGATGGCACGCAGGCCCGGCGCATGCAGATCAGCGCCCGCTTCACCTTCTAAAGCGCGGGGAACGGGCGGCGAAGTCCCCCTCCCGGGAGCGCTAGCGAGCATTTTTCGGCCCGTTTGCGGGGAGGGGCGTCAAGCTCTCCCCGCTTAGTATCCGCACTGAATCCACCGGCGGCAAGACCGCCGGCGCTACGGATGATTGCGATAAGCTCTTGACAGGAAACCATCTATCGTTGAGAATGGTTCTGGCCGATAGAATAGGCACAGCCCTAGTCTGGCGAGGTTTGAAACATTAGAACGAGCTTATGTTTCCTGATGACGCGCGCATGGCATATCGGAAGATGAGTTCCAGACTGGGCTATCTGGCCTTGGCTGCGGCGGTTCTCGCCGGGGGGGTAGCCCTGGGCGACACGCCGGCCCAGAAGAAGAAGACCAGGAAGGCTGCGGCCGTCCAGGCCAGGCAACAGACGGGCGTCTCCGCCAAGGCGACCCCGGCCGCCCTGACCAGGCGCAACGCGCGCCGTTCTCGCGTGCGGCACATCTTCAGTCCCTGGACGGAGCCGACCTACGCCAACTCGACCGACGGCGATCGGGTGGAGGGCGAGAACCTGGTGGTTCGCCGGGCCGCCGTCGAGGCGCTGGGGCCTTACAACGGCACGGTGGTCGCCGTGGAACCCACCACGGGCCGCATCCTGGCCATGGTCAACCAGCGGGTGGCCCTCAAGAGCGGCTTCCAGCCCTGCTCGACGATTAAGATCCCGGTAGCGCTGGCTGCGCTCAGCGAGGGAATCATCGACCGCACCACGCCCCTACGGATTTATGGGCGCACTCGCGTGGATCTGACCCAGGCGCTGGCCCACTCCAACAACTACTACTTCGCCAACCTGGGCATCAAGCTGGGCTACGATCGCTTCAGCTACTACGCGCGCCTGTTCGGTCTGGGCGAGAAGGCCGGGCTGAACATCGAGGGCGAGGAGCCCGGCTATTTCGCCGACGCTCCGCCCAAGAACGGCGGCATGGGCATGATGACCAGCTTCGGCGAGGGGATCGCGCTGACTCCGCTCGAGCTGGCCGCGGTGCTCTCGGCGGTTTCCAACGGCGGCACGTTGTACTATCTGCAATACCCGCGCAGCTCCGAGGAGATCGAGCAGTTCGTGCCGCGCGTGAAGCGCCACCTGGATATCGCCCAGCACGTCGCCGAGATCAAGCCGGGAATGATGGGCGCGGTCGAATTCGGCACCGCGCGCCGGGCGGTCTACGATCCGGAGGCTCCGGTGTGCGGCAAGACCGGCACCTGCACCGGCGGCACAACCCACCTGGGGTGGTTCGGATCGTTCAACGATTTCGGCCAGAACAAACTGGTAGTTGTGGTGCTGCTGACGGGTGGCCGCGGAGTGAGCGGACCCACGGCTGCCCAGATCTCGGGCAACATTTACCGGAGCCTGGAACACGAAGGCTACTTCAGCCGCCGTCCCATGTTCTCGCCAGCCGTGCTAGTGGCCAGGTAGGGGCGCCAGCACCCGCTCGCCCATCGCGTATTTCAGTTCTTCGATCCCCTGGCCGGTCACGCTCGAGACGGCGTAGAACGCCAGGCCCTTTTCCTTGGCCATGCGCTGGAGGGACGCGAGGCGCTCGGGGTCCTGGGCGGCGTCGAGCTTGGTGGCGACCACCAGGATGGGCTTGCCGGCCATCTCCTGGCTGAAACTGGCTAGTTCCTTCATGACGACTTCGAAATCGTGGACCGGATCGCGCCCGGTGGCTTCGGAGATGTCCACCAGGTGCGCCAGCAGCCGGGTGCGCTCGACGTGCCGCAGGAAGCGGGTGCCCAGTCCGTGTCCCTCGTGCGCGCCCTCGATAAGTCCGGGAATGTCCGCCACCACGTAGGTGCGCTGGTCCGCGAGCAGCACCACGCCCAGATGCGGCTCGAGGGTGGTGAACGGGTAGTCGGCGATCTTGGGGTGAGCCGCGGAGATGCGCGAGATGAGCGTGGACTTGCCGGCGTTGGGGAAGCCGACCAGGCCCACGTCGGCCAGCAGTTTCAGCTCGAGGCGCAGCCGCCGTTGATCGCCGGGACGCCCGGGCTCGTGCTCGGTGGGCGCCTGGTGGGTGGANNTGCAGCAGTTCGCCCGTATCGGCGTCGTAAACCACGGTCCCCACCGGGACAGGAGCTTCGATCGAGGCGCCTTCGTGTCCCGTCCGGTTGCTGCCTTCCCCGTGGCGGCCGCGCTCGGCCTTGTGTTCCGGATTGAAGCGGAAATGCAGGAGGGTGTTGTAGTGCTCGCTGGCTACCAGCGTGACATCGCCGCCGCGCCCGCCGTCCCCGCCGCTGGGACCGCCCCGCGGCACGTGCTTCTCCCGGCGGAACGCCAGGCAGCCGTTGCCGCCATCGCCGGCCATGACCCGGATGACGACTTCGTCGATGAACACTACGATGCCGCTTTGATGGAGATGAACTTGCCGAGCCGGCCGCGGTTGCGGAACTCGACGGTGCCCGGAATCTTGGCGAACAACGTGTCGTCCTTGCCCCAGCCGACGTTTTCGCCGGGCTTAAACTGCGTGCCACGCTGCCGTACCAGGATCGATCCACCGGTGACCACCTGGCCACCGAAGGCCTTCACTCCGAGACGCTGTGCGTTCGAATCGCGCCCGTTGCGCGAACTGCCCAATCCCTTTTTGTGCGCCATGCCGTGCTCCTACGCCACGATCTCGTTAACCTTCAGCCGGGTGAAGTTCTGCCGGTGGCCGATGGTTCGCTTGTATTGCTTCTTGCGCTTGAACTTGAACACCTTGATCTTTTCGCCGCGGCCCTGGGCCACGATGGTGGCCACAACCTTGGCGTTGGCCACCTCCGGCCCGGTCAGCATCTGATCGGGCTCCCGGAAGACGGCCAGGACGGTGTTCAATTCGAGCGCCACGCCCACTTCCCAGGGCAGTGTTTCAACCTGGATTTCATCTCCGGCGGAGACGCGGTACTGTTTTCCACCCGTCTGTATGACAGCGTACATAGGAACCTTCCTGTTCGGTGTTGCTTGGGGGCCGCATCAAAGCGCGTGCGGGCGCACCATAACGGAGCGCGCCCCGAAGGTGACAATAGTCTATTCTACACTACCGAGGGGGGCGTTTGCCAAACGGGCGCTACCCGTGGCCGAAATACATCAGCCAGCCCAGGGCGAAGAGCGCCACCACGAAGCAGGCGAAGCAGTACAGGCCGTAGCGCAGGCGCTCGCGGTCGGTCTTCTTGCTGACCACTCCGAGGACCACCGAAGTGAACAGGCTGAACAGCAGCGCGGCCTCGAAATGGGAGAGGTTGACCTTGGGCATCAGCTTTTCTTCCCCACCGCGATCTCGTAGGCATCCACCATGGCCAGGACGTTCAGCAGGCCCGCGGTGACCAGGAATTTGGTGCCGTAGTCGTGCACGGCGCCCGCCATGTCCGGCTGCGAGTAGCCCAGCCAGGTGGCCATCAGATAGGGAAGACCGGAGAGCACATTGCAGATGAAGCCGCCGTAGTAGATCAGGACGGTGAGCAGGTCGCCGCCCTGCGGTTTCAGGAACTCGCCGCGCATCATGAGTCCGAACAGGAACATGGACAGCACGGAAGCCAGCAGCAGCGCCGCCCGGCCGGTGCGTTTCAACAGGAAATGGCCGCCGCCGGGAATGATCCAGGCCAGGCCCACGGCCGGGCCCCACACGCTCAAGGGAGGCATTGGCTGCCGGGTCTTCTTTTCCTGGCTACTCATAGTGAATCTCAATTCTAGCAAAGAAGCCGGCAGCCGCCCGGGGGCGCTCAGAAAGAAGCCGGCGGTCTCCCGCGGTCGCCGCTCAGGCGGTCCTGGCGGGGACGCGCACCCGCGATCCGATGAAGCCGTAGTAGGCGACGAACACATAGCAGGCCAGCGGTACCAGCATGGCCACGGCCATGCTCTTGGCTAGCCCGAAAATCAGCCCCATCAGGGGAGTGAAGACCGCGCCGCCGACGATGGCCATCACAATCAGCGAGCCGCCCAGCTTGGTATTGGGTCCCAGTTCCTTGAGTCCCAGGGCGAAGATGGTCGGGAACATCAGNNCGGTAACGCTGTAAATCCCCATCAGCTTACTGGGGTCGACAAACCGCATGATGTAGGTGGCGGAAAACCTCCCCACCAGGAAAACGGCCAGGGTGCCGGTTAGGAATCCCCCCGCCGCCTTTTCCGACAGGTGCGTGTAGTCCTGCACGTACTGTATGAGGTAGCTCCAGGTGCCCACCTGAGCGCCCACGTAGAAGAACTGGGCCAGCACCGCCTTGAGGAAGTGCGGATAGTGGAGCAGGTCCTTGAGGCGGCCTTTGTTCTCGCCGGCGGGAGCGCCTTCGCCCGCGATCTTGGGGAACTTGGTGGCCATCATGAGGAGCGCCCAGGCAAACACGACGCAGCCCAGCACGACATAGGGCGTAATGACCCGCATGGTCTCGCTGTGCAGATAGCCGGCGTAGGTACCGGCCGCCTTCATGGCGCGGATCTTCTCCTGGCCGTGCTCGATGCCCGAGAAGATGAAGAGGGTGCCCCCGAGGGCACCGCAGATGGTTCCAAACGGATTGAAGGCCTGGGAAAAGTTCAGCCGCCGCTCCGAGCTGGCCGGATCGCCCAACTGGGCGATGAACGGATTGGCCCCGGTCTCGAGGAACGCCAGGCCGCTGGCAATCACGAACAGGGCGAAGAGGAAAAAGCCGTACCTGCCGACCAGGGCGGCGGGCCAGAACAAGATGGCGCCGGCGCTGAACAGGAGCAGTCCCGTGACCAGCCCGACCTTGTAACTGTACTTCCGCATGATCAGCGCGGCCGGCATGGACAAGAGGAAATACCCCATGTAGAAAGCGGACTGCAGCAATCCGGCCTTGAAGCGGCTGATCTCGAACGACTTCATGAACTGCTTGATGAGTACGTCGTTGAGGTTGTTGGGAATGCCCCAGAGGAAGAACAGGGCGGTCACCAGGACGAACGGCACCAGGTACTCGCGAGCGACCAAACGGTGCTCGACGGGACTCGGATTCTGGGAGGGGTTGCTGACTGGGTTCATGGTGGAAATCGCCGACGCGGGCGAATCCGCCATTATACACCGGGCCAGCGGTTGGGCTTTACCATGCCCGCTGCGGCTACGCATAACTGATCAAGGTGCACCGCTCGAACCCGGAGGGCGAGCACCGCTATTCTCCGGCTGCCGCAGTTTCAACGAAGGTGGGCCCAGTCCTCGGCAACCCCATTCCGAGCCGGATCTGCACCTCCATTGTGGAGCGCCAGAACCTCGCCATGCGGACGCAGATTCGCGGGCTCATCCGGTTGACGAATGCCTCCTCGAAGAAGTGGGAGAACCTCTGGGCTGCATTCTGCCTGCGTTTCGCCTACTACAACCTGTGCCGGACTCACAGCAGCCTGCGCATCACATTGGCCATGGAAGCAAGGATCACGGGCACCGTCTGGAACCCAAAAGAACTCCTGGAGGCGTGATTGCGGACCACGTCGGCCAGGAGTCTATAATCGAAGGTCTCGCGCGTCCCTGCTCAGCAGCGCTTGGATCATAATCCTACCTGCCGCGGGAGGCTCAGACTGGAGAGCCAACAGGAACATGCAGTCCTTAAGCTCCACATCTTTCAACGTCAACGGTCCCCCCGAATACTTGACCAAGCAGTGATTGCAGTCGTACCCCGTAACCAGGTTCTTTTCATCAAGGTCGAGAAAACAGCGGGATTCCGAAACCCTCAAGACTCTTGACGGCGCCGAGCGTGATCCGTCCGCTTTCTCGCTTTGAACGAACCCGGAGGGGAAGGGGCGAACAAGACACTTGGGAAACACGACTGAATAGGCGGAAGACCTGTACGTAATGAACTGAGAGACGGCAGGCCAGTAGCCAGGAGCCTGCTGGCTGACCTCCGAGAGGTTCTTCTGCAAGGAATCTGTCAGATTCCCAGGAAGGTTCACCCTAAGGGCCGCCGCCGCTCTCAGCTCCCCGGCAGCCTGCGGAAGTACTTTCTGCAATTCTTGGGGCGTCAATTGGGCGGTCTTCTTTAGTTGTTCTTCCCATAGTCTTCGGATAGCGCGCAACTCCCCGTTTGCAGTAGCGACCTCAGTGGACAGCTTCTGGATCTGAGCGGTCAGGCCGTTCGGCTCGTTCAACTTCTTAGAGATTCGTGCATCGAATACCGAGTTGAACAACCCGGCCATCAGGCCAACAACAAAGAGGACAACGAGAATGACCGGATTGGCAATCGGGAACCAGTGAGCATTTCTCTTGAACCAGCCCTCCTCTGGCTGACGAGCAGTCCTACTGAGGCTGTTCTCAATTTCCTTCGCCCGCCTGTCGAGCCCTTCGATCCGGCCGTCTTGTGCCATCTGGGTTGAATATACTTCCTCGGGCCCATCAAGTGTAGAGGAAGGAGGGGCGACGGGGCACTGCTCAATGGCGGCGAGCATCGGCTGCCCTCCCCAACGGAGTGCCACGGCGGTTTTTCCGATCAGCGCACATTTCAGACACTACCTAGGGGTTCTGCTGGGCGGCGTAGCGGATGACGGTGAAGTTGCGCAGGGTCACGGTTTCCGAGGTGGTGGCGTTCATCTTGCCCAGGAGGGAGATGGTCAGCGGGGCGGTCAGCGATTCGTTCGTGGCGGCGGCCAGCGATTGCATGGTGAGCGTGGCGCCCCAGCTCTGAGCGCTCAACTGCTGGCCACTCGAGTGGACGGCCGCGTCCACTCTGCCCGAAACCACGGTCTCGAGCGATCCGGAACTGCGCGACACCAGGACGGTGGCTCCCCAATTCAACTGGAACGAGAAGCCGGTCCCGGCCCCCTCGTGCGAATAATCGAACCGGATCTCGACGCGATCGCCCGCGGCAAGGAAATTCGCCGGCAGGGTGCAGCTCCCCAGTTGGGTCAGCCCGGTCGAGCTGGTGTTCGCTCCGGTACTGCCGCAGAGCACCTGAGAGAGTGGATGGGTCTGGCTGGCTTCCACGGTCTTGTGTACGTTCTGGCTGGTGTTGAACCACAAATCGCCGTTGGCCGCCCCGCTCGGGTCGGTCGAATTGCCGGAGTCTTGCCAGGCCGCCCGGGTCGCGGAAGTGGCCGCGCCGAAAGAAGCGCCGGAGAACCGGCCGAAGGGATCCACCTGGGCCAGCACGGTTCCGCTCGAGGTCAGCCACTGCTGGAGCGGGCTGGTAGTCTGTCCCTGTCCGGCGCGCACGGTCAGTCCCGTCGAGCCGGTGGTGGGCAGGCTATCGTAGACATACAGGGTCGCAGTCCCCAGGTTGTTGCCCACCGAAAGCTGGCGATTGGAATTGTTCCAGAGCAGTTGGGCGCTGTTCTGGGCCAGGTTGCCGTTCGAATCGACAAACGGAATCGCGCCCTGCGTGAATCCCGTGTACAGGCAGGTGTTCCAAACGGCATCGGCGCCATTCGACATCAGGCAGCGATTCGCGGCCCCCAGCGACACCCGCGTCCATAGGACCGGCGAAGTGCCTTGAGCCACGACGATGTCGCCGCGCGAGGGTGCCGCCGCCGCCGTATCGCCGTGGCTGGCGCTCAGGAGGGCATGGCTCGCGGGAACGCGCGCGTTCGTCATGCGCGGGTCCTGGTCCGTGACGAAAAGGTCGCCGGCCGAAGGCGTCCCGGCGGTTCCGGCCAGCGCGGCCTTCTGGTTCGCCGTCGGGTCGTTGGCGTTGGAATGCGTCGGATAGTTCAGCGCCAGCTTGGATTCCTCGATCCCGGCCACGGCCGAGACATTGGCGTCGGAGACCACCCCCATGCCGAGGGAAGGGTTGGGGAACGTGCCGGTCAGCGCGCCGCCGACCTGGCCCGCCGGGTTGACTGAGTTTGCCAGCCGGTAGTTGGCGGTCAGCAGGTCCCCGGTTTGCGGAATCGAGGGCGTGGCGAAGGTAATCACGTTGCCGGCGACCGTGTAGTCCAGGGTCTGGGTCTGGAAGAGGCCATTCCTGTACACCGCGAGACTGCCGAGCGGGCTGGGCGGATTGGCCAGCGTAAACACTGCGTTCGAGCCGTTGATCAGCCCCGCGGGCGTCTCTTCATCGACGAATCCGGGACCGGAATTCCCGCTGCCGCCCGAGCCGCAGGGGCCCGAGGCGCCGTCCACGTACACGCAATCGGAGAGATTCCCCACTACGGCCTCGAGCATTCCGGAGGCGTCGATGTACACCGCCCGCGAGGGATGGTACCCCGGCCCTTCGATCGGTCTCGAGGCCAGGTCGGAGACCAGCCCCACCACGTCGGATTCCAGAACGGTGGTAACCGGCGGCGGAGTGACGATTCCTCCGCCCCCTCCCGTCGTCACCACCCTGACGTCCCTCACGCGCAACGGAGACGAGCTCGGCGGCACTGCCCAGGTCTCCTGGAACTGTATCCGCCCGTCGGCCGAGTACTTTACCCAATAGCTGGCGCCGGCCGTCACGTTCGTGGTGGGCACCAGTTGCACGCGCAGCACGCCATCCAGGATCGGGGTGGTCACGATCTGCTTTGCGATGTTCGAGGTGTCGCCCGCCTCGAAGCTCTTCCACTCGATAATCAGCAGGCCCTGGAAAAGCGTGCCGTCGGCCTTATACAGCACGTCCTGAATGGTGGTCAGCGGCGGCGCCGCCCACACGATTGCCAAGAAACAGGTCAACACAACCAGCCGGCGGATCGCCGTTCTCATTGTTATCCTCCAGAAGAATGGGCCCGGATCGCCGGCCCGGGCTCGTCACAGCGCCCGACAGGCGTTTCCGCGATGGACCGGGGCCGGGAATCCGGGCCCGTGCAGGGAGCACACCACCGGCTTCAGTGTAGTCACCGGTGGCCCGCCTCGCCGCCGCGAGCGCGGAGCTAAGTCAATGGAGGGAAAGGGCGATATTTCCTTAGATCGGCTGTGATCCGCGGATCGGTCAGAGTCTTTTCCCGATCCGCTCGGCGTTCAGATAGGGTCGCAGCGCCTCGGGGACCAGGACGCTGCCGTCGGCCTGCTGATAGTTTTCGACCACCGCCACCCAGGTCCGCCCGATGGCCAGGCCGCTGCCGTTCAGCGTGTGGACGAATTCGGATTTCCCCTTGGCGGCCTTGGAGCGGATGGAGGCGCGGCGCGCCTGGAAGGCCTCGAAGTTCGAGCAGGAGGAGATCTCTTTGTAGTCGTTCAATCCGGGGAGCCAGACCTCGATGTCGTAGGTCTTGGCGGAGGAGAATCCCATATCTCCGGTCGATAGCACCACGGTGCGGTAGGGCAGGCCCAGCCGGCGCAGGATGTCCTCGGCGTCCGCGGTCAGCTTTTCGAGTTCTCCGTAGCTTTCCTCGGGCCGGGTGAACTTCACCAGCTCGACTTTCTGGAACTGGTGCTGGCGGATGATGCCGCGCACGTCGCGGCCGTAAGAGCCGGCCTCGCTGCGGAAGCAGGGCGTGTAGGCGCAGAGTTGGATAGGCAGCCGGGCGGCGTCCAGGGTCTCGTTGCGGAACAGGTTGGTGACCGGCACCTCGGCGGTGGGCGCCAGCCAGAAGTCGGTGTTCTCGATCTTGAACAGGTCCTCGGCGAATTTCGGCAACTGGCCAGTGCCGAACAGGCTGGCCGAGTTGACCAGGAAGGGCGGCAGCACCTCCGTGTAGCCGTGCTCCCGCGTGTGGACGTCCAGCATGAAGTTGATGAGCGCCCGCTCGAGCTTCGCGCCCAGGTCCCAGTAGACCGCGAAACGCGCCCCGGTGACTTTCGCCGCCCGTTCGAGGTCCAGAATGCCCAGCTCCGGCCCCAGGTCCCAGTGGGCTTTGGGCGGGAAATCGAATCGGCGCGGCTGGCCCCAGCGACGCACTTCGACGTTGTCTTCGGCGCTGCGCCCGCTGGGGACGGATTCGTGCGGCAGGTTCGGAACGCTGGCCAGCGCCTGCCGGAACTCTTCGTCGAGCGCGTTTACCTGTTCGTCGAGCGCCGCGATGCGCTCGTCCGTTGCCCGCACCGCCTGCTGCCTTTCCGTGGTGTCGGCGCCCTGCTGGCGCAGTTTCCGGATCTCGGCGGTCTCGATGTTCTTCCGCGCTTTGAGCTGTTCGGACTCGGTTACCGCCGCCCGCCGCCGCCCGTCGAGCGCGCGGAACTCCTCGACGTCCAAGGTGAATCCGCGCTCGGCCAGGCGCGCTGAAATCGCATCCAGGTTCGATCGAAAAAACGACAGGTCGTACATGTGTTAGTAAGATGATCGCACACCGGCGGCCGCGTCCGAGAAGGCCGCCCTACTTCCGCGGCGGGGCCTTGGGGGCGCATTCCTTCTCCTGACGGAAGAACCCCTCGTCCGAGAGTTCGCGCAACGCGATTTTGACCGCATCCACCAGCAGGCGGAAATTGCGCTGCCGCTCATCGGCGGACTGCTCGCGGAGAGGGCTCTCCGTATAGAGGACGCCGTCGTCCAGAATCACCAGGGGCATCGTGCGCTGGGCCTTGGGCGGCGGCGCCGGGCGCAGGATGAGCGGCTTGTCCTGAGAAAGGCCGAGCCCAGCGGCGATCAGGAACCAGGCTAGCGTTCTGTGCATGTGGCGCCGCGTGGGGACGCTCCCGCCATCCTTGGGGCACGCGGGCCGCCGCAGCGAACCCATTGAAAACAATGCAATGCCCCTAGCCAGCGGCGGCAAGAACTTGGCCAGGCGCCAAGCCCATGAAAGTTCCCGCGCCCTCGGCTACACTTGGACTGGGAGGCGCTTTTGCATGCCCGAGCGCACCACAGTCCAGGCCCCATCCGAAGCCGCCGGCCGCTGGGCCGGACTCGGTCCCGAGGCACTGATCCAGGTCTTCCGCACCATGTACATGTCCCGGCGGCTGGACGACCGGGAGATCCTGCTGAAGCGCCAGAACCGGGTTTTCTTCCAGATAAGCGGCGCCGGGCACGAAGCCATACAGGCCGCCGCGGGCCTGGCGTTGCGCGCCGGCCACGACTGGATCTATCCGTACTACCGCGATCGTACGCTGTGCCTCATGCTGGGGGTCACCGCCGAGCAGATGCTGCTGGCGGCCGTGGGCGCCGCCGGCGATGTGGGAAGCGGCGGCCGCCAGATGCCGTCGCACTGGAGCGCGCCGCAGTTCAACATCGTCAGCTCCAGCTCGCCCACCGGCACACAGTACCTGCAAGCGGTGGGATGCGCCGAGGCCGGCCGCCGGCTGCACCCCGCGAGCGACGAGATTACGCTAGTGACCTCCGGCGAAGGCGCCACCAGCGAAGGAGAGTTCTGGGAAGCGCTGAACGCGGCCTGCCTGGAGCGGCTGCCGGTGGTCTTCCTGGTGGAAGACAACGGCTACGCCATCTCGGTTCCCGTCGAGAAGCAGACCGCCGGCGGCAATATCGCCGCGCTGGTGGGCGCGTTCCCGAGCCTGCACGTGGAAGAAGTGGACGGCACGGATTTCACCGCTTCCCTGGAGGCCATGCGGCGGGGGGTGGACTGGTGCCGCGCGCGCCATGGCCCAGCCCTGGTTCGCGCCGAGGTCATCCGCCCCTATTCCCATTCGCTTTCCGACGACGAGCGGCTGTACAAGACCCAGGCCGAGCGCGCCGCCGAGGCCGCCCGCGATCCCATCCTCAAGTTTCCCGAGCAACTGGTCGCCGAGGGCGTGCTGGACCGCCATGCCCTGGAGATTATCGTTCACGAAGTCGAAATCCAGATCCAGCAAGCCACCGAGAACGCGTTGCACGCCCAGCCACCGGCGCGCGCTTCCGCGCTGCTGCGCCTGTACTCGGATCGCGTCGATCCGGCTTCCAGCGCGTTCTCGACTACGCCGCGCCTGGAGGGCCAGCCGCGCACCATGGTCGATGAGATCAACCTGACCCTGGCGGAAGAGATGCGCCGCGACCCGCGCATCGTCGTCTTTGGCGAGGACGTCGCCGATTGCAGCCGCGAGGGAGGCCTGGCCGAAGTCAAGGGCAAGGGCGGCGTGTTCAAAGCTACGGCGGGGCTGCAACGCGAGTTCGGCTCGGAGCGCTGTTTCAACACGCCGCTGGCCGAGGCCGCCATCGTGGGGCGGGCCATTGGAATGGCCACCCGTGGCCTGAAGCCGGTAGCCGAAATCCAGTTCTTCGATTACATCTGGCCGGCCATGATGCAGATCCGCAACGAACTGGCCACTCTGCGCTGGCGCTCGAACGGCGGCTATAGCTGCCCGGCGGTGGTGCGCGTGCCGATCGGAGGCTACCTGACCGGCGGCGCCATCTATCACAGCCAGTGCGGAGAGGTGGAGTTCACGCACATTCCCGGGCTGCGGGTGGTCATGCCCTCGAACGCACTGGACGCTTGCGGCCTGCTGCGCACCGCGCTGCGCTCGGACGACCCGGTGCTGTTTCTCGAGCACAAGCGCCTGTACCGCGAGCCGTACAACCGCTCACCACATCCGGGGCCCGAATTCACCATCCCGTTCGGCCAGGCCAGCCTGGTCAAGGCCGGAGGCAACCTCACCATCATTGCCTACGGCGCGCTGGTGCACAAAGCGCTGCAAGCCGCCTCGCAGATCGAGTGGAAGAGCCCGGGCGTAACCGTCGAGGTCATCGACCTGCGGAGCCTGGCGCCCTACGACTGGGAGGCCATCCAGGCCAGCGTCCGCAAGACCAGCCGCGTGCTCATAGCGCACGAGGACTGCCTGGCCTGGGGTTACGGCGCCGAACTGGCCGCGCGCATCGCCGGCGAATTGTTCGACTGCCTGGACGCTCCGGTCGCGCGGGTCGCCGCGCTGGATACCTGGGTCGGCTACAATCCGCAACTGGAGAGCGAGATTCTGCCGCAGGTCGAGGACATCGTCCGCGAGGCCGGGCGCGTGCTCGGGTATTGAGGGGACGCTGCTGTTTTTCGGGATGTCTGGCGGGCGGCCGGGCTGCCGGGGGGCGGGTCCCCATTACTGATGGAGAGCGGGGGCCGAGGGAGGTTGGTTGCGGGGGACGGCAAGGCTCCGCACACGCTTAGGTCGGCGTTCCGGCTTGGACCGGCGTGACGGGTGCTCGGAAGCCCTCCAGCTTCCGAGACTTCAGAGTATAATGCAGAGTCGTGGACCTGCTCGAACTGCTCAGGCGGCCGGAGGGCAAGACGCTCGAATACAAGCGGGACCTGTCATCCCACGAAGGCGTCCTGAAGACTCTCGTCGCGTTCGCGAACACGGCTGGCGGCGCTGTCGTGATCGGCGTCGAGAACGGGACCCGCCGGATTGTTGGCGTACCGGATGTTCTGGCGGTCGAAGAGAGGCTGGCCAACCTGGCGGTGGACACAATCCGCCCGCGGCTTGCTCCGGACATAGAAATCCTGCCCTGGCGCAGGCTGCACGTCCTTGTGGCGCAGGTCTATCCGAGTGCGGCCCGCCCCCACTACCTGGAACGGCTCGGCCCCGACGACGGGGTGTTCATCCGTGTAGGCTCTACCAACCGGCGCGCAGACGCGGCCCAAATCCAGGAGCTGCGCCGCTATGCTAACCACGGATCTTTTGACGAGCAGCCGATCCCGGAACTGAACTCGGAAGCGCTCGACTTCCGAGCTGCTTCCGAGTTCTTTGCACCTTACAGGCAACTGACCTCCCAGGCATGGAGCACTCTGCGCATCGTCACGGAGCACCAAGGCCGTCAGGTGCCAACTATTGGAGGGCTGCTTCTTTTTGGCAAGGACAGGTTCGCCCGGTTCCCGGATGCCTGGATCCAGGCGGGTCGCTTTGCCGGAACGAATCGAACCCGTCTACTGGATTCAGCGGAGATCCGCTCGTTCCTGCCTCGCGCCGCGGAAGAAGCGATTGCATTCGCACACAGGCATCTGACGCACGAATCGACCATAGAGGGCATCCGCAGGGAGGACCGCTGGTCGGTTCCTCTGGTTGCGATTCGGGAGGCGCTCATGAACGCCATCGTGCATGCGGACTACGCTCAGCAAGGAGCGCCCATCCGCATTGCTATATTTGATGACCGGATCGAGATCGAGAATCCCGGCCTTCTGCCATTCGGGCTGACCATTGAGGATATTATGCAAGGCGTCTCCAAGTTGCGGAACCGCGTGATCGGGCGGGTTTTCCACGAACTCCACCTGATTGAGCAATGGGGCAGCGGGATTCAGCG
>PMEV01000379.1:22610-22844 GCA_003154855.1 Bryobacterales bacterium
CTCTGACACGGTTGAAGTCGATTGCCACGCGCGGCCTTCTTGTGGAAATCGGGACGGGACCGCACGACCCGAAACGCCAGTATGTGTCGACCTGAGAGTCCGGGCCGGGAAATCACTACCGATTGGTGGAGCGCTGAGGGCCCGTCGATGAGGCAAAGCCGGCGCAGCAAGGTAGACCCGATCGAGCAACAGATGGAATTGTCGCTGAGCCCTGGAAGATTCATGCGCGACGGC
>PMEV01000052.1 GCA_003154855.1 Bryobacterales bacterium
CCACGCCCTCGCCTTGCAGATACGTGGCCGACGCCGCCGTGTTGTCAATGAAATCCTGGGCGGTGTCGTAGCTGAGGGTGGAGGTGGTCAGGGTGTTGCCGGAGTTATCCAGGCGGATGCGGCGGATGTCCACGCCCATCTTGATGGTATGGCGGCCGCGGACCATGGTGAGGTTATCGATGTAGGAGAAGCTGGTGCCGACCTCGGTGTCCAGCGCGGTGTCGCTGAGGCTGTCGAAGGGGCCGGGGCTCACGGCGACGGGCGCGGTGCCATAGGTCCAGTTGTGGTAGTTGGCGCGATTCAATCCAAACCTGACCTCGTCATAAGTAGTAGGCGAGAAGATGTGCTGGTATTCGAGGACGACGTTGGTAGGGATGTGGGGAATTACGTTGTGGTCTCCGAGGGCGTCCAGTGGAACGTCGATGTAAGCGTTGTCGACGTTGTAGCGCACGTAGGCCGTGTTCGCGTNNTACGTTGTGTTCGTGTCGTTGAAGCGGTAGTCGAAGCGGGCCATCCCGGCGTCTTCCCGAATGGTATCGGTGGCCACTTTGGAGACCATGTTGGTGATGGCGTCCACGGGCGTCCCGCCGGTGGGGTACGCATCCAGAATCGGCTTCAGCACGGGCGACGTGGCCAGCACCTGGGCGCGAAATGCGTCGTTGGGAACGAAGTTCTCGAAAGTCTGGCCCAGGCTCTGGCGCAGTCCTTCGTAGTTGACATAGAAGAAAGCCTTGTTGCGGATGACGGGGCCGCCGAAACTGGCGCCGAACTGATTGAGGGTGAAGGGCGGCAAAGTGGCCCCGTCGAAGGGCGAACGCGCATCCAGCGCATCGTTGCGGACGGCATAGAAGGTATTGCCGTGAAACTCGTTGGTGCCGGATTTCGAGACTACGTTGACCTGCGCGCCACCGGCCGAGCCGGCCTCGGCGGTATAAACGGCGTCGCTGACGCGGAATTCGGCGATGGATTCGAGCGCGATGTTCAGCCGGGTATCGGCTTTCTGCGTCTGCTCCTGGATGCCGCTGGTATCGACGCCGTCGAAGGTGAAGTTGCTGTCGTCGAGCGAGTGGCCGTTGAAGCAGATGGCGCGCTGCGCGCCGTCGCCGTAGTTGATGGCGCCGGGCGCGAGCAGCATCAGGCTGGCCCAGTTGCGGCCGCTTATGGGGATCTCGCCGATCTGCTCCGATTCGACGACCTGGCCGACTTCCGCCGAAGTCCGGTTGAGCAACTCGGTGGTCGCAGTGACCTGGACGGTATCGGTGGTGGCCCCGATGGCCAAGGTGGCGTCGACGGTGCGTACCTGGCCGTAAAGCAGATCCACGCCATCCACCTCGAAGGGCTTGAAGCCGGGTTTCGACATCGTGAGTTTGTACGAGCCGATGGGCAGCGCCGGGAACTCGTAGATNNCCGGTGGCGCCGGTGACCGCTTCGCGGGAAAGCCCGGTGGCCGGGGAGTTCAATTCAACCTTGACGCCGGGCGCCATCGCGCCGGACGAGTCGGTGACTGTGCCGCTGATGGCGGTGCGGTCCTGTCCCCACGCGGGCAGGGCGAGGATGCCGAGGACAAACACGATCATACATATGTGCTTCACGAGTAGCTCCTTGTCGATCGGTAATTTGAAACTGGTTCACGCGGGGATCTTCCGATCGGCACATGAGCGCGGAAACTCCCCGCCAAGCCGCCCACCAAAACACGGCGCTTCCCGTGTCCGATTTCAGCTTGCAAGCAGTATACGCAGTCTTTGTTGCGGATTGATGACGGTCGCATGAAATGTCGCAATACCTGGTCATGATTCCGACGTTGTGCGTTTATCGGTTCGAAATCCACGGCGCAGCGGCCCGCATCGTCCGACGGAATCCCGTCTCAGGCCTGCGGCTTCTTCGCCGGTATGCCATCGACGTAGGTCGAATGGCCTTCGCTCTTGCGCAGCTCGAACTGGTCTACGACCGCGCCATCGACCGAGTAGGACTTGAACTGCAGCCGGTCGGGTCTGATTCCGATCACCTGGAAGAACTGTTTGTGGTCGATGATCTTGGCCATCACCTCGCGATTCAGTTCCCGGGCGTCGTACATCTTGGGGCCGCTCACCGAGGTGGCATAGATTACCCCAGGGGCCGAAGGATCCACCACCTTGCCGTTCGCGACTTTGTGGCTGCGCGCATAGATGTGGTCGTGCCCTTCAAGGACCAGGTCAACACCGTACTTCTCGTAAACAGGCGCGAGCGCGGCCCTCATCTCCGGGTAGTCCTCGTGCGCGATCGAGTAAATGCACTGGTGCTGCGCCACGACGGTCCATCGGTTGGGGTTGCTCGAAAGGATCTTGTTCAGCCAGGCCAGTTCCCGTTCCCGAACGTGGGCGCCTCCCTCGGGGTTTGCGTTCTCGGATGCGAATGCATTCGAGTCCAGGACGATGAAGCGGACGCCCTGATAGTCCAGATAGTAGGATTGCGACTCCATTCCCGGAAGATCCTCGGGCCCATTGGCGGGCAGGGCGAAGTGCCAGCGCCAGGGCGGCGCGACGGTGAGAAGCAGCGCGCGTTTCTCGGCGCCCGCCGGAACGGGCGGACGATGCAGGTCGTGATTCCCCGGCACGGGAACGCTGGGGATCGTGGCGCCGATGAACCCGAGAGCGTCGCACCACTCGCCCCAGAGGCGGTCGTCCCACCCTTCCGCCACCAAATCGCCGGTGTGCAGCATGAAGCGAGCGTCCGGAGCGGTTGCGTAGGCCGTGCGGATGGTTCGCGACCACATCGACTTGATGCTGTTCTGCGCGTCTCCTACGTAGATGAAGCGAAACGCATCCGGCTTGGCCGCCGCCGTACGGAACACGTTCCATTCGCTCCAGACCTGGCCGTCGCCCACCCGGTAACAGTACTTCGTATCGGGCTCCAGACCATGCAGGTTGGCCGCGTAGTGGTTGACGCTGTGGCCAGTGCCCAGTTCTTCCGTGGCCCCGGTTCCAGGGACGGCGGTGGCGGTCTTCTCGAAGTCCGGGCTAGCGTCGAGCTTGGCGACCTGCACTTGCGGCGACTGCCGGAAAACCTCGGTCCGCCACGTGACGGCCTGAGTCGTGGCCGGATCGCCGGTCCAGGTTAGAATGATGCGGCTTGGCACAGCGCCGGGGGGCGGCGGTGCCGCAGGCGCACTCAGCAGCCGTACCGAGGGCAGCGCCAACAATGCGGCGGCTGCCAGGGGCGCCAGATAAACGCGAAGTCGTTGGAACATGATTCTTCTTAGTGTGTGTGAAACGTCGATCATTGGCCCTCGAAGAGCCGGCTTAGGCTCGGGATCCGCTGCGCCAACTCCTGGCTAGTATAGAAAACCGTGTGTGAAGAGTTGATGACAGCGCAATTGCGTCGCCGTTACTTTCGCTTTTCGCCGCCTAACATGATGCAATCGTTCGAGAAAGAGCTTTGTTCGTTTTGCCGTCGTCCTAACTCCGGCGTGCTCTTTTCCCGATCTGGCCGCGCCGGTTCATCGTGGGTTAATGTTGGCTCTGTACAATCGCCTAAGCAGTCGAATCCCATTGAAGGAGAAAGTCATGAAAACCGCTTTACTTTTCGCTGCTGTGATCGTTGCTCCGCTGATCGCCGCGACGCCAGACGCCAGCGGCTATCGCGTGCAGCAGAAGATCCCGGTTTCCGGAGACGGTGGTTGGGACTACCTCACCGTGGACAATGCGTCCCGGAGACTGTTTGTATCCCACGGCACTAAGGTGGATGTGCTGGACGTCGATTCCGGCGACGTGAAGGGATCGATACCCGACACGCCGGGTGTTCACGGAATTGCCGTGGTGTCGCCGCTGGGTCGCGGATTCATCAGTTGCGGAAAGGCCGGCGTCGTGAAGGTGTTCGACCTGACCACGCTGAAGCCGGTGACCGAAGTTACGGTCGGGAAGAACCCCGATTCCATCATCTACGACAAGGTGAGCAACCGCATCTTCGTGGCGAACGGAGGGAGCCAGAGCCTCACCGCCATCAGCGCCGTGGACGCGACCGTCGCGGGCACGATTGACGTGGGCGGAAAACCCGAGTTCCAGGTCGCGGACGGGAAAGGCCACGTTTTCCTCAACCTCGAGGACAAGAACACCGTCTTGGCGATCGATAGCCAGAAACTCACCATCACGAACCGGTGGCCTGTGGAGGGTTGCGAAGCGCCGGGGAGCATGGCGATGGACCGGAAGAACCGCCGGCTGTTCCTGGGCTGCCACAACCAGAAGATGGCCGTGGTGGATGCGGATAGCGGCCGCGTGATCGCGACCCCGCCGATCGGCGATCGCGTCGACGCAACCGCATACGACGCCAAGAGCCAGCTCGTCTTCAACTCCAACGGCGACGGGACCGTGACGGTCATCCAGCAGGCGTCGCCGGACTCGTACACCGTCATCGACAATGTGGCCACCCAGCAAGGCGCTAAGACCATGGCGCTGGATCCGAAAACGGGGCGACTCTTCCTGTCGGTTGCCGACTATGGCCCCCTTCCGGCTGCGACCGCCGAGCAGCCCAAGCCGAGGCGTCCAGTCCTGGCGGGGACTTTTCGAATCCTGGTGGTCGGGAAGTAAGCGGGTAGCCCCGTGCATCGAACCCGAGCACGCCGGCAGCGCTTTTGACCGGTTTTACCGGGTGGACAAGGCCCGTTCTCGCGCCGAGGGCGGATTCGGTTTCGGCACGTCAAGTCACCCTGGCATCGCCGAGCGCGCACCCCGCAGCCAGCCGGCGTCTGTAACATTCTTGTGACATTCCGGTCATCGTCCTGTAATATATGGGTGGGACGCCTGCTACGGCCCACGGGACGGTGTGATGCGGTGGATTCGGGTGCTGAACGGCGTATGGGGGATCGTGCTGGTCCTTTGTGCCCCGCTTCGCGCCGCAACGCCCGCCGCCGCACAGGCACACGTGGTCGAGGGCGAAACCTGCTACCGAAAGGCCGATTTCGACGGAGCGGCCAGCCAGTTCACATCTGCCCTGCAATCGGGCAGTAATGTTGCGCGCGCCTATTTGGGGTTGGCGAAACTCGATCAGTTGCAGTTTCGGCGCCGCGCCGCTCGCGCTCTGCTGGAGCGGGCGTACTCGCTCGATCCGGAAGATCCGGAGATCCTCCGCATATACGCCGCACTCGCACGCACACCCGCGGAAGAGATCGCCCTTCTGAAGCGCTATCTCGAGCACGGTGCGCAAGAGAGTCGAAAGGAGCTGGAAATGGCGGCCGCCCGCATTCAGGTCCTATCGCGCCTCCACGGGCGCGAGACCGCGGTCCTCGAATCCCCGTACGCGCCGTACCGGCTGAAGCTGATCCCCTGGATACCCACGGCCGGACCCGCTGCGGGCATGCTCCTAAGGGTCCGCATCGACGGAGGCAAGCCGTTGCTGCTGGCACTCGACACAGGCGCGAGCGGCATCTACGTCAGCCGCAGGGCCGTGGAGAAACTTCACCTGGAGCTCCTGGCGGATGCGGCGGTAACCGGCCTGGGCGAAGCGCGGCAAGAAAGCCGGCTGGCGCTGGCTGAAACGGTCGAGATGGGCGATCTCAGGTTCCGCAATTGCCTGGTGTATGTCACCCGCCAGCCGCTCGTGGATGGCGCGGATGGGGTCATCGGGGCCAGTTTCTTCGAGAGATTCCTTTTGCGGCTGGACGCCCGCCGGCAGACGCTGGATCTGTCCCCTTACGCCGGCGCACCGCCGGAGGCCGTCCGCGGCGAGGGCGCCTGGAAGGAATCGGACCGGACAGCGCCGGCGGAGACGAGCGGCGACCTGCCTTTCTACCGAGTCGAGCACCTCGTCATGGTCCGCACTCTGGTCAATCGGAGGCTCCCGGGCTACTTCGTCCTGGACACGGGGGCGGCGCACACCGCAGTGGACCGCTCGATTGCCCTGGCCGAGCGCCCGACCGACTCGCCGAGAATGTTGGCTCTGGCCGCGCCCGGTGGCGAGGTCCGGGGGGCGGCCGCGATCGGGCCGCTCAGTTTCCAGTTCGGCGGGCGCGAGTTCACCGAACCCGAGGTGGCCACCTTCGACTTCGGCCCGGCGAGCAACTCCTATGGCGTTCGAATTTCCGGCCTTCTCGGATACCCATTGCTCCGCCGCTCCGTCGTGAGAATCAATTACCGCGACGGGCTGCTGGCTGTCGAGCAGTAACCTCGACGCGGTTCACCAAGTTGCGCGGGCGGGGGGTCGGTTTCCGCGGAAGGAATCTGCGGGACAGAGTGATGATTGCCACACTTGCAGGGGTTCCTGAAGAGAGTGATGCTGCACGGATCGCCGCCACGTTCACCAGTCCCGTTGTAGCGCGCGTAAGCGTTAGCGTTCTCCAGTATCCTGCGCAATTCGCCGGCCTCGAACGGTTTGGCGACCAGGTCAAAGGCGCCCCGCTCCAGCACGTCGATCCAGAATCTCTCGTCGGCATGGCCAGCCGCGAGCACCAGCGCGGCGCGCGGATGGGACCTGGCCACCCTCGCCAGGGCGTCCTCCCAGGTTCCGTCCTGGAACGTGGTTTCGGTCAGCATCACGGTTGCCTTACTGGCTGCGAGCAGCCGGTCGGCGTGTTCGAGCTTGGCCGCGGGAAGGACGCGGATGCCGGCGGAGTTCGCAAGATAGGCATCATGTGGGCCACCCTGACTACTTCAGAATAGGCGGTGGCGGGACCCGAAGGAATCCCGCCAAGTTGGTATTTAGGTGGCGCACCGGCAGAGCGCGCCGCATCACAGGCCGCCCGCCTGGACGCACAAGGCGCGCTAGTTGAAGGCCAACTTCATATGGGTGCCGCCGAGAGAGATGTACTCGATCTGTTTATTCCCGCCAACCTGCTTGGTTTCAACCGCGGTACTCCCGAACTTCTTCGTCGAGTTCTCCACGGTCACCTTAGCCTCGGCAACCGTCTTCTCCCGGTCGTCGATGAACACGGCTTTCGAGCCGTTTACATCCACCCTGTAGTCGCCGGGCTTCAGTTGGACTCCGGCCACCAGGGACGGATCGAAGATGGTGACTTTGTAAGTCTTTGCGCTGGTGATGGCCAAGCCGGCCAGTAGGAACACAAATAGCAACTTCGTTTTCATGGGATCAACTCCTTTGACGATCTTGCGCTCGATTGGATAAGACGATCCGCCGCCCGGGATGGTTACATCAGCGCCGGGATGATGCGGGTGGCCGCGGATAGATGGCGGTCACTCAACCCCGACCAGCATGTCAACGCCTTCCCGGAGATCGGTATCCGTCCAATGCAAGGTGAAGACTACGGCGGCTCCCGTCGCCAGCTCGGCGGTAGGCAGGTCTACAACGTGGGTTCCGAGGCTGCTGCCACCGGGGCTGTTTTGCCACCTGTTACAAGGTTAAAGAAACGGCGGCGTGCTGCCCTGCGGTTGGATGGCGGCAAGATCAAACTCGTGCCGCCCGCAACCGATCGGGAGAACGGGAATCTAATCCATCGTGCAGGTTTGCACACAGGGGCAACCGGCCGCCGGTCTGACATGAGTTCACATCCCACCGCTGAGCCACACATCTTCGTCGCGTTCGGAGCCACCGGCGACCCGATACACAGGAAGCTCCTCCCGGCGCTCCATTGCCTGTTCACAAAGGGATTGCTGGACGAGCGATCGGTGATTCTCGGCGCCGCTCCGCCCATTGATGTGAACGACGAGTCCTTTCGCGCGCTGGCCCGGGCGCCGCTGGGCGCCGCGGCCACGGACGGCTTTTGCGGCCGGCGTTTGTACTACCAATCTATCGGCGAAGGAACGCCGGCCGATTTCCAGTCGCTGGCCGCGCGCATCGCGCAACTCGCGCGGGACCACCACCTGCCCGGCAACCGGGTTTTCTACCCGGCCCTGCCGCCGTCCGCGTTCGCTCCCACCGTCGAGCGGCTCGGCGTGGCCGGATTGAACCGCGCTCCCGGCTGGACCCGCCTGGTCATCGAGAAACCCTTCGGCCGCGATCTCGAGTCGGCCCAGGCGCTTAATGCCCTGATCCATCGCCACTTCGACGAGCCGCAGATCTACCGCATCGATCACTACGTCGAGAAGGTCGAGATTCTGGTCGCGGAGACTCTGGGAGTCGAGCACCGGGCTGCCTATTGTGAGCGTGCCGACGCCGTAGCGCCGGATTCCCAGACCGCGACTTTCGCCGCTCTGAAGCTCGAGATCGCCAACTACCGCTGGTACGGTGTGCCCTTCTTCTTGCACACCGGCAAGCGGCTGCCCCAGCGGCTCAGCCAGATCGCGGTCACCTTCCGGCATCCGCCTTCCAGGATTCTTGAGCCGCTGGGCTGCGACTCCATCCATCCCAACGTCCTGGTGATCGCCCTACAGCCGAATGAGGGATTCGATCTCCAATTTGAAGTCAAAACTCCGGGCCGCTCCGTCCGCCTGACTACCAAACGCCTGCATTTCCGCTACGCCGAGGCCTTCGACAAGTTGCCCAGCGCCTATGAGGCCCTGCTGCTCGACGTGTTGATCGGCGATCAGTCGCTCTTCGTGCGGGCCGACTGGGAGGAGGCCTCCTGGCGCCTGTACACGCCGCTCCTCGAGCGGCCATTCCCGGTCCAGACTTACCCGGCCGGAACCTGGGGACCGGCGGCTTCGGAACGCCTTTCCTGGCCGCCTCGGAATCTGGCTGCGCACGAGCCATCCGTTGAAGGGAGGACAGCATGAGCACCACCGCCGCTTCGCCAGGTTTTCTCGCGAAGCTCAAGGACCGCCAACAGGTCGCCGATCATACGCTGGCATTCCGGTTCGAAAAGCCGCCTGGCTGGACTTTCAAGGCCGGACAGTTCGTTGAGATCAGGGTGCCCGATCCGCCCGAAAGCGATGCGGAGGGCAATGATCGGGCATTCTCCATTGCCAGCGCGCCCAGCGAGGAGGCCCTGATGGTTGCCACCCGAATGCGCGACTCGGCCCTGAAGCGCGTCTTGGGCGATCTGCCCCTCGAGTCGACGGTTAAGATCGACGGGCCGTTCGGCAACCTGACCCTCCACAACAAGGCTTCCCGGCCGGCAGTGCTCATGGCGGGCGGCATCGGCGTGACGCCCTTCCGGAGCATCGTCTTTAGCGCGGCGCACGAGAAGCTGCCCCATCGGATCTTCCTTTTCTATTCGAACCGGCGGCCGGAAGACGCTCCCTTCCTCGAGGAGTTCCAGGCTTTGGAGCGGGACAACCCGAACTTCCGGTTCGTACCCACCATGACCGACCTGGGGAACTCCGGGCGCCCCTGGCCAGGCAAGACCGGCTACATCGACTGGGAAATGATCGCGCAGAGTCTGCGGGAGGCGGCATTGCACGCGCCCATCTACTATATCGCCGGCCCGCCGGGCATGGTGCATGCGATGCAGCGCACGCTCCAGAGTGCGGGAGTCGATACCGACGACATCCGAACCGAGGAGTTCGCCGGCTATTGACGGTACGTCCCGCTCACCCCGTCATCCGGCGGTGCGGCGCGCGCAGATTTCCGGGGCTGGCCAGCGCCCAATCGACGGCCGGACGCGGCTCCTCCTGCACCCAGACGACCTCGGCGGCGCGGGGCCAGCCGACCAGCGCCTTCCGCACGGCAGCCAGCGGGCAAGGATACAGTTGCTCGATGCGAACCCAAATTCGTGAACGGGTCCATCGAATGGTGTTATACTCGACTTGCGGGATTAACATTTCGCTATATTAATCTGTTCCCCGCCGTGCGTGACGGAGTCCCTTCGCTCTTTGCTAGCCGGGCGAGGGAGGGGGAATCTGAGTCCCGCCTGTTTGGCGCCACGCGGCGCATAGGAGTCCCGGAGTCGACAACTACGCGGCGTGCGCGCGAGTCACATTGTCATGCGGTTGGAGTTATTCCCCGCCAGAGCGTCGTTTGACGACGGGCGGCGTAACCCGTCTTCGGGGCGTCCGGACGGGCATTCATTCCACCCTTCGCCCGCCGCGGGCGGCTGCGGGATGGAAACCATTCATGCCGCTCTCCGGGCCGTGCCACCGGCAACCGGGGGGCCGATCTTACGGGTGAGGCAAGGTCATGACGAATATCCTGATCATGCGTAGTTTTTTCGTACTTCTGCTGGGTCTGACCGGCTACTTTCTAACCCCCTTCAAAGACGCGGCAGCCGGTTTTTCTCTCCCGCAGCGAATTGCGGGTGGATTGGCTGGGCTGGCCGTCGGCTTCGGCGTCGTCTTCTTCGAAATGCGCGTTAAAGAGGTCAGCCTGAAGCGGTTGATCGGCGCCGCCATTGGTTCCATCCTGGGCATTGTGGGAGCGGTTCTCATGGCGATTATTTTCCAGTGGGCGCTCCCGGGGAACTCGGTGCTGCCCTTCCTGGAGGTCCTGATCCTGCTCTGGATGACCTATATCGGCCTCGTGATCGGGGCCAACAAGGGCGACATGCTGAACCTGGCGGCGCTGGGCGGCGTGTTTGGCGCCGAGCAGACCGGTAAGCAGACCTTCAAGATCCTGGATACCAGCGTAATCATCGACGGCCGCATCGCCGACATCGCCGAAACCGGCTTCCTGGACGGCATCATCGTGATTCCCCAGTTCGTGCTCCGGGAATTGCAACTGGTCGCCGACTCCGCCGACTCGATGAAGCGCAACCGGGGCCGCCGCGGCCTGGACATTCTGCAACGCATCCAGAAGATGGCCAACCTGCATGTCCAGATCATCGAGGACGACTTCCCGGCTGTCCGGGACGTGGACATGAAGCTCATCGAGCTGGCCAAGGTCTACGCTTGCAAGATCGTCACCAACGATTTCAACCTGAACAAGATGGCCCAGCTTCACGGCATCCAGGTGCTCAACATCAACGAACTGGCCAACGCTCTCAAGCCCATCGTGCTGCCCGGCGAAACCATGCGCGTCTTCATCCTCAAAGAGGGCAAGGAGTACAACCAGGGCGTGGCCTATCTCGACGATGGCACCATGGTGGTCGTCGACAACGCCAAACGGCTGATCTCGAAGACCGTCGACATCACCGTAACCAGCGTTCTCCAGACCACCGCGGGCAAGATGATTTTCGGCCGCTTCGACGAGCGCGTGCATACCATCTACGATAAGGGCCCGCACTCCGAGAAGCACGCCGAGCGCCCCCGCGAGCAGGCGGCGCCCGCCTCGGCGCAGCCAGGCAGTTGATTCCGCCACGGGCCTCGGCCTGGGCGATTTAGAGCTACAATCGGATCTCGACCATGAAAGTAGCGGTTATCCTCCCCGCCGCGGGTCTCGGCACCCGCATGGGCCTCAATTCGGCCGAAAAGGCCGGCACCAGCCGCAAGCAGTTCATGTTGCTGGACGGTTCTCCCATTCTGCTTCACACCATCCGCAAGTTCGTCGCCTGTCCCCCCATCGGGGAAATCGTGGTGGCGCTGCGCCACGAGGACATGGAGTGGTTCGACCTCCTGCTCCGGCAGGAAGCCCTGCCCACCCCGGTCCGGCTGGTCGAGGGCGGCGATTCGCGCCAGCAATCGGTCCAGAACGCGCTGGCTGTTCTGGACGCCGATACCGACCTGGTGGTGGTCCACGACGCGGTGCGGCCGTTCATCGACCGTTCGACCATCGGGCAGGTCATTCAGGAAGCGGCGCAGTGCGGCGCCGCCATCGTCGGCATCGTGCCCGTGGATACGGTGAAGCAGGTCCGCAAGAATAAGGTGCATACCACGCTTCCGCGCGAGCGCCTTACCCTGGCCCAGACGCCCCAGGTTTTTCGCTACGCTTTGCTCCGGCAGGCTTTCGAGAAGGCTCGGGAGGACGGCTTCATTGCCACCGACGAATCCAGCCTGGTCGAGCGCCTGGAGGAGGTCGAGGTCTCGGTGGTCCTGGGCAGCGACCGCAACATCAAGATCACCAAGCCCAGCGACATGGACCTGGCCCGCCTCTTCCTGTCCGAGCAGGCCGCGCAGGCGAAGGCGGTCTGAGTTGGGCGAGTACCGCACCGGCATCGGTTGGGACGTTCACCCGCTCACTCCCGGCCGGCCGCTCGTTCTGGGCGGCGTGGCCATCCCTTCCGAGCTCGGCCTGGACGGCCACTCCGACGCCGACGTACTCGCGCACGCCATCACCGATGCCCTGCTCGGCGCGGCCGCCCTGGGCGACATCGGACTGCACTTCCCGGACACCGACCCGCGCTGGGCCGGCGCCGAGAGCTCGGTTTTCCTCCGGCACGCCCTCGAGCTCGCGAGCGATCGGGGCTACCGCCTGGTGAACGTCGATTGCACCGTCCTGCTCGAGCGCCCCAAACTCAAGGACTACCGCACCGCCATCCGCGAGAAGCTGGCCGCAACCCTCTCGCTGGATCTGGACCGCGTCTCCGTGAAGTTCAAGACCTCCGAAAAGCTCGGGCCGGTGGGTGAATCGCGCGCCGCCGAAGCCCAGGCCGTCGTAACCCTCGCGCGCGATTANNAGCAAGGACCATCCGCTGGTTTCGCGGTACCCCGGCGCGTTCATCGGCGAGTATCAGTCCGTCGAGTTCGACGAGTTCACGCTGCCGCTGGGTAAGTTCAAGCCAGACGGAACATTCGAAAAAAGCCAGCACCTGGAAGGCAAGATCACCCACATCGTCTACGACGCTCCGGCAGGCCGCTCCATCCTGGAGATCTACCGCAACTACGAGAGCGCTTTGAAACGGGGCAACTTCCAGATCTTGTGGTCCTGCGTGAACTCCGAAGGCTGCGGACAGGGAGGACCCAAGCTGTATGCCGCCAGAGGTGAGGAAGACTGGAATTGGGGCGCCGGCCAGCGCGTGCTTTCGGCCAAGCAGGCCAGGGCCGAGGGCGACGTCTACGTGAGCCTGCACATCGGGCAGTGGACCAACCTGGCCCAGGGGTCCGCCATCCATCTCTACGTCGTGGAAGTCAAGCCCATGGAAGGAGGGCTGGTCACGGTGGANNCTGCTCCAGCAGGACGCCGCGCTCAAACTCCTGGTCGTGGGACACACGGACAACGTGGGCGCCCTGGCGTCCAACATGGATCTCTCCAAGCGCCGCGCCGCCGCCGTCGTGCAAGTGCTGACGGCCAAGTTCGCGATCGCCGCCGCCCGCCTCAGCGCCCAAGGCGCCGGCCCCCTGGCCCCCGTCGCCTCGAACTCGTCCGAAGAAGGCCGCGCCAAGAACCGCCGCGTCGAGCTGGTGCAGCAGTAGGGAGGAGGCGCCTGCGGAAACGCTCAAAAACCATCCTGAGCCGCGGATGAACGCAGATAAACGCCGATGGACACGCTCTTTGCTGATCGGCGTTTATCTGCGTTCATCTGCGGCTAGGTATTCGTGCCGTTCCCGCCTCACTTCCTCTCGAACTCGTCCCCCTTCTTGAACCGCCCCAGTTCCTCCGCGTTCGCCGCGTCGATGCCGATCAGCGTGGCGAAGCGCGCGATCTGCTCCAGCCCCGAGAAATCCCACTCCTCGTGAAACTCGTCCGAGGGCTGATGGTAGTGCTTCGCGTTGAACTCCTCGAACAGCTTCTCTCCGAAATCCGCCGGCTTGCCCAGAAACTCCGTACCCTGGCTGATCGAGAACGCGGGAATCCCGGCGCGCGCGAACGAGAAGTGGTCCGAGCGGTAGTAGTGCCCCTGCTCGGGGTGCGCCTCGGGCTTGATCTCGAAGCCCATCCGCCGCGCCGCCTCCTCGACCAGCGGCCAGAGCGTGGTTCGCTCCGCGCCCGAAACCTCGACATCCCGCGTCCGCCCCTGCGGCTGGAACGCGTCGAAGTTCAGCGCCAGCGCCGTCTTGTCCGCCGCTACCACGGGATGCGCCGCGTAGTATTCCGATCCCCGCAGCCCGGACTCCTCCGCGGTCACCGAGAGGAAAATCGCCGTGCGCCGAGGCTTCTGTTCCAATCCCGCCCAGGCCCGCGCAATCTCGAGCAGGATGGCGCAGCCCGTCGCATTATCCACCGCGCCGTTATAGATCGCGTCGCCGTTCACCGGAGTGCCGATCCCCAAGTGGTCCCAGTGCGCGCTGAACATCACCGCCTCCGAGCGCCGCGCCGGATCGCTCCCCGGGATCTGGGCCACCACGTTGCGCGTCTCCTGCTGGCGCACCTTGGAGACCATCTTCCCGTGAAACCGTATGCCCAGCGGAATGGGGTGAAACCCGCGCGCTTGGGAAGCCTTCAACAGTTCGGGCACCGTGTGGCCCGCTAGTGCCAGAATGCGGCCGCCCGCTTCGCTCGTCACCCATCCGGCCAGCGCCAGCGCCGGCTCGCCCGGCGCCACCCGCACGTACGACTCTTCCCTGCCCCAAGAGTTCCGCACCACTTCCCAGCCGTAGCCCGCCGTCGGCGTGGTGTGGATGATGATCGCTCCCAGCGCCCCCTTGCGCAGCGCCTCTTCGTACTTGTACGACCAGCGCCCATAGTAGGTGAGCGCCTTTCCGCCGAAGAACTTCGGGTCGTTCGAATCCGGCTCGTTCGTGAACAGCACCAAAATCTTGCCCCGAACGTCCGCGTCCTTGAAGTCGTCCCAGCCAAACTCCGGGGCCACAATCCCGTGCCCCACGAACACCGCCTCCGCGTCGATGGCCGCCTCGGGTTGCTGCCGCTCATTAGTCCCGATGAAGTCCTCCAGCCACTTGAGCGTCACGGTGGCGCCCTGCGCCGTCGCCGCGAGCTGCGTATCCGGCTGGGGCTCCACTCCCACCAGCGGCACCTTCTGGTAGAACGTGCCGTTGTCTCCGGCCGGCTTGGCCCCCATCGCCTCGAACTGCGCGGCGAGGTATTCGGTGGCCAGTTGTCCCCCGCGCGTTCCCACCCCGCGCCCTTCCAGCAGGTCGCTCGCGAGGAAGCGCGTATGCGCCCGTATGCGCTGCCCCGAAACGTCGCTCATCTGCGCCGCCGCCAGCGCGGCCAGTCCAACAGCCAGCAGTATCCGCTTCATGCTTCCAGTATCGCCGCTCTTCTGCTAAGCTGTCAGTGCCATGAAGAACAATCTGCGCAGCATTTCCCTCGCCCTGGGCGGCGCACTCGCCATCGCGGCCGCCAGCGGCTTCTACCAGCTTGTGGACCAGGGATTCACGGACACTCCCATACTTCCGGGCCAGCCCTGGCACGTTCACGATCCCGCGCGGCCCCATCCGCACATCGTCACGCCCGGCGTCCTGCCCGGCCAACCCCCCTCCGACGCCATCGTCCTGTTCGACGGCAAGGATCTCTCCCATTGGCGCCACATCCACGAAGGCCGCTCCGTCCCACCCGCCTGGAAGCTCGAAAACGGCTACATGGAAGTCGTCGACAGCGCCGGAGATCTGGTCAGCAAGGAGGCGTTCGGCGACGCCCAGTATCACGTCGAGTGGGCCTCTCCGTCGGTGCTCGAGAATTCCAGCCAGGGGCGCGGCAACAGCGGCGTGATCATCATGAGCCGCTATGAAATCCAGGTCCTGGATTGCTACGACAACCCCACCTATGCCGATGGCCAGGCCGGCGCCATTTACGGCCAGTGGCCCCCGCTCGTGAATCCGGCGCGCAAACCCGGCGAGTGGCAGACCTACGACATCGCCTTCGAGGCCCCGCGCTTCGACGGCGCCAAGCTGGTCAAGCCCGGCTACGTCACGGTCTTCTATAACGGCGTCCTGGTACAGAACCACCAGGAGATTATCGGGGCCATGGTCTACCGCAAGGTGGCCACCTATACGCCCCACAGCCCCGANNCGATTTCTTTTTCGGCGGTGGTTCATAGACTTCTGCTGATCGCCCTCCGGGTGCGCTGGTTGAAGCGCTTACTCTGGAGGCAGCGGGGAAATCGTGTGAGCGCCGAACTCTTCTACTCGATGCAGAGTATGGATCGGAGTTCGCTCGCGCTGCTGTTTTTCGCGGGATGCTTCGTGCTGGCCTGCGTCCTCGGCATGATCCGCTCCGTCCGATAGGGAAACCCGGGAGACGCCCCATGAGCGCAAACTGAAGTACTGGGGTGCACGATCATGACGCGCGGAGGAAATACTGGCGCCCAGGGTCGCGAAGCCCGCTACCGACTTCGATGACGAGGTCTCGCTGCACAAGGTCCGCCAGGCGCGTCCTTGTCGCGCGGACCGACAGGGAAATAACTCTGGCGATTTGAGCGGTCGAGCGGCCGCGTCCATCCTTCAGAAGTTGGAGGATCGTCCGATCCCGTTCGTCGAGCTGAACAGGTCCGACCGGAACCGAGGAGAGGACTACCCTGAAGTGCGTTCCGATCTCCTCGNNAGGGCAGGCCCGCCTCGCGGCACGCGGCGGTCATGCGTTGAATGCCGCTGCCCCATTGCTCGATGAGGCCGAGTTCGTGAAACACACGCCCAATCACCCGGTTCCTGAGTTTGGAGACGCCCTTCTGGATATCCTCGATCGTCAATCCGAGCGGCAGGAGACCGGGATTCTCGATTTCGATGCGGTCGTCGAAAACAGCCACTCGAATCGGCGCGCCGCTCTGAGCATAGTCGGCATGGACGATAGCGTTAACGATCGCCTCCCGAAGAGCCACCAGCGGCATGGTCCAGCGATCCGCGTGGCGCACGGGTCCTATCACCGTCTCCCGCGACATGTGCTTCTGAACGAAACGCATCGCCTCCTCAGCGGCTCCTGGCGGGTGAGTGCGGATTTCAGTGCTATCCAGGAGTCTTGAACGGTCCTTGCCGGCAAAGCGGCCCGCCTGGACCCAGGCGTCGGGGAAGCGGTCGAACCGGTCCTTCCCGAAGAGAAGATATCCGCCCACGGTCGGCACGTCATGCTCCTGGTATTTAGTCGTAACGCGGAGGTTGCGGAAAGAGGACGGCGTGAGCTTCCGTACGGGCGCAAACAACTCGGAAGCAGCTCGGAAGT
>PMEV01000125.1:0-7660 GCA_003154855.1 Bryobacterales bacterium
CTCGACCCCATGGCCCGCTCCGAAACCATCGCCCTGTTCCGCGCCCTGGCCAGCGAAGGCTTACACATCGTCATTTCCAGCCATATTCTGCACGAGGTCGACCGCATCTCCGACCAGGTGGTGCTGCTCAGCAACGGCTACGTCGTCGCCGAAGGGCAGATCCAGGCCGTCCGCGGCGAGATGCACCAGGAGCACCCGCTCCAGGTCCTGGTGCGCTGTACACAGCCCGGCCTGCTGGCGGCCCGCCTCTTCGCCCAGGATCACGTGGTCGAGGTCAAAATGCACAACGACCGCCAGGGCCTGCTCGTCTCGACCCGCGATCCGGACCTGTTCTATGAACTGCTGAACCAGATGGTGATCGAGGGCGCCGTCGAGCTTTCCTCGGTCGCTCCGGCCGACGACGACGTCCTCTCGGTCTACGAATACCTGATCGGCGCCGCGGGAGGCGGGGCATGACAGCCAAATTACCGTGGGGTTTGTGGTGGACGCAGATCCTGGCGATTCTGCGCCTCGAGATGAAGAAGAACTTCGCCCGGAAGCGCTCCATTCCGGTGTACCTGCTGGCCGCCTCCCCAATCGTGCTCTACGCCGCGCACTCCTTCGCCCANNAGCGCCGTGGCGGTCTTCATGAACCTGTTCCGCGGCGAGGTGCTCGAGAAGAGCCTTCACTACTACTTCCTCGCGCCGGTGCGCCGCGAAGTGCTGGTGGTGGGGAAGTACCTCTCCGGCCTACTGATGACCTGCGTGGTCTTCAGCCTGAGCACCACGCTCACCTACCTGCTCCTGCTGAGCCACATCCGAATGACTGCCGCTCGCGCGCTGGCCGGCCCGGCATTGGCCGATCTCCCCGCCTACCTGGGCGCGACGCTGCTGGCCTGCGCCGGCTACGGCGCGGTGTTCCTGATCCTGGGACTCCTGTTCCGCAACCCGATCATGCCCACGGTGGCGGTCCTGATCTGGGAATCGATCCTGGTCTTTCTGCCCGCCATCCTCAAGAAAGTCAGCGTGATCTTCTACCTGGAATCGCTGTGCCCGGTGCAGGCGCCGTTCCGCGGCGGCGGTGCACTCTTCGCCGTCAGCGCCGATCCGACGCCGGCTTACCTCGCCGTCCCGGGCCTGCTTTGTCTGACCATCGCGCTGCTGGTTCTGGCCAGCCTGCACATCCGCCGGATGGAGATCCGCTACGGAACCGAGTAGCGCTCCAGCTCTCCGCACTCGCCCACCCGCACCAGGAAGCTGGCCACCGGCCGCCAGCCCTCGCCGGTCTGCTTCTCCACGCGATAGCTCTGGCTAGCCTCCTCCGTCCGCAAGCGGAGCCCAGCGGCTGCCGGCGCCTCGGACGGCTGGCCCGGGATGGGGCGCCCGCTCGCCGCGCGCAGTATCCAACTCTCCCCGCCCGTCCGGCTCTCCAGCAGCTCGTAGCGGCGTTCCGGCTCGCCCGCCATCGTCCGATCCACCCACAGCCGCCCGTGGGTCTTCGAATCGAAATGGAAGATGTCGATAGCGCCGGCGCGGCCCTCCTCGTATACCGGCGCCGCGCGCCACAACTTGCCGCCGTCTTGGGTGACCAGCAGGAACGGGTCTCGCGGGACCGCGCCGAGTTGCTCGCCGCCAATCCAGCCGTTCTCGAGATCGAAGAATTGGATCTGCTCCAGCCCTGCCCCCCGTATCCGTTCGTGAGGCTCGTACCAGGTCTTGCCCTCGTCCTCGCTGGCCAGCAGGATCGAGAACAGCGTGACGCTTTCGGCGTGAAGATTGCCCGTGAGGAAGATCCGGCTCGAAGAGGAGCCCACCGCCGCCAGCTCCAAGTAGACCGGGCAGGGATGCCCGCTCGGGCAGGTCAACCCGAAGGCCCCAATCTCCTCTGCGGAGCATTGAAAAGGCACGCGCATCGGCGCGCCCGTGTTCTCGAGTTTCTGCGCTTCCAGAGCGGCCGCCAGCAGCAAACAGCCAGCCACCACTCGGCGGATAGGCATCGTCTCACTCCAGATTGTAGCCGGAAAACCTTCGTCCCGTGCTAGGCTCGAACCATGCTGGAGTGGCTGCGCAAGCTCGCGACCAGGAGATTGCCCCCCCTTCAGGGCGCTCCGCTAGTTCCCCGCCAGAAAACCTACTCGGCGGAAAGCGGCTACGTCTACCTCTACCACTATGCGGGTCGCCGCGCGGCGGAACGCGGTTCCGAGCCCGGCACTCAGTTCGTATTCCAGGTGTCCGCGGATCGCACCACCTTCTTCCCGGTTTCGGTCTTCCTGGCCGACTCCGCCGTCCGGGCCTGGGAAAGCGCCCGCCATGAACTCCGCGCCAACGAGCGCTACGCCATNNCCTGGGAATCGATTGACCGGTAGAAACCTCCCTGCCCCCGCGTAAGAAAGATCTGCCCGCCAAACGCCGCCTGTCCCGCATCCCGTTTCTTTTCAGCAATATCTCGAATGGCCCGTTGCGTGCCTCCCCTGGTAGCGCCGGCGGTCATGCCGCCGGTATCAGGGTAGCGCCGGCGGTCATGCCGCCGGTGTTGGCCGAGGGCCTTGTGGTCTACTTGATCGTCAATTGGCTTTGCAGCGTTGCCGGGCTCCTCCTGGTAGCCCGCCTCTTCCCGGGCTTCCAGGTCGCGGAATTCGAGTCCGCGCTCATCGCCGCCGCCGTCGTCGGACTGATCAGTGCCGGCCTGGGCACGCTACTCAAGCATGCCGGCGGACCAGTCGGCTTGGCGATTACGGGGATCTTTCTGGTGCTCACGGACACAGTTCTCTTCCGCATGTCGGCACTGCTGGTTCCCGGCTTCGCCATGCGTGGTTTTGCGCCCGCGTTCGCCGGCGCCATGGTCCTGCTGGCGCTGAACCTGGCCCTGCTGCGAGTCGTCCCCCTCAAAGAGAATCCGCTGGATTCCCCGCTAAAATCCGAGGGTAACGGTTAGAAGGCGAGCCGCAGTTGCAACTCCAGGCGCCGGTTGTTGGCCGTCGAGCCACCCGGCCCGGTGCTCCCCAGACCGACCGATTCTCCGAAGAACGGCGACGCCAAGTCGCCGTTTGGAGCGCCCGGGTTGTCGTGGTTCAACACGTTCCGCGCCGAAGCTGACAGCGTCAGGTTGAAACGGTGGTCGGTGGTGTCGCCGCCAAACATGCCGCCGCGTCCGCCGCCCCCGCCCATTCCTCCAAGACCGCCTGGTCCACGCCCGCCACCCATCCCCATTCCACCGGGGCCGCGCCCCCCGCCCGGTCCTGCTCCTCCGCTCGGGGTCGCCGTGGCAGCTTCGCCCTTGACTGGACCGATTCCGAACGTCTTGCTCAGACGGAAGTTGACGGAGAACGTCCCGGGGCCCTGGCCGTAGTTGCGCGGAATCATGGCCGCACCCGGCGCCGGGTTGAGATTGAACATGCCGAACGGAGTGCTCACCACTCCCGGCCCCGGAGCCGTGGCGAAGGACGGCCGCGCGTTGTTGAGACCGTCGCCGAACAGATCCTGGCCCAGCGTAATGTTGAACGGCGCGCCGGATGAGGCCATGATGAACGGGCTGAGCCGGATATTGTGTTTCATGGCCAGCGATCCGAACAGCATGAACCGGTGGCGGACGTCCTGCGAAGAGCGCCCGTACTCGGCGCTGAGATCGCTGGGATTTGCCGGAAACATGGCCGCATTATCGGTGTTGCTGTTGGCGTGGTTGAACACGTAGAAGCTGGTGATCGAGATATTCTTGTTGAACCGGCTGCTGATATTGGCGATGAGCTGATTCTGCCGGAGCATTCCGTTGGACAGGTACTCGTAGACCCGGTCGCCGGCGAGCGGCCCCTGCGCTTCGCTCAGTATCGTGGAACGCAGCAGCCGGTTCCCGAGGGAGTCGGTGAAGGTGAGGGCCGCCGATGTGTTGCGGGGCAACTGGCGCTCCAGGCTGACGGCGCTCTGCAGGATATACGGCGCTCGCAGAGTGGGGTCTTTCATCCACACCGTCTGCGCTTGGGCGGCCAGTTGACTGATGGATGGAACGTTGGGGAAGAAGTCGGGATTGATGACGATGAACTGTTGCTCGTTCGTCCCGTTGTAATGGATCGTCTGCAGCGTGTAGCTGTCGTCGAAGCGGCTGTAGAACACGCCGGTCCCGCCCCGGATGACGGTCTTCTGGACCCCCTTCTTCGCGCCCGGCGCCCAGGCGAAGCCGATACGCGGCGCGAAGTCCCTCCAGTCGTGGATATTGCTCTGGGTCTCATAGCGCAGTCCCAGGTTGAGCGTGAAGTTCGTCTTCACGCGCCAATCGTCTTGGATGAAGGCCCCCAGGTCGGCCTGTGTCACCGTGGCCAGGGGAGTGCCTTTGTTGACGATCGAGAACATCGACGCGCCCCCGCCAACCTGGCCCAACAGCGTGCGTTGGTAACGCTGCAGCGACCTGATCTGGACCATCACCGGGTTACCGCTCGAATCCAGAATGGGCTGGCCATTGGAATCCAGTTGCTGGGCCTGGCCGCCGTTGAACGTAAACGTGCCGCCGAAGTTCGTGGGCGAGTTGTCGGACTCGTCCGAGTAGCGGAAACGCCCGCCCGCCTTCAGGGAATGCCGGCCCCGGGTCCACGAGGTGTAGTTCTGGAGCTCCCAGTGGTCGTCGGAGTTCCAGCCGCGGCCGATCTGCGAGCCGCCATTGCTGAAGGAGTCGCTCACGGTCAGCGTGGGGATCGTGTTATTCCCGTAATTGTCCAACCGGGTCCGGAAGAACTGCAGGCGGGTTTCGTTGACGGCGTGCGCGCTCACCATGGCGGTCTCGGTGGCTTGCACGTTCTGGCTCCCTAGCGTCGTATTGTAGGCCTGGCTGGGAAGCGCGAACCCGCCCACACCCGCGTTGTCCCTATCGTTCTGGTTATAGCCGTAGCGAACTACCAGCGTGTTCTTCGGGGTGAGCTGATAGTCCAGGCGCGGACTCACTTCGGTCAGCCGCTGGGGGGTCGCCAAGGTCTCGTTGATGGGGCCGGCGAGATCGGTGCCGTAAATCAACGCGTCGTCCTGGATTTGCCGCCGCTCGACGTCCACGAAAAAGGACGCCTTCTTGTTAAGGGGTCCGCCCACGTTGCCGCCGAAGTAGCGCGCGTCGAACTCGGGCTTGGTGTCGGAGAACGGGTTGCGGGCGTTGAACACGTTGTTGCTGTCGCTGATGAAGGCCTGTCCGTGGAAAGTATCGCTGCCGGGTTTCGTGAAGACCTCGATGCGCCCGAATCCCAGACGGTCGTACTCGGAGGAGAACGGATTCTGGTTGATGCGCACCTCCCGGATCGAGGACTTCGGCGGGAGTTTGCCGTTCGAGAATCCGTCGATGAAAATCTGGCCTCCGTTAGGCCCCGCCGACGGGCCGGCCAGCGCCTGCAAGTCGGACTCGAGGTCGTCCGGATCGTCCGAGAGCGCATCCAGGTCCGCTTCGCGAAGCACGATCGCGCCCACGTTGCTCGAAGCCTCCGTGCTTACCGAGTTCGAGTCGGCCGCCACGGTGACTTCCTGCTTGTCGACCGAAATCGTCAGATTGGCATCCAGGACCAGCGCCTTGCCGGGTTGAATCGCGATGTCTGGTTTCACCGCCGGCGAGAAGCCGAAGGAGCTCATTCGCACGCTGTACTTGCCGGGAGGCATCCCCGAGACCGTGTAGACGCCGATCTCATTCGTGCTGAAAGTCTTTACGATGCCCTGTCCGGTGACGGTGATGGTGGCGCCGGGAATGGCCGCGCCGGATTGGTCCGAGACGGTCCCTTTGATCTGCACGGCCGGCCCTTGCGCAGACAGTAAAACGGCCGTCAGCGGCAGAACGATCAGGCGCCACCATCCGATTCTCGTTTTCATTCCATTTCCTTTCCGGCGCGCTCCCGCGGCCGGCTACATGCTGGGCATCGGAACGTCGAAATTCCACATGCCGCCGATCTGCCGCTCCGGAGCGGCAGTGAGTATCGGCTCGACGCCGGACACCACTGTGATGGCGGTCACCCTGGATGGATCGGCTCCCCTGGTGCTCGAAAGAATGAGGGCGTCGCCGGGCTTGAGCTCGGCGATATTGAAAGCGGGCATGCGCTCGAGCAGGTCGGAGAAGTCCATGTTCCCGCGTGGACGGCCTCCCGGCATGCCCGGAGCGCCCGCTCCCGCCGGTGCAGCGCCCGCCGGGCGATTAGCCTGCCCGCCCGGCGCCATGCCAGCCTGTTCGCCCCTCAGCCGCATGGCCAGCATGGTGGCCAGCGGGAGCGGCAGTTTTTTGAGAGACGTGTCGGCATTCACGCGCACCACTACCGGCTTCTTCGTGTCCAGGTCCTTGATCGTGATCTCGCTGGCGGCGGCATCCACGCTGCTGATGGTCCCGGCCAGCGCCACGAAAGTGCCAAAGACCAGCTCCTCGGCCTTCAGGCGGGTCCCATCCTCGTTCTTGTCGCCCAGCACGCGAACCTGGTCGCCAATCTGGATTTCCTCGAGCTTGCTCGGCCTGGCGTCCTGGAACCGAATCGAATCCGGAGCGTAGCGGCGCACGTTGACCTGGCCGGAGGCGTCGATCACCACCGTCTTCCGCCCCTCGGCCACCCGCGTCGAAATGCCGATCTCCTTGGCGTCCCGGTTGACGGCCGTGACCAATCCGGCCATGCCGCGCCTCTGCCACTGGGCCCGGTCGAGGTCCTGTTTCTTGGCGAGGTCGGCCCTGGTCATCACCATCACCGCCGTGGCCGGCGAAACGCCGCGCACCGCCACGCGGTCCCCGATTCCCAGGTCGGAGAATTGGATCGGCGCCGCTTTGGTCAGGTCCTTTTCGCCAGGCGCCACGCGCAAGAGTCTGGTCGCTGGGCCGAGCTCCACCGTCACCGCCGTACCATCGTCGGTTTTGACTACGAACTGCATCTTCGCGGAGTCAAGCGAGGCGATTTGGCCAATGATCCTGGTCTTGGGGGCTGTGGTTTGGGCCGCCGCCAAGCAGGCCGTGAGGAACATCAGCGCACAGAGGTAAACCTTTGGCATTGAAAAGGAAAGACGAGTTTTGGATGCCCAATGTCACCCGGCGGTTTGTAAAGAAACGTAAAGACGCCCCAACTGCCCGCATGGCATACTGGAGCCATGTGTCCCGCCGACACAACCGCCCAGGCTTGGCGCGTGTTTCTGGACGTGCAGCGCCGGATGTCCCCCGCAGAGAAAATCCAGCGCGTTTTTGAGCTCTCGGAAATGGTTCAAAGCGCCGCCGAGGCCGGTCTGCGCCAAAAGTATCCCCAGGCCGACGCCCGCGAGATCTTCCTGCGGGCGACCCGGCAGAGGTTGGGCGCCGACCTCTTCGGCAAGGTCTACGGCAACCTTCTCCCCGAATATGAATAGCTTGGCCGACGCCTTTGGCAGTGTGGTGGTGGCGCTGGAGCGCCTGCGGGTCCGCTACCTGCTGGGTGGCTCCGTCGCCTCCTCGGCGTGGGGCGTGCCGCGGGCCACCCTGGACGTGGATCTGCTGGCCGAGATCCGCCGGTCCCAGGCAGCCGACTTTGCCGCCGCGTTGGGGAGCGGCTGGTACGCCGACCCGCAGGTCATCGGCGACGCGATTCAGGCTGGCCGCCCGTTCAATATCATTCACATCCCAACCGGTCAGAAGTTCGACATCTTTCCACCCACCGGGGAGTTCCATCAGGCGGAGCTATCGCGGGCCACGCCGATGAGCTTCGAGATTGCCGGCCAG
>PMEV01000125.1:7682-8359 GCA_003154855.1 Bryobacterales bacterium
GACGTTCTGGGCCTGCTGGCGATGAATCGGGCGCTGGACCGGGACTACCTGTCGATGTGGGCCCAGCGGCTCGGGGTGCAGGATCTGCTGGCCAGAGCCTTCGACGCCCGTATCTGATATCCTTTTGCTGGAATGTTCAGCCGGCATCATCGTAAGGTCAAGGTCCTTTTCGGTCTGTCGGATGTNNCCTCACGGCGCTGGCCTTCGAGGCCGCTTACCAGAGCCGCGTGCTGCTGCACTTCGAGCGCATCTTCCACCTCAGCTTCGCGATCCACGCGTTGCTGCTAGGCTTTTCGGCGCTGGTGTGGCTGGCCATGGGAATCTGGATCAGCGTCTACGACAAGCTGGACGCGGGCAATCCGCGCGTGATCCTGCGCGACAGCCTGCGCCAATCCTTGCAGGGGATCGCCTGCCTGGTGTTCGCCCAATACCTGCTGCGGCTCGAGACGCCGCTCAGCCGTTCCTTCCTGGCGCTGTTCGCGGTCTATAGCTGGGCGTTTCTGTGCCTGTTCCGGCTGGCCGCGGCCANNCGCGTCGGGGATAGCGCGCGCCGGCTGGGCGAGGCGCTCGAGGAGTCGTCCCGCTACGGCATCCGGCTGCTGGGGTTCCTGGCGGAGGACCCCGCCCAGGCGCCGGCCGAAGTGCAACTGGGCGCCCGGTACAAGGTGCACCCCCTG
>PMEV01000120.1:0-762 GCA_003154855.1 Bryobacterales bacterium
GCGGCGATCGAGCAGTTGGTCAGGGGGGTGAACGACGGCGAGCGGCACCAGGTGCTGCTGGGAGTGACCGGGTCGGGGAAGACGTTCACCGTCGCCAAGGTGATCGAGCGGATCGCGCGGCCGACGCTGGTGCTGGCGCACAACAAGACGCTGGCCGCGCAGTTGTACCAGGAATTCAAGACCTTCTTTCCGTCGAACGCGGTCGAATACTTCGTCAGCTATTACGACTACTATCAGCCGGAGGCCTACCTCCCGTCGGGCGACGTGTACATCGAGAAGGAAGCCACGGTCAACGACGAGCTGGACAAGCTGCGGATGTCGGCCACGCGGTCGCTGTTCGAGCGGCGGGACTGCGTGATCGTGGCCAGCGTGAGCTGCATCTACGGGCTGGGCTCGCCGGAGGCCTACTACGGCATGCTGCTGATGCTGGAGAAGGGGCAGAAGATCTCGCGCCAGCAGATTCTGCAGCGCCTCGTCGAGATCCTGTACGAGCGCAGCGAGGAGGAGTTCCGCCGGGGCACGTTCCGGGTGCGCGGGGACGTGATCGAGATCTGGACGACTTACGACGACAACGCCTACCGCATCGAGATGTTTGGCGACGAAATCGAGAGCCTGTCGCAGATCGACCCGCTGTTGGGCCAGGTGCGCCAGACGTATCTGCGGCTACCGATCTACCCCAAGACCCACTACGTGATGAGCGAGGAGACGCGCGAGGCCGCGCTGCGCTCGATCGAACTGGAGCTGGAGTGGTGGCACGCCGAA
>PMEV01000120.1:789-4740 GCA_003154855.1 Bryobacterales bacterium
TGCACGGTATGTCCCACGGCGACCGGTCGCGCAAAGAGACGCTGGTCAGCTTCGGGTTCCGGCTGCCCAGCGCGCTGGACAACCGGCCGCTCACCTTCGAGGAGTTCGAGAACCGGGTCAACCAGGTCATTTACTGCTCGGCGACGCCGGGTCCTTACGAGCTGACGAAGACGGCGGGGGTGGTGGCCGAGCAGGTGATCCGCCCCACGGGCCTGGTGGACCCGAAAGTGGACGTGCGGCCGATTAAGGGGCAGGTCGACGATCTGCTGAACGAGATCCGCCAGCGGGTGGAAGCGGGGGAGCGGGTGCTGGTGACCACGCTTACCAAGCGCATGGCGGAGGATCTGGCGGAATACTACTCCGAGGTGGGCGTGAAATGCCAGTACCTGCACTCGGAGGTGGCGACGCTGGATCGGGTGAAGATCCTGCGCGATTTGCGGCGCGGCGACATCGATGTGCTGATCGGGGTCAATCTGCTGCGGGAGGGGCTGGATCTGCCCGAGGTGTCGCTGGTGGCCATTCTGGACGCGGATAAGGAAGGGTTCCTGAGGTCCGCCGGCTCGCTCATACAAACCATGGGGCGGGCGGCGCGGCACCTGCACGGCAAGGCGGTGCTCTACGCCGACGTGATGACGGATAGCATGCGCCAAGCCATCGGGGAGACCGACCGGCGGCGCAGGATCCAGGTGCAGTACAACGAGGAGAACCACATCACGCCGCAATCCATCGTGAAGCCCATCGACATGACGCTGGTGGCGATTGCCGAGGCCGATTACGTGACCGTGCCGCTGGAGGAGGAAGACCAGAGCGAGGTGCCGCCGGAGCAGCTCGAGCGCGTCATTGGCGAGCTGGAGCAGAAGATGCGGGAGGCGGCCAAGAAGTTCGAGTTCGAGAAGGCCGCTCAGGTGCGCGATCGCGTCAAGGCGCTGAAGGCCCGGCTGGTCTCGGTAGGATAGGGAGTATGCGGATCGTCGTTCTGGTGGGACTGCCGGGCTCGGGCAAGTCCACTTACGTCGAGAAACTCGGCGTGCCGGCGATTTCCTCGGATGCCGTGCGCGGCCTGTTGGCCGACGACCCCACGGACCAGAGCATTCACGCTCGGGTGTTCCGGGTGATGCGGTACCTGCTGCGGCAGCGCCTGGAGATCGGCCGGCCGGTCACTTACGTGGACGCGACGCACCTGACGCCGCGCGAGCGGGCACCTTATCTCCGGCTGGGGCATCTCTACGGCTGCCCGGTCGAGGCGGTGTATTTCGACGTGCCATTAGAGGTCTGCCGGGAGCGCAACCGGGGCCGGCTGAGGGTGGTTCCGGAGGAGGCGCTGGAGCGGATGGCGCACAAAATGAAGCCTCCCACCTTGAAAGAGGGCTTTTCACGGATCACCGTTATCGCGTAGACTTGACACTGTGAGTGAAGCGAAGCCCAAGGCGCCTTTCACGTACAATATCGTCGAGTTTGTCACCCGGGAGATAGACATCAACACGGATCTCATTCCCGTTTACGCTAACGAGGACGCCGCCCGGGCGGCGGGCCACGTCGAAGGGGATATCTTCCAGACGCCCGGGGGGAAACTGGGGATGGTAGGGGTCATCCCGTTCGACGGTCGGGAGTGAACAGGCGCAATCCGAACGCCCAGGCGGCTGCCGGCAGGAGCGCCAACAGGGCGGTGGCGGCTGCCAGTTGCCGCACGGAAATGCCTCCATCGATCAGCAGGCCGCACACCGAGGTGGTGAGCGACATGGCCACCACGGCGAAGGCGGTATCGGCGGCGAAGACGCGCCCGCGGTAGCGGTCGTCGGTCTGAAACTGAAGCAGGGTGGTTGAGAACACCCAAGCCAGGGACGAGCCGCCCTGTATGAGCACNNCGCCGCCCGCCGGCCCAGTAACCGCCCAGTACGGGACCCAGCAGGGCGCCGATGCCGCTCGCGCTCATCAGCGCACTCATTCCCAGCATCGCTCCGCCCGACCCACCCGCCATCTTCACCGGAAAGACCCGAGAACCGAAGATCGGGAACAGCACCCAGTGGCTCGCCAGGAGGCCGAGTCCGGCTTTCACCAGGAGCAGCGCGAAGATACGCCGGTCGCGAGCCACGTAACGAATGCCTTCGGCGATGGGCGAGAAATCGATCAGGTCACGCCAGCCGAGCGGCCTGGCGCCGGTCATGTGGGGCTCGGTGAAGCGCATGCCGCGCAGCAGCGCCGCGGAGGCCAGGAAAGAGAGCGAATCCAGAACGAAAACCGTGTTGCGCCCGAAGAATGCGGCAACTGCGCCGCCCAAGCCCGCGCCCAGCGCCAGATTGAGGCTCCAGGTCATGGAGGAGAGCGCGTTGGCGGTCAGCAGGTCGTCGCTGGCGGCGATGTTGGGAACGGTGGCGGTGCGTCCCGGCTCGAAGAAGGCCCACATGACGGTTTCGAGCAGCAGCAGGAGGTAGATCAGCGGGACCGCCCGAGCGCGGCTGGCCACCAGCATGCCCAGCACGATGACGGAGCGGGCCAGGTCGGCGGCGATCATCACGCGCCGGCGGCTGACGCGGTCGTTGACCACGCCCGCCAGGGGCGCCACGAAGGATTGCGGCAGCACCTGCAATACGAATGCGAAGGCGACCGACTTGGCGCTGTGCGTCAGCTCCAGCAGCAGGGTGTAGATAGCGACGCAGTAGATCCAGTCGCCCATCTCGCTGATCACCTGGGCCAGCCACAACCGGCGGAAATTGCGGTTCGAGCGAACCAGGCGCCAGTAAGCGGAAAGGGGGACCGCCATATCAGCAGGGCGCGTACAGGCCCATGCGCCGCTTGACCAGCTCGACGGTCGAATTGGCGATGGGGGCCACGCGCTCGGCGCCCTGGCGCAGGATACCGTCCACGTAACCGGGCTCGGCGGCGATCTCGCGGTAGCGCTGTTGCAGCGGCTCGAGGCTGGCGACCACCATCTCGGCCACCTGCTTTTTAAGGTCGCCGTAGCGCAGGCCGGCGAAGTGCGCGCGCATTTGCTCCGCATCCCAACCGCTGAAGGCCTGGTAGATGTTGAGCAGGTTCTCAACACCTGGGCCGAGCAGGGCGAAATCGACGGCCGGCGCGGAATCGGTGGTGGCGCGCATGATCTTCTTGCGGATGGTGGCGGGCGGATCGAGCAGCGAGATGGCGTGGCCGGCGCCCGCCTCCGACTTGCTCATTTTCTTGGAGGGATCGTCGAGGCCCATGATGCGCGCACCCACCGTGGGCAGGCTGGTCGCGGGCATCACGAAGGTTTCGCCGTAGAGGGAGTTGAAGCGCTGGGCGATGTCGCGGGTCAGCTCGAGATGCTGCGCCTGGTCGTCTCCCACGGGCACAATGGCCGCCTGGTAGAGCAGAATGTCGGCCGCCATCAGCACCGGGTATTGCAGCAGCCCGTCGCCCACCGTTTCCTGCACCGCCGCCTTGGTCTTGTACTGGGTCATGCGCTCCAGCCAGCCGACCGGAGTGACGCAGGTGAGCATCCAGGCCAGCTCCGCGTGCGCCGCCACCGACGACTGCACCATAATGGCGCTCTGGTGCGGGTCGATGCCCGCCGCCAGGTAGAGCGCGGCCAGTTCGAGGATCTTGGCGCGCAGCTCGGCGGGGTCCTGGTAGAGGGTGACCGCGTGCAGGTCTACGATACAGAAAACGGCTTCGTAGTCGGGCTGGATGCGCACCCAGTTCTTCAGCGCGCCCAGATAATTGCCGATGTGCAGGTTGCCCGAGGGCTGCATCCCGGAGAAGACTCGTGGTTTCATGCTAGAGTCTCTATCGTACCGTGACCACACAACTTGTCACCATCGAAAAACTGGTTTATGGCGGCGCGGGCCTGGCGCGGATCGGCGGCCGCGTGGTGCTGGCGCCGTTTGTGCTGCCCGGCGAAACGGCGCGCGTGCGCGTGGATGAGACAGGGTTCGAGGCGGACCTGGAGGAGGTGGTGACGCCGGCCGCGGGCCG
>PMEV01000382.1 GCA_003154855.1 Bryobacterales bacterium
CATTCTCCAGTTGGACCATGATCGTCGTGGGAGCGGGCGAATCGCCTTCCTTGATGTGCCGCATGAAGGCCGCGAACGCTTTCGCATCGGCGTCCCGGTTGGCGGCGCTCAATGTGGACAGGACCTCGACGGTATGGCCGCCGGCCAGTTGGGCGCGCGGGAATCGGTCCTGGTTTGACACCACCCAGGCCGGGGCGAAGTTGGTGAGTCCGTTCTTCCAGCTTCCGAACCACAGCCACGCGATACGCATCTTGTTGGCTCTCGCGTCCCGGATGACGTTGTCCGCGAAGGTGAAGTCGTACTTGCCCTCTTCGGGCTCGATCCAGGCCCAGGCGATGGGAGCCAGGACCGTGTTGAGCCCCACCTTCGCCAGATGCGGCCACGCCGCCTGCATGTGCTCGGGGCTGGAGGCGGCGGTGTTCATCAACTCGCCGGCCAAAACCAGGAACGGCTTGCCGTCGACAATGAGCTGGGTGGCGGCGCCTCTCTTCTCCAGGTGGGCAACGGGAGGGGCGGTTGTCGCCGGGGTTTGGGCGTATGCTGTCATCAGCGTCAGCGCGCCGATCAGCGCAAAATCGGTAAGATCTCGATGTCGCATAATCTTGGCGTTGTGGATCATAAGCTCTGAAGCATTGTACTGCATTCCTGCCCTACCGCTGGGTTGGGCGGCTGCCGCTATGCGGGAGTCTGTGGCTAGCTGGTAGGGGACCTGCCCCCATTGTTGGCGTAGAGCCGAAGAGCCTATTGACGGTGGGCGCGACAGGACTCGAACCTGTGACCTCCTGGGTGTGAAGCACCCAAGTGGCTTTTTTCAGTCCATGAATTCCTATTGTGTCCTTCGTGTTTCAACAACTTGGGGCGTCTGCTTTCGCTCAACCGATAACCTCTTAGAACTCAATCGGATCCGTTTTGATACGGTTCTGATACGACGAATCCGTTGCTGGGCCGGATGCTTGAAAAGCATCTCCGTCGGGCTGCGCGCTGCCGGAATCTATATCGGAATATCGATAGGCTCTTCCCTCTTTTTGAGATACTTCTTCGAGGATTCGATCCTCTGAGTCTGGCACGGCTCCGCGGCGGTGAACCGGGCGCATGCCTGTTCCTCGAGCGTGGCCCGGAGCAGAGCACTCGGCGATGCGCTGGGCGCTGTGTGGCACCGGCCGCGCCCCGGCGCTCGGGGATTCCCTTGAAACCCCTATCGGCATTGCCCCCGGGGCGGCGCGGCCGCCTGCGGCCCGCGCACCGAACCGGGAACCCAGCTTCCACAGAAACCCCATGGAAGCAAGAGTCTTTCAGATCCTCGCGCAGAGCCCGCTTTCATTTCACGTCGCTCCGGAGGAAGCGACGGCAAAAAGGCGAGAGGTGATATGCTATATTGGTCTGTCGTTCGACACAGGGGCGGCTTCCGCGGGACAAGACGCCGCAATTGCCACGTGGCAGAATTCGAGACGCCTGCAACGGCAGGGCGCCTTTTTGCACCACTCCGGGAGGAGGCAGCCTATGCTTACAGCCCTCAGGGAGCTGTTTCGGTATCGGGAGTTCTTCGCGCAGATCGTCCTGCAACAGATCAGGACACGCTACCGCGGTTCTGTGTTGGGTTTCTTATGGACGTTGCTGAATCCGCTAATGGTATTTCTGAGTTTGTCCTTCATTTTTTCTTACATCAACCATTGGGATCTGAAGACTTTCGGCGTCTATTTCTTCAGCGGCTATGTGCCTTGGATCTTCTTCAGCAACGTGACAGTCGGCGCGACCACTGCGATTGTGGGCAATTCGCTGTACGTCACCAGGATTTATGCGCCGCGTCTGATCTTCCCACTGGCGACGGTTGCGGTCAATCTGGTCGACTTCGGCGCGGGGCTGGCGATCCTGCTGGCGCTGGTGCTGGTCATGGGCGCCCCTCTCACCGCCGCCTGGCTCGTCGTCCCTCTGGGCGTGCTTCTGCTGGCGCTATTCGCGGCGGGTCTCGGCCTGCTGTTTGCGGCCATGGGCGTCTTCTTTCGCGATTTCCAGTTTCTCTGGTCCAATGTCGCGTTCTTGCTCTTCTTCCTCTGCCCGATCCTTTATCCGGTGGAGCGCCTCCCGCCCAGCGCGCGTGAGTACATGCAACTGAATCCTGTAGTGCCGTTTCTGCAGTTTTTTCAGCAGCCGGCGTCTGGCGGCACGGTGCCCTCGCTGCAGACGGTCTTCTATGCCCTGTTTCTAGCTGTGGCTGCGGCGGTGGTCGGGTATGCCACTTTTGTGCGTACAGAGCGCCGCTTCTATCTCTATATATAGGTGCCGGTTTATGCAAGCAGTCAAGAGCCCTAGGGCAAAGCGAGTTGGATCCCCGTCCCCGGAAGTGGGGGAGCCGAGTGTCGTCCTGGACAATGTGGGAGTCCGTTACCGATTGCTGACGGAAGACCAGCGGACGATCAAGGGGCGCGTGCTCGGGCTGCTTTCGCGACGCGCTAGTGTCAAGGCCGACTTCTGGGCGCTTCGGGGTGTCAGTCTGGCGATCCGGAGCGGCGACGTGCTGGGCGTTATCGGAGCCAATGGCTCCGGAAAAAGCACCCTTCTTCGCGTGCTTTCTTCCGTGATCTCTCCCACCGAGGGACGATGTACGGTGCAAGGCCGTCTGACGCCGCTGCTGGAACTCGGCGGCGCTTTCAACTTCGAGTTGACGGGCCGGGAGAACGCATATCTGCTGGGCGCTATCTTCCAGAAGTCCCGCAAGGAAATGAGCGAACTGCTGCCGAAGATCATCAACTTCTGCGAACTCGGCCCATTCTTCGACGTTCCAATCAAGGCATACTCATCCGGCATGGTGGCGCGCCTCGCCTTTGCCGTTTCCGCTCAATTGGACCCGGAGATCCTGGTCCTCGACGAGGTGATGAGCGTCGGCGACGAGCACTTCCAGCACAAGTCGCTTATGCGCACGAGGAAACTGATCGAGGCGGGGAGCATCGTCGTGATTGTCTCTCACAACCTGGACCTCATCGGGAATTTCTGTAACCGCGCGATCTGGTTGTCGAAGGGGAGGCTGGCAGCCGATGGAAAACCCGGCGAGGTTATCGGGCGGTACCGCCGCGAGAGCCTCTGAGGCAGAGTGCGGCATAGGGTCGATGCCCGGCTCGACGGATTTCGAACGGCATGAGGCGCCAGTCGTAGACGTGCAGGCCGTCATGCAGGGAGTCAGGCTCCGCGCACGACAGCGCCGGAGCGAAAACGCCGAGATCCGGCGGCTCGCGGAGCAGGTTGTCAGTCCTGCCCTGGCGTTGGCCTTGAGCCGGCTGGATGCGCATCTGCAAGATCTGCGCCGCAGCGCGCCGGTGGTCGGCGCCGTGCCTGCCACTCCGCGAACCTTGCGGGGGCGGATGGGGGCTGTCATGGTGGCACTAGTCCGCCGGGCGCTGTTCTGGTTCATCCCTCCGTTGGAGAGTTCGCAGGCCGCGATGCTGGGCGCCCTGGAAGCGCAGTACCGCGCTTTGATAGAGATCGCCGCAGCCTTGCGGGATCTCAACGCCCAGCTCATCGCGCTCCGGGCGGCGACCTCAAGCCGGCAGGAGGGCTCGGAGCGGAGTCCGGAGTGACACCCAGGCGCCCTCGCATTCTGCTCGCCATCCCGACCTTCATGCCCCATGATGCGGTCGGCAACGACGTGTTGGGTATGGCGGAGTGCTTTCAGTCGGCCGGCTACCCCACCACGATTTTCTCCCAGTGGATCCATCCGGCCCGGGAGCACTGCACGCGGCGGATCGACCTGGAGAGCGAGGCCACCTGGCGCTGCCCCGAAGATATTCTGATCTATCACCATGCCCTGCACTGGGAGCTCGGGGAGGCGCTGCTCGCCAACACCCGGACCAAAGTGGCGATCAAGTACCACAACGTAACTCCTCCCGGCTATTTCGCGAGTTACTCCGACTACTTGTTCCAGGCCTGCCGGGACGGCGTGGAGGCGACCAGGCGCATCGCCCGGCATGGGCGGGCCTGGTTCTGGGCGGATTCGGGGTTCAGCGCCGAGGAATTGGTGCGGATGGGAGCGCCCGCGGAACGGTGCCGTGTGGTGGCGCCTTGCCACCGTATCGAGGAGGAGCTAGCCCAAGCTCCGCTCGACAACGTTGTGCTCGGGCGGTACCGCGCCGGCGTCAGCATCCTCTTTGTGGGCTGGTTGCGCCCGAACAAGGGGCACCGGAAGGCCATCGAGGTATACGCCCAGTATTGCAGCCTCTCCGACCGGGCGTCGCGTC
>PMEV01000298.1 GCA_003154855.1 Bryobacterales bacterium
CATGCCTCGGTCTCTTTCAAGGCTTCCGCGACGGCGGCGCGGTGCGCGTCGACTAGCCGGTGGTCGCCTCCGACAATGGCAAGCACCGAAACCGATTTGGGGGCGGAGATCGTGAAGTCGTAAAGACTCCGCCCCTGTGCGAGTCTGGTTCCGTCGGCGCCCATGCGGTCCGCACTGCGGCGAACGCGCAGAAACTCTCTGGTCCCAGGGTTGAGACCTTGCCGCAGGGCTTCGAAGTCCCCGGTGTCCACCGGGCCGCTCAACCCCAGCAGCTCCGCGCCGCGCCCGTGCCATTCGCCCACCACACGCTCGCCCTCTGCATAGTAGTCGCTGTGTTCGAGATGCCTCGACGAGTACCCTTTGCCGTCTGCCATGGCGCGTATCGTCAGCATCGTGTGGACCTACGGCTTGATCCTTGGACTGCTGGGCTGAACGCGCTGGACTGCGGGCGCGCGCTCGACCGGCTGCGACGGCGGATCGATCCAGCGCTGATACCACATGCCGACCCCGATTCCAACCAAGAGCGCGAGGCCGGTTAACGTGTAAACTGACCATCGATACTCTTCGCGAAAAACACTTACGAGCTCGTTCGCCGCACGTCTCGTGCTACTGACCGCATGAGAACTCGTCGATTCCAGATTGGCGATCGCCTTGCGCGCGTCTTCCGCCGCGCCGTGGTAAGAGTCACCAAGTGTGTTCGCGCTGCGCCCGAATTCAGCCGTGGCCTTCTTGATCTGCGCGGCGGCCACCGCCAGCGCTTCCGCCGTGGCAGGGATCGTCGATTGAACGAACTGTTGGCGCAGGCTTTCATTGATCGTGGCAGCAATGGCTTTCGGGTTGATCCCTTCCGCGATGTCGGCCGGTAGTTGTACCAACCGCTGATCGAGTTGCGCTCGATACGCGTCATTGCATTCGCAGATCTCGTGCAGGGCTCTCAACGCATCAGCCATGGCCTCTTCCAACCGTAGCCTCTCCGTCGCCATGCGCTCCGGAGCCTGCACCATGAGTAGAACCAAAAAGCCCATGGCCCGCAGAATCCGCAGCATCTCATCGTTCTCTGGCAGCGAACGGCAGTGGCGCATTTCGCGGTAATAGTCGGCCCTCACCTCGACCGGCAGCGCGTTCGCGATGCGGTCGATCAGATCCGATTCCTGAGCCGCCGAGGATTGGCTGGACTCACTCACGGCAGTAACAGCTCCTTAACTNNGATAGCTCTGCGCGCGCATCACCAGCGATGCCTTCTGCAGCTCCGGCGCATCGGTCGATCTGCCAGCCACCGCACCCAGCGTCACGCCGTGATTCCTCGTGGCGTTTTCGAGGACCGGCAACCGGTAGTCCATCCGTATCACCGCTGGTGCGTGCTTCCGCTGGAACCACAGCGCCTGCTCGCTCTCCCGCCAATACCGGAAGTCGGTGTGCTCCGCCATCGAGTTCTCGACGATCAAGTAAGCCGCTCGATCGCCCAAGCGCGATGCCCAGGCCAGAACGCTCTCAACGCTGGCCGGATCGGCCGTGACAACGCCAACGGCGGTGAACGCTATGCCGGCCTCGGTTACGTCAGCATACATTTTGTCGAACCATTCGTAGGTGACCTCGCCAGCTCCCGCGCCCATATCGGCGAGGATCACTGGTGGCCCATCGGTGAGCTCGTCGACAAACGCGTCAAGCCCGGCCGGTGTGTGGATATTGACCTTGGGCACCTGACCACCAAAGAAGTGAGTTAGTGATCCGCGCGCCTTGTTTTCGGTGTCGAGGTCGAGCAGCTTGACCGGAATGCCGTTCTCCTGAAACCACTCGGCCAAGCCGGTCACCACGCTCGTCTTGCCCACGCCGCCCTTACCGCCCATGGAAAGAATCACCCGTTTTTCGACGGCGGACGCCGCCGCGAGTGACTCCGGAATACTCTTCGCATTGCTCATTTCACGCCTCCTTGGTAAGTCGCGATCCGCCGCGATGATTGCATTCGCGGGCGTCGCGCAATGGGCGGACAAAAGGTCCCCCTATATTTAAGGGCATGGGAGAGGCACCTTGGGACAGTTAATTAACAACTTTTTTCGAACGCTCGGTCGCTCGAAGCGCCTGGCGACTCTGGAACGACGTGCGATCGGTCGATTGGGACTGTTTTTGCGAAAACTTGTAAACTTGATGTCTCACAGTGCCCTTCCCATTCCCTTATATGTAGAGGCGGTTTTTCGAGGGAGATTGAGCAGAGACCGTTGCGATTCGGACCGATTTTGGGGCGACACCCTACTCGGCGCCCAGTATCCATCTGTCTCGGCAGAACTGGGCGTGCGCCGAGATACGTTGGACAACTGGAGCAGACGATTATTGCTCGCAGTTTGCAGCACGACAAGAAGGGGCAGAGAGTGAATCACGATGCGGCATTGCGGCCCGTGTTCGATCCAGCAGGATCGGAACGACTCGACTCAACGTTTGAACCGGTCCTGAATACGGAGGAAGCGGCTGCGCTTCTGCAAGTCCACCCGAAGACTCTCCAGAGAATGGCCCGCCAAGGTGTCGTTCCAGCGTTCCGGATCGGAGACCTTTGGCGATTCCGTGCCTCCGATCTTGATCGGTGGCTTCGTTCTGGATTATGCTCGAAGGGCCACTCGTGTCGCTAAACGCGAAAGGTAGGTATTCGTTGTTCATGCGCACGCGATATCAAAACGGTAGTTTGAGAGTGAAGAAGAGAAAGAACGGCATGAGGGTCTGGGAGTTCCGCTACGCCGAAGCCGGACCAGATGGCAAGCGCAGAAGCCGCGGTGTCACGATCGGCACGGTGCAGGAGTATCGAACCGAAGCTTCTGCGCGGAAGTCCCCAACTGCGCAGGCCCTTGTACTACAGATCAATGCAGAGCATCCCCTGGGGCCTGTCACGGCTTCCACCATGGGAGCGTTGATCGCACGCTACGAAAAGGAGGAAATGCCCGCCCGCTACTCAACGCGGGTTTCGTATCAATCGTTTATTGACCGATACATCCGCCCACGCTGGGCTGAAACGCCGATCACCGGGGTAAAGCCGATGATGGTTGAGGACTGGCTGAAGCAATTGAAGCTGGCTCCGAAGACCCTAGGCCACATCCGGGGTCTGATGTCCCTGTTGTTCAAATGCGCGCAGCGTTGGGAATTGGTCCCGAGCAACCCGATGCAGTTGGTACGAGTGAAGGACGTGAGCAAGCGAGTCGAAAGACCTTCAGTGCTGACCGCAGAGGAGTTTCACAAGGTGCTGCCGTATGTTCGGGAACCGTACCGCACTATGGTATTGATCGCGGGTTGTCTGGGCCTAAGGGCAGGTGAGATCGTGGGCCTACAGTGGGCCGATTTTGATTTCGACAAGTTGACCCTACTGGTGCAACGCGGCGTCGTACACGGTCGCGTGGGCGAGGTAAAGACCGAGTACTCGCGCGACTTCGTACCACTGGCACCCGAGCTGGCGGGTGAGCTGCTGGCGTATCGGCAGCATTGCCACCAAACACAGGAAGGATGGTTGTTTGCCAACCCCGCAACCGGTAAACCATACCATCAGGAGGAAATTCAAAAGAAGCACATCAAGCCAGCAGCGAAAGCAGCGGGGATCACGGCCACGGTGGGCTGGAAGTCCTTCCGGCACAGCTTCCGGTCGTGGTTGGACCAGACCGGAGCACCAATTGGGGTACAGCGAGAGTTGATGCGCCATGCCAGCATTCAAACCACAATGAATGTCTACGGCAGGGCAATGACGGACGGCAAACGGCAGGCACACGGGAACGTGGTCGAGATGATTTTGAAGCCAGCCGGTAGCCCCACGAATGAGCCAGAAGCAGAGACCGCGAAACCGGGACCTGTGGCTATCGTGGGCTAAAGTGGTCTTGGGATTTGCGCCGGAAGCTCGTAACCTATTGAAAGAATTGGTTGCGGGGGAAGGATTTGNNCCAGACTGCTCCACCCCGCACTCCTATCCTAACGTACGGCTGGGCTTCCGGTCAACGTGCGGCACACGCCTTGTCCGCGCGCCATCCAGCGCGAATGCGGTGAGTGGAAGCCGGAACGCGAACCAAGCAGGGCGCGCGCCGCGTTCCGTCAGTTAGCGGCTTTCCGGCTTCGGTTGAAACTCGGCGATCTGGAACGACTGGCGGACGATCTCGCGAGCCTCGTCGATCCCGCTCACTTCGCCCGCGCCGATGGCCTGCACCAGCAGGTTGCCGGCGGCGGTAGCTTCGATCGGGCCGGCCACCACCTTGCGGCCGGTCACATCCGCCACCAGTTGGTTGAGCAGCGAGTTGCGCGAGCCGCCGCCCACGATGTGGATCGTCTTGAGCGGGCGTCCCAGCAACGATTCCAAGCTCTCCAGCACTTGCCGGTAGCGCAGCGCCAGGCTCTCGAGAATGGTGCGGCTCATTTCCGCCGGGCCCTCTGGAGCGGCCTGGCCATGGGAAGCGCAGAAAGCCGCGATCTTCTCGGGCATGCCGCCCGGTTCGAGGAAGGCGTCCGGATCGATCACAGCGGCAAAGGGCCGGGCTTGGGAAGCCATCTCGGCCAGCTCGGAGTAACTGTACTCCCGGCCGGCCAGCGCCCAGGCGCGCCGGCATTCCTGCAGCAGCCAGAGTCCCGCGATGTTCTTGAGGAAGCGGATCGAGCCGTTCACGCCGATCTCGTTGGTGAAGTTCAGCGCCAGCGAGCCTTCGTTGACGACCGGGGCGTCCAGCTCGACGCCCATCAACGACCAGGTGCCCGAGCTGATGTAGACCCAGTCGTCTCCCGCCGCCGGCACCGCCGCGACCGCCGAGGCGGTATCGTGGCCGCAAGTGGCGTAGACCGGCGCGAACTGCAGGCCGGTGGCCTCCGCGACGTGCGGCAGCAGCGTCCCCAGCAAGGTTCCCGGCGGCACGATATCGGCCAGTATCTTCTCGGGCAGGCCCAGCTTGGCGAACAGCTCGGTGGCCCAGCGCTTCTCGCGCGGGTTGTAGAACTGCGAAGTGCTGGCGATGCTCAACTCGGATACCTGCGCGCCCGAGAGCCAGTAGGTAAACAGGTCGGGCATGAACAGCAGGCGCTCCGCGACCTCGAGAACCCGCGGCGCCGCCAGCTTGATGGCATGCAGTTGGTAGAGCGAGTTGAACTGCATGAACTGGATGCCGGTCTGCGCGAAGACCTCCTCGCGCGGCGCCACCGCGAAGGTCCGCTCCAACATGCCGTTGTTGCGCGCGTCGCGGTAGTGGCGCGGGTTGTCCACCAGCGCGCCGTCGCGTCCCAGCAGGCCGAAATCCACGCCCCAGGTGTCCACGCCGATGCCATCCACGGAGAGCTTGCGCTCGCGGCCCGCCACCGCCAGCCCCTGCTCGATTTCATGAAACAGCCGGAAGGCGTCCCAATACAGACCGCTGGGCAGACGCACCGGATTGTTCGGGAAACGGTGCAGCTCTTCGAGCGCCAGAGAGTCGGCGGAAAGCGAGCCGAGCATGACGCGGCCGCTCTCCGCGCCGAGGTCTACAGCCAGGTAGTTTTTCATAGGTTCGAGGCCGCGCGCCAGGCGGCCGAGGTGCTAGTATACCGCGTCCCGCCGGTGTATCATAGGTCCGATGTGGGTAACGGTGCTGGACGTCCTCCAGTGGCCCGGAGCTGTTGTTTGCGGCTATCTGCTGGGCAAAGCGGCGCGCGGGCGCGGCATTTCGGGATGGCTGGCCTACGGCGCCGCGCTCTCCATCGGCGCGGTCGTCGGCCTGGTCTCCGCCTGGCTGGCCCAGGAGCGTGAACAGATCTGGAAGGGGTTCGTGATCTGGGCCGCCTGGTCGGCCTTCGGCGTCGTCCAGGGCCGCTGGGTCGAGCCCCGGTCCGCTTCGCTGACTACCCTCGACCTCTCGGACAAGAGGCGCTGACGATTCCTTTGCGATGGCTGTCACAGCACCACCGAACGCATTCATCGGCAGAACTGAGCTTCCGACCGACGCCGAGCTCGTCCAGGCGCTTGGCGCCGCCAAGCCGGTTTGGGATGGTCTGATTGCGGGCCTGGCGGCACAACACGGCGTGTCGGGTCGGGAGTGGAAGTGCTACTCCACGAAAGCCGGCTGGGCGTTGCGCCTGTTGCGCGGGAAAAGGACGATTCTCTGGCTGTCGCCGTGCCAGGGCTGCTTTCGCGCCGCATTCGTTCTGGGAGACAAGGCCCTGCTGGCCGCGCGACACAGCCGGCTTTCCGCTCTGGCCATGCGAGCCTTCCAACAAGCCGAACGGTACCCCGAGGGAACCGGGGTCCGACTTCTCGTCAAGGGGCCAAAAGACATTCCCACGGTCAAAAAGCTGGCCGTCGCCAAGCTGGAGAACTGAAAGGCTGTAGCCTCGGTTGACCGCTACACCCGTAGTTCGTAGCCCTGCCGCTCCATCTCTGCGATAATGCGGCTGCGGATGGCCCCGATCTCCTCGAGCGAGAGGGTGTGATCGCCGGCCGCCACCGTCAGCCGGAACGAGACGCTTTGCCGCCCCTCGGGAATCGGCGGGCCCGAGTATTGCCGCTGGTACTCGATCGCTTCGAGCAGCGGACCGGCGGCCTCCACCAGCCGCTTCTGTAGGTCGCCCACCAGTTCGCGCATTGCGGCCAGCACCGAAAGATCGAACGCGCTGGAGGGGAAGCGCCGTATGGGTTGATAGCCTTTCTCGCGCGGCCGCAGGCTCTGGACCAGCCGCAGGTCCAGATCCAGCACCGCCGCCCGGCCGGTCACCTTCGATGGGTGGAACTCGAACAGGCGCCCCACCACACGCTCGCGCCAGAGAACTTCCGCCGCCCGCGCCGGATGCTCGAAGGGGCGCGCCGCCGCGGGCCGGACCTCGGCCCCGTGCATCAGGCACTCGGCCACCCGCTTCAGCTCGCCCAGGCCGGCCGCTCCGTCTTCGCGGCGGTACAGCGCGACCGCCAGATGCGGGATTTCGTCGGGCAGCCCGGCTTCCCGCATATGGATCTCACGCCCGATCTCGAACAGGCGGAAGCTCTCGAAGTGGCGCGCGTTGTCCAGAATGTTGCGGTAGATGCCGGGCAGCAGGCTGAGCCGCATCAGGTTTTGATCGGCGGCAATGGGATTCGCCACGCGCACGTGCGCGGCCGGATCAAACCCCAGCGCCGCGGCCTGCTCGTCGCTGAGGAAGGAGTAGTTGTGGACTTCGGTGAAGCCCCGCGCGGCCAGCAATGAGCGAACCGCGCGATGGTAGACGCGCTCTTCGTCGTCGGGCGGCGGCGTCAGGGCGGTGGCCGGAGCCTGCGGCGCGATGGAATCGTAGCCCACCATCCGCCCCACCTCTTCCACCAGGTCTTCCTTGAGCGAGACGTCCTTGGTGGCGCGCCAGCTCGGCACCGANNGCCAGCCAATCCAGCGGCAGCACGATCGGCGGGGGCGCGGGGATTTCCTTCCTCTGGTCGGCGGCTCCGCCCACGATCCGTATGCCCGGTGAGACTTCCCTCAGCAGTTCCACGGCGCGGGCCAGGCCACGCAAAGTGTTGGCCGGGTCTTGCGCCTTCTCGAAGCGAACCGAAGCGTCGGTGCGCAGCTTCAGCTTCGAGCTGGTCTTGCGAACGCTGGAGGCCGAGAAACAGGCGCTTTCGAGAACGATGCGCGTGGTGCGCTCGTTAATGGCGCTGTCCAGGCCGCCGATCACCCCGGCCAGCGCAATAGGGCCGCCCGCGTCGGCAATCACCAGGTTGGTGGGGTCGAGCGTGTAGGCTTCTTCGTTTAGCGCGACGAACAGCGCGCCCTCCGGCGCGGGCCGGATGTAAATCGTATCGCCGTGCAGCAAATCGCGGTCGAAGGCGTGCATGGGCTGCGCGATCTCCGCCAGGATGAAATTGGTGACGTCGACGATGTTGTTGATCGGATTGAGGCCGATCGCTTCCAGCCGGTATTGCAGCCAGGGCGGGCTGGGCCGCACGCTCACGTTGTCGAAAACCAGCGCGCTGTAACGCGGGCACAGGTCNNCCGGGTCGCGCAGGCTGCGGCGCAGGATGGCGGCCACTTCGCGCGCCATGCCGTAATGGCCCCACAGGTCGGGACGGTGGGTCAGCGACTTGTTGTCGATTTCGATGACGCTGTCCGGGACGCAACCCGGGATGGGCGCGCCGGGCGCCGCTTCGAACTCGAGGATTCCGGCGGCGTCGCGGTTGATGCCCAGCTCGGCGCCGCTGGCCAGCATGCCGGCGCTCTCTATGCCGTCGATGGCGATCCGGCCGATCTCGCGGCCGCCCAGGCTGGTCCCCGCGGGCACATACGCGGTCGTGATGCCGGCCCGGCAGTTGGGCGCGCCGCAGACCACGGTTTGTATGCCGAGTTGCCCCGCGTCGACCACCGCCTTAACGTTGTGGCTGCCGGGGATCGCCTCCGCGCTCAGCACCCGCGCCGCCACCACCCGCGCCAGGTGCCCGCCCACCTCGTGGACGCCCTCGCACTCGGCCGTCTTCATGGTAATGAGGCGGCCAATCTCCGCGGGAGCGCCAGCACCCCCTTCAACGAGTTCGCAAAGCCAGTTGTATGAAAAGTTCAACGCTATGTTCCTTGTGTTTTCTGCTTCAGAGTGTCGAACAATCTGCGGGCATAGGGCGAGGCCTGCGCCACCTTGTCGGGGTCCAGCGTGGCCAAGACCTTGAAGGAATGTGCTCCCTTCTTGTATTGGCCCTTAGGGGCGCAAGCGCATGTAGCACGTTCGAGCGCGGCAAAGACGTCGCGCTTCGGGATGTTGTCGACGTCCGTACGGTTGGGTAACGCGCTACCGCGAAAGCCTTGCCCGAAGTAGCCCTCCAGCGCGTCAGCATCGGCCAGGAACCACGCCTCCATGCACTGCACCATCAGGTAGGCATTGTCATCGTCGGCTCCCGGAGGCCGCTGCCACTGGTCAGCTTGGCGCACTCCTAAGAATGCCCACGGGGAGGTGTTGGGCCTCACAGGGTCTTCACTGTCAACGAGAAGGCACACGAACTCGTCCGATGCGGCGTTGCGCAGGGCCGTGCAGAAGTCACTGAACGCCTGCCCTCGAGACCCGGAAGCGACGATCCGCGGCATATGCCCGCGCAATCCCGCCCTCTCGAAGAGCGTGCTGAATCCCTTCCGACACGCCGTGTGCAGCTCCAGCTTATCTCCGCCGCCCTCGACATAGACCTTAGCCCTCACCAACGATTCCCCCCTAGCTCGCCTTTCTGCCACAACTGGCCGAGGCTGTAGGTATCAAGCCAGTCTTTGAGGTCGGCCGTTTTCAGCCGGCGCATCGTGGTAGAGCCTTCGTGCTTCTCGCAGACGAGGACCGCTTCAGGGGTGTCCGTCAGAGCATCCACGAGTGCGTCGGAGTGTGTGGTGACGATCAACTGGGTGCGCTGGGACGCCTCGACCAGCAGATCGGCGACAGTCGGCAAAATGTCGGGATGGAGCCCGATTTCAGGCTCCTCGATGCAGACCAGCGGTGGGAGCTCGGGGTGGCACAGAATCGCCAGCAGACAGAGATACCGCAGCGTTCCGTCCGATAGCCGCGTGGCCGAAATAGGCTGGTTCAGCCCGTGCTCGAAGAGAGACAACTGAATGGTCCCGCCATAGACCTCGGTGTAGATTCCCTCAAAGGGTTCGTGGAATTGGCCCAGCTTTTCGACGATGGCGCGCCAATTCTCGGGCTGCTTCTGGAGACTGTTCAGCACGATGGCCAGGTTGCTGGCGTCTTCAGCGAGGAACTCTGCCGGTAGGTCCGTTTTCTGGGGGCGGCGGAGTTCCGCGGTGTCCCACTGGCGGTACAGCCGAATCCCCGGGTATTCCCGGCCCAGGTATGTGATCTCCGGATAGGCCACCGGGTCCTTGAGCTGTGAGAGCACGGATTGATTGGCCGCGAAATCTTCGCGGCGCAAGGCCCGCTCCGCGCCATCGGCGCCCCGCACCACCGGGTTGCCCTGCTTGTACCGGTAGAAGACGCCCGTGCCGTTCCAAGCATTCAGCAGCTTACTCTCGACCACCTCATCCACCAGCCCGAATCGCTGTCCCACCCCCCCGAATATCAGTCGGTGCCTCAGCGGCATCGGCATCGGCCCCGACGCGTAACTGACTGTTGCATCAATCTCGGCGACCGGAGGCTGTCCGCCTCCCTTCCAGAGCCACTCTGCGACGCCTCCCTCCCAGAAAGGCTTCGTCAGGTCTCTAGGGCAGGCCCTAAGAAGGTCAATCGCATGGATCAGGTTCGACTTCCCACAGCCGTTCGGACCGATCAGCACATTCAGCCCGAGCAACTCGACCTCTTCGCTCTCCGGCCCGAAGGAGAGGAGATTCCGCAAACGGATGGTTCGGATCAGCCTCTTGTCGCCGAGCATAGGGAGTCTCCCATGACCGTCCTCATCCTCAGAACTGGTTCAGAAACCTCAAATCGCCGCTTTGCAGCAGGCGGATGTCGTCGATCGAATAACGCATCATGGCCAGGCGCGTGAGGCCCAGGCCGAAGGCGAAACCGTTCCATTCTTCCGGGTCGATGCCGCTCATGCGCAGCACGTTGGGGTGTACCAGGCCGCACCCCAGTTGCTCCACCCAACCGCTCTGCTTGCACACCGGACAGCCCGCGCCGCCGCAAATGAAGCACTGGATGTCGAGTTCGAAGCCCGGCTCGACAAACGGGAAGAAGCCCGGCCGCAACCGCACCGTCACATCGCGTCCCATGATGTGGCTGAGCATGGTTTTCATGAAGTAGATCAGGTGCGCCACCGAAACCACGCGGTCCACGATCATCCCCTCGACCTGATAGAAGGTGTGCTCGTGCGAGGCGTCCACCGCCTCGTTGCGGAACACGCGGCCCGGCGCGATCATGCGCAACGGCGGCCCGAAGCGCTGCATCCCGCGCACCTGCACCGGCGACGTGTGCGTGCGCAGCAGGTTATGGTCTGCCAGCCAGAAGGTGTCCTGCATATCGCGCGCGGGATGGTCGGCCGGAATGTTGAGCGCGTCGAAGTTGTTGTACTCGGTCTCGACCTCCGGCCCGCCCAGCACGGCGAAGCCCATCGAGATGAACAGGTCCTCGATTTCCGTCTGGATCTGCGTGATGGGATGCAGGCTGCCGGTTGGCTGTCCCGGCGCGGGCAGCGTGAGGTCCACCCATTCGGCGTCCAGGCGCGCCGCCAGCGCCTGCTCGTCGAACCGGGCCTTCCGCGCGTGCAGGGCAGCCTCCAGCTCGGTTTTGACCGCGTTGAGCAGCTTGCCGACGTGGGCGCGCTCCTGGGGTGCGAGCTGGCCCATCTGCCTGCTGATCTGCGCCAGCGCGCCCTTGCGNNTTCAGGCATGAGTTAGGGTACGAACACTTGCGGCTCTTTGGCGAGTTCCCAGGCCAAATGGTTGATGTAGAGACGCAGGACGGATTCCGGATAGGTCCCCTGGAACTTCTCCCACACGCGCTGCTGCCAGCCCTCGGTCAGGAAGGGCTGCGCGTCGATATCCTTCTGGAAGAAACCGTCCTGGTTGGGGATAGCCAGGAAATCCAGGACCGCGCGGATCAGGTCCAGGTGGGAGACGAGCACGGCCTGGGCCAGGTCTTTGGCGAACTCCTCGTCGCCGCCGCTCAATCGCGCCCAGAAACGCGGCGCGCCCTTGCGCAGGCTCTCGGTGTTGAGCTTGGCGGTATGCGCGCGCGCCTTGAACGTCTCGTAGAGCTGGTACGTCTTGAGTTTGCCGATGGAAATCTGCCGCAGGAGCTGGCCGAAGACATCTTCACCGAGCGAAACGAAAACCTGGGAAAGCTGCATCAAGGCCAGCGTAACATAGGCTGCCCGCCGGAGGCCGCGGCGAGGCTGATACAATGGGAGCTTCCGGTCGAAAAACATGAGCAATCTTATTGTGCTTGGGGCGCAGTGGGGCGACGAAGGCAAAGGCAAGGTTGTCGATCTGCTGTCGGAACGCTTTGACGTGGTAGCCCGCTACCAGGGCGGCCACAACGCGGGCCATACGGTATGGATCGGCGACCGCAGGATGGTGCTGAAGCTGGTGCCGTCGGGGATTCTGCGGGCGGGCAAGCTGGCGGTTATCGGCAACGGAGTGGTGATCGACCCGCAGGCCCTGCTCAGCGAGATCGACAGCCTCGAATTGGCGGGGATTGCGGTACAGGGCCGGCTGTTCGTGAGCAACCGGGCGCACGTGATCCTGCCGTTTCATCGGCTGATGGAGCGGCTTTCGGAAGCGCGGCCGGGGCGCGCCATCGGGACCACCTCGCGCGGCATCGGCCCCTGCTACGAGGACAAGGCGGGGCGGTGCGGTATACGCATCGCCGACCTGATCGAGCCGGAGAGTTTCCGCACACTCTACCTGGAGCACGCCCAAGATAAGGAAGTGCTGCGCGCGGCTTTTCAGCTCGGCGAGCCGATCGACGTCCTAGGCACGCTACAGCAGTACCAGGAATTCGGCGCGCGCATCGCCCCCATGGTCTGCGATACGGCAGTGCTGCTGAACGAGGCGATCCAGAAGGGCCGGCGCGTGCTCTTCGAGGGCGCCCAGGGCACCATGCTGGACCTGGATCACGGCACCTACCCGTTCGTCACCTCTTCGAGCGCCGGCGCGGGCGGCGCCTCGACCGGCACGGGCGTCGCGCCCACGCGCATCCACGGCGTGCTGGGAGTCAGCAAGGCCTACATTACGCGAGTGGGCGGCGGCCCGTTTCCCACCGAGGACCACGGCCCCGGCGGCGAGAAGCTGCGCACCATCGGCAACGAATTCGGCGCGGTCACCGGCCGTCCCCGGCGCTGCGGTTGGTTCGACGCCCCGCTGCTCCGCTACACTGCCATGATCAACGGCTTCGACAGCCTGATCGTCACCAAGCTCGACGTGCTGGACACCTTTTCCGAAATCCCCGTCTGCACCGGTTACCGCCTGCGCGGCAAGGAGACCGCCGAGATGCCCGCCACCGTCGAGGGGATGGCCGCGCTCGAACCGGTCTACGAGAATCTGCCGGGATGGTGCACGCCGACCGCCGGCCTCACGCACTACGACGATCTGCCCGCCCGCGCCAAAGCCTACCTCGAGTACCTCGCGGAGCGCACCGGCGTCGAGATCGGGGCCATCTCCACCGGCCCGGAGCGATCCGAGACCATCATCCGGCCCGGCTCGCGTCTCGATAAGCTGCTGTAGCCCGCCCGGAGTCTGCTACCGTAAAGGCAGGGACTCATGGGCAAACCACTGGAACTCACGGAAGAGGAATGGCGCCGGCGCCTGACGCCGGAGGAATACGATATCGCGCGCCGCAAGGGAACCGAGCCGGCCTTCACCGGCCAGCACTGGGACCGGCACGAGGCGGGCGCCTACCGCTGCGCCGGCTGTGGCACCCCGCTGTTCAGCTCGGAAACCAAGTTCGATTCGGGCACGGGTTGGCCCAGCTTTTGGGCTCCCGCGGCCCCGGAGAACGTCCGGACCGAGGCCGACTTGAGCCTCGCCCGGAAGCGCACCGAGGTGCTGTGCAGCAACTGCGGGGCGCACCTGGGGCATCTGTTCGAGGACGGCCCGCAGCCCACCGGCCAGCGCTACTGCATCAACTCCGCGGTTCTCAAATTCGAGAAGATGTAAGGGGAGGTTCCCTTGCTGGCTCACGCGCTGTTGCTGGCGGCGGCCGTCGCTACCGCGCCGCCCACCATGCGGCTGGATTACATTCACACTGGTAACTCGGCCGAAGAGCATTTCGTCTTAGATGGAGTAGCGCTCGAAGGCCCCTGGCCGGGACGGCTCGACCGCCTCATCGACGACACCAATCTGGGGCAGTACCTTTTCGAGGTCCTCGACCGGAAGACCAACCGGCTGCTCTATTCCCGCGGTTTCGCGAGCGCCTACGGCGAATGGGAAACCACGCCGGAGGCCAAAACGCAATGGCGCGCCTTCAGCGAATCGCTGCGCTTCCCCGCGCCGGCCGGCCCGGTGCAGGTGGTCGTCAAGAAGCGGGACCGCCAGAACGCCTTCCGGGAGATCTGGTCGCAGATCGTCGATCCGGCCGCGCCGGAGGTGGACCGCAGCGCGCCCCCGGCCTTCAAGGTCTGGGCGGTCATGAAAAACGGGGAGCCGCGCGACAAGGTGGACCTGCTGCTGCTCGGCGATGGCTACACCGCCGCCGAGATGGAGAAGTGGCACAGCGACGCCCGGCGCCTCACCGAGTTGCTCTTCGCCGCCTCGCCCTTCAAGGAGCACCGTAGCGCCTTCAACGTGTGGGCCATCGATACGCCCGCCGAGGAGAGCGGCGTTTCCCGGCCCTCGGACGGCATCTGGCGGCGCTCGCCGCTGGCCGCCGGCTACGACGCCTTCGGCTCGGAGCGCTACATTCTGGCCTTCGACAACAAGCGCCTGCGCCAGATCGCCGCCGCGGCCCCCTACGAATTCATCGAGATCGTGGTGAACGGGCGGAAATACGGCGGCGGAGGCATCTTCAACCAGTACGCCACGGTGGCCTCGGACAATGCCTTTACTCCCTACGTCTTCGTGCACGAGTTCGGGCACCACTTCGCGGGCCTGGCCGACGAATACTACACTTCCGACGTGGCCTACGGCCCGGCCGCCGAACGCCTGGAGCCTTGGGAGCCGAACGTGACCGCCGATCCCAAAGCCGCGCGCTGGGCGGACCTGATCGCGCCGGGCACTCCCCTGCCCACCTCTTGGCCCAAGGAGGAGTTCGAGAAGGAACAGCAGGATTATCAGGCCAAGAGGCACGCCATCCGCGCGGAGCATCGTCCCGAGGAGGAAATGGAAGCGCTCTTCCGGCGCGGGATGGAACTCGAGACCAAGCTGCTGGGCGCGGGACCCTACGCGGGCAAAGTGGGAGCCTTCGAAGGCGCCATGTACGAAGGGCGCGGCTATTACCGCCCGCAATCCGATTGCATCATGTTCAGCCGCGACCCCGTCGGCTTCTGCGCCGTCTGCCGCCGCGCCATCGAGCGCGTCATCGACCTGTACGCGACGGGGAAGTGAACCAGCGGGCCGCACAGGGCTGCGCTATGCTGAGTGGCGGCGGTCATGGATACGAATTCGACCGGGCAGCCGGCGCACTCTTCCACGCTCGTTCGCGGGCTGGAGCCGATCCTGCGGGACAACAACCCCTGGTGGCGCGGAGACCGGCAATTCGGTCTGCCTCCGATGCGCCGCTGGGCGTTCGCTCCGGTTCTGAACGGGCTGCTGTCCGGTCTGACTCCCGTGACGGTTCTGCGCGGTCCGCGGCAGGTTGGAAAAACAACCCTGCTGATGCAGGCCGTCGAAGAACTGCTGGCGCAGGGGGTCTCTCCGAACCGCATTTTTCGGGTTCAATTCGACGACCTGCCGGAGTTGAGGCGGCAGGAGAGCCCGATTCTGGAACTCTGCCGGTGGTTCTCCGAGAACGTGCTGCGCAAGAGCTTTCAACGCGCCGCCAGTGGCGGCCAGCAGGCCTTCATCTTCCTGGACGAGGTGCAGAACCTTCCCGACTGGGCGCCCCAGTTGAAGCATCTGGTCGATCTCAATCCCGTTCGCGTTCTGGTCACCGGGAGCTCCGCGCTTCGCATCGAAGCCGGCCGCGACAGTCTGGCCGGCCGGATCTCAACCCTCGAGATGGGGCCGCTGCTGCTTCGGGAGATCGCGGAGTTGCGTGGCTTCGGGAAACTGGCGGGCTTTCTCCCGGTCAACGGGCCGGGGCCGCTGCGCAAGAAGGAGACCTGGATCGAGCTGGCGGAGATGGGGCGGCGGAATGGGGAGCTGCGGGATCGGGCCTTCTCCGCCTATTCCGATCGCGGGGCTTACCCGGTGGCGCAATCGCGGGCCGATCAGCCCTGGGAACTGATGGCCGATTTCCTGAACGAAACCGTGATCCAGCGCGCCATTCAGCACGATCTGCGCATGGGACCGAGAGGCCAGAAGCGCGACGAGCGGCTGCTCGAAGAGATCTTCCGCCTGGCTTGCCGTTACATCGGCCAGTCGCCGCGTCAAGCCCTCTACCTGGACGAGATCCATCGCGCGCTCGATGCCAACATCGGTTGGCAGCGCGTTCTCGCCTACCTGCGTTTCCTGGATGGCACACTGCTGCTGCGGTTGATCGAGCCGCTGGAAATTCGGATCAAGAAGCGCCGCTCCGGCTCGAAGATCTGCCTCTGCGACCACATGCTCCGCGCCGCCTGGCTCCAGGAGATCATCCCACTCGATCCCGCTCGGCTTGAGGAGTCGCCGCACCTGGCGGACCTCGCGGGGCACGTCGCGGAAAGCGCGGCAGGGTACTTCTTGCGCGGATTGCGCGGCCTCGATGTGGCGCATTTCCCCGAGCGAGGCGCCGAACCCGAGGTGGATTTCATCCTGACCGTCGGCGAGCAGAGGATACCCGTCGAAGTCAAGTACCGGCGCCGCATCGACCACGAGGATACGCGCGGGCTTCGGGCATTCCTCGAAAAGACCGTCTACAACGCTCCCTTCGGCGTGCTGGTTACGCTCACCGACGCACCCGCGACGGACGATCCCCGCATCGTTTCCCTGCCCCTGTCGTCGTTGCTGCTGCTGAACTGACTCAGATATCCAGCACCGCCCCGGTATCCGCGCTGGTAACGTGCAGCAGGTAACGGGCCAGCCAGCCGCGCTTCACCTTGGGCTCGAAGGGCGGCAACGCGGCCAGGCGCGCGGCAATCTCCTCATCGCTCACCTTCAACTCCAGCCGGCAGGTCTGCGCGTTGATGTAAATGCGATCGCCTTCGCGGACCGCCGCGATGGGGCCGCCCGCCGCGGCTTCCGGCGCCACGTGGCCGACGCACAGGCCGCGCGTGCCGCCCGAAAACCGGCCGTCGGTAATGAGCGCCGCTCGAACGCCCGCGCCCACCAGCGCCGCCGTCGGCGAAAGCATCTCCTGCATGCCGGGGCCGCCGCGCGGTCCCTCGTAGCGGATGACCACCACCTCCCCGTCCTTCACCTGCCCAGCCAGAATGCCGCTCAGCGCGTCCTCCTGCGACTCGTAGATTCGCGCCGGGCCTTCGTACTCCATCATGCTGGCTTCCACTCCGGCCACCTTCACCACCGCGCCCTTGGGCGCCAGGTTGCCGAACAGAACCGCCAGGCCGCCGGTCTTCGAGAACGGCTTCTCAATCGTTCGGATCACGTCGCCATCGGCGTCGGGTGCGGCGGCGACAGAGGCGGCGAGCGTGCCCTCGACCGTCGGCACGTCCAGCTTCAACCCGCTGCGCGGATCGCGATGCACTTCCTTGAGAATGGCGGGAATGCCGCCAACGCGGTGAACGTCTTCCAGGTGCACCTCGGGGCGGCTGGGAGAAACTTTGCAGATGTTGGGCGTGTTCGCGGAGATTGCGTTGAGGCGTGTCAGGTCGAACGGAATCTCGGCCGAGTGCGCCAGCGCCAGCGCGTGGAGAATGGTATTGGTCGAGCCGCCCATGGCCATATCCAGCACGAAGGCATTCTCCAGCGCGTGTTCCGTAACGATGTCGAGCGGCCTGATGTTGCGGTCCAGGCAGCGCTTCAAAGCGTGCGCGCTCCGCTTGACCAGCGCAATGCGGTCGGGGTTGGGCTCGGTGACGCCCTTCTCCTTATCCACCCAGCGCTCGGCCGGAGTGGTGCCGTTGCCGGCCAGCGCCAGGCCGATCGCCTCGCCCAGGCAGTTCATCGAATTGGCGGTGAACATGCCGGCGCAACTGCCGCACCCGGGGCAGGCGCGTTCGGCCAGGGCGCGTAGCTCGGCGTCGCTCATTTTGCCCACGCTGTGCTTGCCCACCGCCTCGAACACGCTGATCAGGTCGCTGTTGCCCCGCCCCGCCAGCATCGGCCCGCCGCTCACGTACACGGCGGGAATGTTGATCCGCACCATCGAGTTGTACATGGCCGGAACGATCTTGTCGCAGTTGGCGATCCCGATCCAGGCGTCGCAGGGGTGCGCTCCGATGATGGTCTCGATCTGGTCCGCGATCAGCTCGCGCGAAGCCAGCGAGTACTTCATGCCGAAGTGGCCCATCGCGATGCCGTCGCAAATCGCCCCGCCCACGTTCGCGTACCACACGTTGAAGCCCAGCGCCTTCAACTCCTCGCGCAGCACCGCGCCGATCTTGTCCAGATGCGCGTGCCCGGGAATCTGGTTGGTGTAGGAGTTGATGATGGTGACGAAGGGCCGCTTGAGATCGTCGAGCGAGCGGATCACGCCCTCGGCGAGCATCAGCGACGCCGCCGGCAGCATGTGACTGCCTTCCGCCACGATGCGGCTGCCGCGCTTGCGTATGTTCTCGATGCCTGGATTCATAGTTCTCTATTCTGCCAGAATGCGGCGTGCTAAGCTTTGGCCTTATGGGCGCTTCCGACCAATTCAAGGATGCCGCGCGGGATCAGTCCAGCTTCCTCGCGCCGCTCGAGAAGAAAGCGCTGGTCTGGATGGCGCACCGCATGCCGGCCTGGATCAACTCCGACCACCTGACGCTCCTTGGCTTCCTGGGCATGTCGCTGGCCGGTTTGTGCTACTGGCTGGCGCGCTGGAACCGGCTGGCGCTCCTGGCGGTGATCGTCTGCCTGGCGGTGAACTGGTTCGGCGACAGTCTGGACGGCACGCTAGCGCGGGTGCGCAACCAGCAGCGGCCGCGCTACGGCTTCTATGTCGATCACATCACTGACGCCTTTGGCACGCTGTTTCTGCTGGTGGGCATGGCCTTCTCGGGCTACATGACCGAATGGGTCGGCGTGGGCCTGCTGATCCTCTATATGATGCTCTCGATTCAGAGCTACCTGGCCGCTTACGCCCTGGGTACGTTCCAGCTTTCCTTCTGGAAATTCAGCCCCACCGAATTGCGCCTGCTGCTGGTGGCGGGCAACGTCGCCCTGCTGTTTCGCCCGGTGGTGCGCCTGGCCGGCGGCCGCTACTTCCTTTTCGACGTGGGCGGCGTCATCGGAATGGTTGGGATGTCGCTGATGCTGGTGGTCTTCTCGATCCGCACCACGCGGGCGCTCTACCAAGCCGAGCCGCTGCCATGAGCGCCGGCCAGATCTGGGGCGGCCTGGCGTTGCGCTGGTTGAAATTCAACGCCGTCGGCGCGGCCGGCATTGTGGTGCAGCTTGCCCTGCTGGCCTTGCTCGCCAAGGGGCTGAAAGTCAGCTACCTGCTGGCCACGGCGCTGGCCGTGGAAGCCGCGGTCATCCACAATTTCTTCTGGCACCAGCGCTTCACCTGGGCCGACCGCGCGAGCTCGGGCACACGAGAGTCGCTCGGCCGCTTACTGCGCTTCAATCTCACCAACGGCGGCCTGTCGATTCTCGGAAACCTGGTCCTCATGCGGCTGTTGGTGGGGCGGTTCCACATCCCGTTGATGGTGGCGAACCTGATCGCCATCGCCGTGTGCTCGGTGGCCAACTTCCTGGCCAGCCACTGGTTCGTATGGCGCTCGAACAGTTAGGAGACACACGATGGCCTTCGCCTCGATCTGCCTTTATCTGTTGGTTCTGTCCGCACCGGCCCAAGCCCAGGAGAACGCCTGGCAGAAGTTCGTCTCCCGCGACCAGAAGTTCTCGTTCCAGGTTCCCGCCGGCTGGCGCGTAGAGGAGAGCGTATCGACCGTCACCATTGCCCAAGCCTCCACCGGCGAGGAACTGCTGGTGATCGCGCTTCCCTTCGACCGCGGCAAGAGCCCTGGCGAACTCGCGGCGCCCATTTTCGCCGCCTTGCGGGCGCAAATGCCGGAGCTACTTGTGGAACTCGTGAGGCGGGAGGTCATCGATCAACTGCGCGAAGACGGTGCGGCCGGCAAACATGCTCAATTGTCGGCCGGCGAGGGAGGGGTGGCGCCGAGGGCCGAGGGGTCTGAATCCGTCAGCGGAGGTTCATATCGAAAAAACTCCGAACAGCACCTATGCTATTGACCACGCGGCACTTATGGGTGTTCTCCAGACCGATAGCCGGACAGCAGTGTATGGCGACAATTCTACCGAGAACCGCGGGGGAGAAATAAATCTGTATGAATCAGTACTTTCTATGCTATTATCTCACTGGCCGCCGCCGGGCACCAGGGCCGCGGCTTATTCGGAACGTTCAGACCCAAGAATTTCGTTGCATTGCGCGTTCAAGAAAGGTTTGTCGGCACAACGTTCGGGTGTACCCTGACACAAGCGCCCAAGATGGAAATTCCCGGGAAACCAAACGCACGCGAGAAAGGACAAGCAATGACAAAAGCCCTCCGATTCCTGTTAGCAGTTATGTGCTTTCTAATAGGCACGCTGGCCTTAGCCCAGACGGTCCTGACGAATGATCAAATCATCGAAATGGCAAAGGCCAAACTGACCAGTAGTCTCATTATCGGTCAGATCCGCAATTCTAAGACGAATTTTGATCTCTCAACTTCCGAGATGATCCGCCTGTCGCATGCGGGCGTTCCGGAAGAGGTGATCGCTGCGATGCGGAAGGCTTCAAACGGTCCCAACCTGAACGCAACTGGGAATGCCGTCAAGTTAGCTGAGGGGGAAAAACTTCGTCTTGTACTTGCCGAAGACATTTCATCGGCCACTGCAAACGTAGGAGACCGCGTCAATTTCAAGGTTGCTGAAGACGTGAAGGTTGGAGACACGGTCCTCATCAGTAAGGGGGCGTCTGCAGTCGGTTCGATCACGGAGGCGAAAAAGAAGGGCATGTTGGGCAGAGGAGGCAAGCTCAACATGCTGATGGAATCTGTAAAGGCGGTGGATAACCAAAACGTCCGCATTCGCGCGACAGTTTCTCGTGAGGGTGACGACAAGACCGGCAAAGCCGTCGCGGTGTTCATACTTGCGGGGCCTTTCGTATTCCTAGTCAAAGGGAAAGATATTGTCCAGCATAGCGGCGCAGAGTATCCCGCCTACATTGATGAGAGCAAGGACATTGTAGTTCCTGGACAATAGTTTGCGTAACGAAGGTGGGCGGCCCCCGGCGCGTGTCAACAGTTTTGAGACACTCCCGGATGGAAGCTAAGGTGCTGTTGTTGAATCTGCGGGCTGGCGAATGCGGATTTCCACTGCCCGGAGCATTCGGTTCGGCGAAAAGTGCCTCGATTGGCAGCAAGCCATCAGCGATCCGCCTAAAGCACGGCAAGCGCCTAGCCGTGGCCCCATTTTCGGGCATCTTCATCCTGGTACTGCACCGTGCGCCCGGTACGGGCTTCAAGCGTTGCGAGTGTACTCCTCACCGAACGCTTATCCACGCGCAGCACTATGGCCTGCTGGCGACCGGTGTCGTCGATGTATCCCAGCGTAATATAGTGAGCGCGCGCCTTACTCAGCAGAAATATCGGAGAAATCAGAACTGCTAGAACGATACGGCGGCCCACGTCCTGTCCGTATTCGATCAGGTCGAGCGTCCGATACGGATTNNCGATAAGGTTGATCTTCTGAAACGGAATGCGAGCGGTCGTGGTGGCCGCCACCAGGACAAGGGCGCTTCGATCCGTAGTCTGAATCCTACCTTTCGTGCCGGCCTGAAAGGCGGGAAGCGTTCCGCCCACACATTTGACACGACCGCCGGATTCGCCGGCAGTCGCCGTAACAACCGCCAAGAGGATGGTCATCAGAAGGCGTTTTGTCATAAAGAAGCTCGTAGCAAATAGTGTCCCGAAGTGCTCGATTCTCTCAGCACTTCTTGGACTTCAGTTCCATTCTTGTTCGAAGGCGTCACCGGGCCGCTACCCGCGCCACCCCTTGCGTTCCACAGTAAAAGATCCGAACACAAAAACGGAGCACGCTCGGCCACCACCGAGAAGTGGCTGAGCCGGCCCATGAGGGCGGCATCGTGGAAGTGGACCGGTCGGGAAATCATTGGCTGAAAGAAGAGAAAAGTAAGACAAATAAGAGTGTGGGTTGCAATTGACTGAATTTGGGCTACTATATTGGCGCAGGGCTGTCGGGGTGGTCTACGGGGTTTTCCCACCCGCATGTAAGGGCGCGACTGCCTATGGCAGCCAGTCAGCATAGCGATCACTTCCTTTTGAGAAGCGGAGATAAATGGAGACGCTCCGTTTCCTTTGCGGTGCCCCGCAGTCGTGTCTGCGGCCGCGTGGTAGCGGGTGTCGGCAAGAGGCTATAGTCCGCGTAAACGGTTCGTTGAGCCGGTTGCTGCTTGGCCTGGTTCTGTTATCTTTCCCAGGGCTTGCGGCTGCTGTGACCGACCACATGGTCACCAAGGCTGTCAATACGAGCGGTTGCTCCGTTCCCGTGTCTGCCACCGCATTTCTGACGAGGGACCAAACAGTTTGGCTGTGGTTCAACGTCACTGGCGCCAATGCCGGCGACGTGCCCTCGGCAACCTGGCATTCGCCGAACGGAACGGCCTACAAGTCGGGAAACTGGGACCCGGTGTCACCGGCAAGTACCCGGTGTTTCTGGTGGTCCATCGACGTCGCCGCCAATCCTCCGGCGTCTTCTCCGAGCAATTGGAGCGTGCGGGTCTTCTGGAACAGTTCCACCCTGTTTTCGCTCAACTTCACGATTTTTGCGCCCTCCGTTTTGTCGATTAGCGCTGGCGGCGTGGTGAATGCGGCGAGTCTGGATAAGTGGCTTCCCGGCCCTAGCTAGAATCCGTAGTGAATCTGAGGAGGACCGCGCGTGGCAAGAAGCAAGCGAATCGCATCTGTTGGTAAGTGCACCGTGTTGCTCTGTCTCGCCTCTTGGGCTCTCGTGCTGAGCGCCCAAACCCAACCAATCCCGCAGTACGCCGGCGCACAGCCGGCTGCTTCGTCCAGCGTCCTGACCGTCGAGGACATTGTCGGCATGTTGAAAGCGGGCTTGTCCGAGGAAGTGGTGATCGCCAAGATCCGAAAGGCGGATCGCGCATTCGACCTCAGCCCGGCCCAAATGGTCGACCTGAAGAAGTCCGGGGTCGGCGATGCAGTTCTCACGGTCATGATTGACCCGAGAGCTGCTGTCGCCCCAGCACCGGTCCCGATCAGCCTGACCAAATTGCCGAGAGCTTCCGGCGCTACTCCGGATGCGGGAGTGTCGGAGGCCGCAATCGCAGCCAACCTCAACAACCCGGATGCTCCACACGATTCCGGAATTTATCTTTACAGCGATAAGGACGGTGAGAAGGCTATGACCCTTCTCGAGAGGGCTGCGTATCAGGGCGCCAAAACGGGAGGAATGTTTCTTTCGGGCCTGACCTACGGAGCGAAGAAGGTGAAGACGAAGGCTATCATCCCGGGGCCGCGGGCCAGCATTCGCGCCAAGGGCGGGCAACCGGTATTCTTCTTCTACTTCGAAGAGAAATCCGCGGGACTTGGGAAGGCCGGATTCGGCGCGCAAACGGTGTCAAACCCGAGCCAGTTCGCGTTGATCAAACTCGAAGAGAAGAAGAGCAACCGCGAGACCATCATCGGTGAGTTCTCGATGTGGGGCGCCTCGTCGGGCAATAACCAGAAAGAGATGATCCCGTTCAAATCCGAGAAAATTCGGACCGGCGCGTATCGCGTGACGCTTTCGGAAGCGCTCAAGCCGGGCGAGTACTGCTTCATAGGCCCGCCGACAACGCCAATGGTGGCTGCCCCGATGCCGATGGCGGGAGCCATGGCTCCGGGGGCGGTCGACATATTCGATTTCGGTGTCAATCCGTCCGATTAGCTCGGCTGTACACGCGCTCTCGCACATGGGGGCGGCAGTGTGTGCGGCGCTGGCAGGCGGCGAAGGGTCGTCCTGAACGCCTTGGAGAACGGATGCGAAATGCAGGGAAGGCGTGGCCATCGCCGAGTTCCGGCTTCTGCGGCTGCCCGCGAGTTCGGCACTAGATTTTTGGAACGGGAACCGATTCATCGAAGAGACGGATAACTCGCGGACAGACCGCTGTCCGCAAGCTGCCGTGGCAGGGTTCTTGTTCGTCCAGATATTCTTCTCAACGGGCACGCTGATCTACTGCGCCCGGCAACTGCAGTTGCGGGTCGAGCGGCTGGTCCAGCAACTACGGGCCTGGATCGAGCTGTGGCGCCGGCTGCCGGTTAGCCCGAACTGGGGCTCGCACCAGACTGGCGAAGTGCCGCCGCGGTTCAGATGCCCAGCCGGGCCTTCACTTCGCGGGCGCGATTACGGGCCACCATGAGCTCGGTCCGCTTCTGGTCTTTGAGCCGCACCACCAGGCCGCCCGCGAATGTGGGAGCGATTTCCTTCACCCAATCGGCATTGACCAGCGTCGCGCGGTGGATGCGCAGGAAGCGCTTCGGATCGAGGCGCTCCGCGAGACCCGAGATGCTGTGGTCCACCGAGTACGCCTTCCCGTCGGCCACCGCGTATGTGAGCTTGTCTCCGGCGTGGAAATGCGTCACGCGCGCCAGATCGATGAAACAGACGCGCTCGCCGATGCGGGCCGCGATCCGCTCCGGGTACTCCGGCGCCCGTTGCCGCAAGGCCGCCTCGATCCGCTCGAAGGCCGCGCGGAAGTCGGTGGCGGCCGCGAGGCCTGCCCCCAGCCGCTCGGCTTTGTTCAACGCGCGCTCGAGCTGCTCCGGGTCAATCGGCTTCAGCAGGTAATCGACCGAGTTCACCTCGAAGGCTTTGAGCGCGTATTGATCGTAAGCCGTGGTGAAGATCACCAGGGGCTGCGAGGGCAGGCGGGCCAGCAGCTCGAACCCGCTCAGTCCGGGCATCTGTATGTCCAGAAACAGCACCTCGACCGGCCGCTCTCGCAGGGATTCCAGAGCCGCCAGCGGGTTGGTGGCGGCGCCGGCAATCTCGACGCGATTGGTCTTGGCGAGCAACCGCGTGAGGCGCTCGACGGCCAGTGGCTCGTCGTCGACGATGTAGGCGCGCAGATTCACGATGCCACCGCTTCCGCCCGTGTGGCCGGGACCAGCATCGCCACCACGCACCAGCCATCGCGCCGCGCCACTTCCAGACGGGCCTCGCTACCGAACAGCGTCTCGAGCCGCGCCACCAGGTTCTCGAGGCCATGGCCGGGGATCACGCCGGCCAGGTCGAAGCCCGGCCCGCTGTCCCGCACCTCGATGCGCAGTCCGGCCGCCTCCAGCCGCGCCGCCACTTCGATCTCGCCCCCGTTCACCTCGGTCGCGATTCCGTGCTTGACCGCATTCTCCACCAGGCACTGCACGGCCAGCGGCGGGACCATCAACTCCACGGTTTCCGGAGGCGCGGCGAAGCGGAACCGCAGCCGGGCACCGAACCGCGCCTTCTCTATGTCCAGGTAGTTCTTGACCAGGCCCAATTCCGTCGCCAAAGAAATGAGCGGTTTCCGGGTGGAGTCGAGCGAGCTGCGCAACAGGGCGGCCAGCCGGCCCAGCATCTCTTCGGCACGCTCCGCATCGACGGGAATGAGCGCGCTGATCGAGTTCAGCGTGTTGAAGAGAAAATGCGGGTGGATGCGCGATTCGAGCGACGCCAGCCTCGCCTCCAGCGCCAGCTTGCGCTCGCGCTCCTGCTCGAGTTCCCGCTCCTGCAACCGCAGCCGCGTCTCCTGCAACTGCGCCGCCAGCAATTCGAAGAAATAAACCACCGCGGAGATCAACATCCCCAGGATCGCCGCAGTGCGGACCGTGAAGGCATACACGGGCCAGAACTGCCCGGCGTGGATGAGGCCGGCGGCGGCCAGTATGGCGCCCGCGGCCAGGCAACCGATCCCGATCAGCGGGAGCATGACCGCGGCGATGGCCAGAGCCAGCCTGGCGGGGCTCCTGCCCGCACGGCGCACGACGACCGGCAGCGCGAAGCCGACGGGCACTCCAATCGAGTACGCGTAGACCAGCGACATCACGAAGCTCCGCAGAGCCGTGGCCTCATGCCAATTGGGGGTGAACAGCGCGACCGCAAACAGCGAGGCCACGCCCGGCGCGAGCAGCACCGCCCACAGGCTGGATCGCACTTTCCTCATAGGTCAAACCGAGCTTCGGCGGAACCGAGAATATCACATGTCACTTTCCCACGGGCTCGAACGTGCCGATGCGAAAGACGTTGACGGTCATCGGTTTCTCCAGACTCTGCACCTTCAACTCGCCCAGCACGTCCTCGTACAGCGTGGCGTATTCGATGCGCTTGGTCGCCAGCGACACCCAGATCTGGCCCCAGTAGTGGCTTCGCCCGATCAGGCTCAAGACCGGGTTCGAGAACGCGACCTGGTTGAAGAACGCCTGGTAGTCCACCACGGCGCACTCCTGCCCGTTGCGTTTCGAGATGCCGGTCCAGATCAGTTGCAGGTCCTTGTGGTGAAACGAGCCCAGGCCCTGCATCTCGACATCCGCGGAGTCCGGGACATGGTAGGGAGCGTTCAGCTTCAGGTGCTCCAGCTCTAACTGCCCAAAGGACTCGATCATCAAGGTGTCCCAAACGAAGTTGCGCTCCTGCATCGCCATGGCGGGAAAGCCGCGGAAGAAGTCCGCCTTCAATGCCTCCTTGTAACTTTCTTGGGGATAACTGAAGCCCTCCATGAACTCCCGTTTCTGCGCCGGCGGGAACTTTTCGCTCCCGTCCGTGTTGCTGGCGAGGGTGACGTCGTTCCAACGCACGGTGTCCCCGGCCAGACCGCGCGTGTAGAGCGCGGAGTACCGATCGCGCTTCAAGAGATGGCCCTTGGTGTCGAGATTGTAGTAGTCGCAGGTGAAGCGCCAGGTTTGCGGCCCCGTCTGCTTGACGGTGAGGTTGGAAGGCAGCGTCCAGTCGCGGCCTTCGGTACGCGCGGTTTGGCCGAAAGCGCTTGCCAGCGCCAGCCAGCCGATGATTGCAATGCTTCGCATGTCGGTCTCCTTGGTGGTTGTGTCGAAACCCAGTATGCGGCCGGGCGTCCGCAAACGCACGCTCTTCCCGACGAACGCGGCACAAATCGGACAGACTGCGCAAAAGCGCCGACGAACGCAAGGTGCTCTTGCCCGCCGGACCTATGATGAAAGGAGGAGGTGCGGTCATGACGAGCAGAACGGCGCTCCACCAACTCGCCGACCAACTCGCGGACGACCAGGCGGAACTGGCTCGGGCCTGGTTGGAAGATCTCCGCGACGCTTCCGACGCCGACGGCCCTCCGCTCGATGCCGCGGCGCTGGCTTCGCTGGACCGTGGGCTCGCCGACGTCTCGGGGGGGCGCGTCAAGCCCCTCGACCAATACGAGCGCGAACGCGGCCTGTGACCTGCCGTCGTCCGGCCGAGCGGCGGCTTCGCGTTCGCTTCGTGCAACTCGCGGAAAACCCGTTCGATCTTCGTCTCTCGACTCCGCTCACCGAACGCGCCGGGGTCCGCAGGTCCCGCGTTGGCGGCTGGCGCATCCTGTTCAGCGCGGGCCCCGATGCGAAGGTCCTCCACGTGCTCACAGTGGACACCCGAGGTCAGGTTTACAAACACTCCTGACGATCTCGAGCGACCTGCGAAACTCTCGCGACCGGTCCGGCGCGGCGCACGCCCGCTTGTGCCAATCCGGAGCGGAAAAAGACCGCCATGATCCAAACCCGCGAGAAAGCGCAGTTGCTGAGCGCTTCCGAGATCGGCCGAACCACGCCACCCCAGCGTACGGATTACGGTCGAAAAGTGGGCGGCTCATCTCACCCAGCCGGCCAGGTATAGTCCGTCTGCAATCCAGTACCACAGTACTAGTACTAAATCGGCACGATGGGCCCTTAAAAAGCATGCTTCAACCCACCCATCATGTGTATACTAAAACATCAAGTAGCCAGAACCGAAGCTTTACCTGAAAAGAGGAGACACACGGATGAGACGCTATTCTTTATGCGTTCGACTTGCACTTTGCGCCATTGTTTGCTTGGGTTCGGCCATCGCCGACCCAAGTAACCTCGGACCGCCCGTCGGAGCGATTCTCGACCTCGCCGGCCAACCGATCAGCGGCACGTTCACACAGTACACGGTGGACTTCACCGCCGGAGTCGCGTTCACAGATATCACATTCGCGCTCCGCAACGATCCGGCCTGGACAGCCATCGATGACGTGTCGGTTGTCGACGTGACGACGCCCGCCGGGAACCTGATCGTGAATGGCGGCTTCGAGACCGGTGCTTACGCACCCTGGGACTACGATAATGTGTACGGGGCTATCGACGGCGGTTTTATCGCCAGTGGATCTTGTCAGGGTGACGTGGCCATATACGCTGGGAGCTTCGAATACTGCGACGGCGCGGTTCAGGCGTATGATGCGATCGACCAAGTCATTCCCACGACTATCGGCGACGTGTATCAGATCTCCTTCTATACCGCATCCTCTGGCGGCTATTTTTACCAGCAACTCAGCACCAACGGCAATGTGACGGACACGGGTGGAAACGGCATCGATACGCTGGTCTACGCCCAGGCCGGCCTTCCTCCTCCTTCTGGTGTTCCCGAGCCGGTCTCCATGGTGCTGATCGGAACGGGCTTGCTGGGCCTTGGTTTGCTGCGGCGTCGCGGAACACGGTAGTTGAGCCTGCGGCCGCGTAGCTGCTGGACCAACGGACGTACCGATCATTTGGAGTGTTTCTTCTGAACCGGGGCTTCGTATCACGGTCGCGTCACTCCAGCCTTGACCAAGCGATTACAACTAACCCGCCGCGACCCGTCGCGGCGGGTTTCGTGCTAATCTGGAGCGGAAAAAGACCACCATGATCCAAACCCGCGAGAAAGCGCAGTTGATGAGCGCTTCCGAGATCGACCGCACGCTGGTCCGCCTGGCGCACGAAGTCCTCGAGAAGTGCGAGGACCTGGATCGCCTGGCTTTCATCGGCATTCGCCGCCGCGGCGTTCCGATGGCCCAGCGGCTGGCCGCCAAGATCAAGGCGCTCGAAAACCTGGCCATTCCGGTCGGCTACCTGGACATCAGCCTGTACCGCGACGACCTCTCCACCATCGCCACCCAGCCCGTCCTCAACGCCACCGAGATCGCCTTCCCGGTGACCGGCA
>PMEV01000087.1 GCA_003154855.1 Bryobacterales bacterium
ACAGCAAAGGCTCTACATTTCTCGGCTTGACGCCCAGCACCCGACTAGCCTTCGTGTATGTGATATTCCCTTCGTCGAGAGATCGCCTTACAAGACCCAGCAGCGCTTGTCCCATGCGATGTCGGCGAACGACGTAATAGCTCGGACCACCCTCCGCCGCACGCGCCTTGTCCGCCTGACGCTCCTTGAACGCCAGCCATTCCTTATGGAAATGAGCGCTCAGCTCCGACCACATCGGCTTGCGGATGATGCCGGCGCGCAACAGCCTGTAGCTCACCATCGCCTTGCTGACATTGTGCTGTTCCGCGAATTCGGAGACTTCCGCGATCGCCTTTTGAAGTGCCAACCCTCTGGGAAATGCCGCGAGTTCGGAGGTGGGCACAAGAATTTCTCCGGCGACATCATTACAGTATTGTTCGACCCTGAGGCCTGTATCAGTACCGCTGATCCCCGTGTCGCCGAGCCACAGATGAGCAAGCTCATGCAGGGCAGTAAAGGTCCATGCAGCGCGCGCGTCCTGATCGTTGATGACGATGAGCGGCGCGATACGGTCCGAGATGGCAAAGCCCCGGAAAACCTCGACCGGAATGTTCGTGTGGTGACTCCCGAGGTTGCCCAGCAGAAGGACAAAGACCCCGGTGCCTTCGATCTTGCTTCGCAGATAGCGGAAGGCGTCGTCATGCGTCTCCGCGGCACGGAATTCTGGGAGGCGCAACCGCACATGCTCAGCAATGCGCTTCGCCAGCACGGGAACGGGAATGTCGGCAGTAGCCGAGCCGACGAAGCCAAGCGGCTCCGATTCGGCGTCCTCCAGCATCGATCTTACGAGCCTCTGCCGCCCATGGATATCCCTGATCAGAGCGTCCAGCTCCGCACTGTAGCGTTCAGGGCCCGGCAGTGTCCGAAAATCCTGCCCCCGGTCGCCCGTTTTCGGCGGCTGGCTCAGGTAGAAGACCAGAAGCGGACGCCGGTACGCCTGCGCCATCCTGACGAGCAGACTTCGCGGGGGCTCTTCCTCTCCGGCCTCCAGCGCTTCCAGCCGTTCCGCCCCGCTTTGCCCGCGTGCCGCCTTCAGGTCAATGGCGCGGGCCGCGTCTTCAAGGGACAATCCGGCCGTCTCCCTTGCCCATACTAGGATCTCTGGCCGTATTGCTCCCATTTGGAACCTCTCCACTCTATCCCATTACAGACTACCTCGGGAACGTCTGGGAGACCAGCGGGCTGCCCAAGCCGGCCCATCAAGAACCAATACGGGCCGAGGAGCGGTGGCAGTCACAGGAACCTCGGTGCCGGGAGGAACACAGAATCAGTAAGTCGTAGCGTTCGGGGTGAGTCTGCGACAGGAAACACGTCCTGAACTTCTGTCCCCACCCGGGAGGTCCCGTCACCGGAACGTGACCGTTCCCGGCAACTCGTCGGCAGCCAAGAATCGATGCAAGTGAGCAAGTCGCCAATCCGTCGAGGTGCCGCAACCGTCCAAGCTCCCGAGGCGCCCCGTTCCGGGAAAGCCCGTTCGCTCTCAGGCGTGCGCTCGGAAACCGGCGGCTGGGAGTAGGGAGTCTCCGCCAGGCCAGCCCAGGGAGGATACCGGGCAGACTTCCAGCTTCGCGCTCGAGAGCGGCGTGCGATCGAGAGCAGTGGCCGGGCGCATCGTGGGCGGCAGAGAAGCCACTACCCAAGCTGGCCCGGCCTGTCCAGATCCGCGGCCATGGCCAGCACGGCCTCGGGTGGAAGCTGCTCGATCACCTGATTCGTCTTCTTGTCCACAATGCGGACCACCGGCCGGTGAGTCTGCGCGTCCATGGCGAACGTCAGCTCGCTGTCCTGCCCCATCATTCCCGTGGCGTTGATCGCCTTCACGGCCTGGATGACCTGTTTCATCTCGGCGGCTTTCTCCGGCGGCGCGGCCACCGCCACGCCAGCCACCGGTTGCCCAACCGCGTGTACTGCATCGATGCCGGTCATATTCCCTCCCTAGGACGAATGCAATTCCCCCTATCATCTTGCATATCGTCCGGCGGGCCGGGAATTGAGGATTTCTTCGGCGGGTCAGCCCAGGTTGAGCGCCTGCCGGGCCGAGCCAGGCTGCTTCTGGATCTTCTCCTGGAGCAGCATGAGGGCGTAAATGAGTTGCTCGGGGCGGGGCGGGCATCCGGGAACGTAGACATCCACCGGGACGACCTGGTTCACGGGGATCAGGGCGTAATTGTTGAACACGCCAGTGGAGGTGGCGCAGGCCCCCATTGAGATGACCCACTTCGGCTCGGGCATCTGCTGGTAAAGCTGGCGGATGATGGGCGCCATCTTGTTGGACACCCGGCCCGCGATGATCATCAGGTCGGATTGCCGCGGCGACCCGCGAAACACCTCGGCGCCGAAGCGCGCGATGTCGAAGCGGGAGGCGCCCATGGACATCATCTCGATGGCGCAGCAGGCCAGGCCGAAGGTCATGGGCCAGATGGAGTTCTTGCGCGCCCAGTTCACGGCCCGGTCCAGCGTGGTGGTCAGCACCGCATCGCCCAGATAGCGGTAGTCGTCCCGATCGACGCGCTCGAAGAACTCCGCCTCCCAGCCGGCGGCTCCCGCGCTGCTTTCAGGCTCCATACCAATTATCTTCCCACGGAATCGGGCCGGGCCGATATGCCCCTTAGCGGCTGCGAACGCGCGCCGGAGGATCAAGCTAAAATCGGAAGAAGGCACTGGGCTTAATGACCACCGGGACCGTTCAACCCTCCGAGAACTACCTCCAGGCGCTGGATCGCGCCGCGCGGGCCTGGGGCATCGAGCCTGGATACGGCGACACCTGGGGCGGGCAGCACGTCACCTCGCCCGAAACGAAGAAGGCGATCCTGAGCGCGCTGGGCGTCGCGGTGGGGAGCCGGGAGGAACTCGACCGCTCCGTCGAGGACCGGCTGTGGAGCGAGTGGAACCGCCTGTTGCCGCCGGTCGCGGTGCTGGGCGAAAGCGCCCGAAGCTTTCCGCTGCACGTTCCGCTCCCCTTGGCCGGCGGCTCGGCGCAGCTAGTGATCCGTTGGGAAGGCGGGGAAGTGGAGCGGCGTTCGATCAAGCTCGCCGAGCTGGCCAGCTCCGGCCGGGCCGACCTGCGCGGCGTCTCCTTCGTGCGCAAGGAAGTGCCGTTCGCGCCCTCCGCTCCACGCGGCTACCACGACGTCGAGGTCCGGCTCGCGGAAGGCGGCTGGCACGCGGCCATGCGCCTCATCCTCTGCCCCGACCGCGCTTGGGTTCCCCCGGTCATCCGTAACGGCGGGCGCGCGGGCGGCCTGTCGATCGCGCTCTATGGACTGCGTTCCGCCAGGAACTGGGGCTGCGGCGATCTCACCGACCTGCACGCGGTCATCGATTGGCTCGCCGACGACGTGGAGGCAGGCTTCATCGGCCTGAACCCCTTGCACGCCATCCCCAACCGCCAGCCGTTCAACATAAGCCCCTACCTGCCCAGTTCGACGTTCTTCAAGAACCCTATCTATCTGGATGTGGAGGCGGTCCAGGATTTCCGGAATTCTCCGCGCGCCCGGGCGCTGCTCGGCCGGCCGGAAGTCCAAGCCGAGTTGGAAGCGCTGCGGGAGGCGGAGCTGGTGGAATACGAGCGCGTGTACGCCCTCAAGCTGCGGGCGCTGAAACTCGCGTTCACGGCTTTTCTGCGGGAATACCGCGCCGGGTCGCCGCGCGCCGCCGAATTCCGCGCCTACGTCGAGCAGGAGGGCGAATTGCTCGACCGTTACGCCACCTGGTGCGCGCTTGACGAATGGCTTCACGTCCGCGACACGGCCTGCTGGGTCTGGCCGGACTGGCCGGTCGAGTTTCGGGACCCGGATTCGGCGGCCACGCGCCAGTTTTGCGAGAAGCACTGGCGCGCGGTCCTGTTCCACAAGTACCTGCAGTGGCAGATCGAGCTGCAACTCGAGGCCGCCCAGGCGCACTCCCGGCGCAAAGGGCTCTCNNTTCTACGTCTCCGGTTGCCGCGTGGGCGCGCCGCCGGACGGCTTCTCGCCCAAGGGCCAGGACTGGAGCTTCCCTCCGCCCAACGCCGAGCACCACCGCGAGACCGGCTACCGGCTCTTCGCGGAATCGATCCGCGCCAATTGCCGGCACGGTGGAGCGCTGCGCATCGATCACGTGATGCGCTTCTTCCGCCTGTACTGGATTCCGGAAGGCATGGACGCCACCGAAGGCGCCTACGTCCGGGACCGCAGCGAGGAGCTGCTGCACATCCTGGCCCTGGAAAGCGTGCGGCAGAGGGTGGCGATCGTGGGCGAAGACCTGGGCACCGTCACTTCCGAGATGCGCGAGGCGCTAAACCGCTTCGGGCTGTACGGCTGCCGGGTCCTGTGGTTCGAGAAGAACGAGCGCGGCGACTTCCGGTTGCCTAAGGAATACCCCGAGCAGGCGCTGGTCTCCGCGACCACGCACGATCTGCCCACGCTGGCCGGCTTCTGGACGGCCCGCGACGTGCAGGCCCGCCACGACGCCGGCCGGCTGCGCGACGAAGCCGGTTACCGCTGGCAATTGGCGGAGCGCGAACGGGAGAAGCAGAAGCTGCTCGATGCGCTCTTCGTTGTGGGGCTGCTCCCCGAGTGGAGCCCGCGCCGGGCCGCGGATATCCCGGAGTTGACCGGGGAGCTGCACAACGCGCTGGTGGGCTGGCTGGCCTCGACGCCCTCGGCGCTGCTCGCCTTGAACCAGGAAGATCTCACCAAGGAAACCGAGCAGCAAAACCTGCCCGGCACCACCGCGGAGTATCCCAACTGGCGGCGCNNCGCGCCAACCGCCCCGTGGCGGTAGAGTAGCCTGCATCCCGAAGTTTCGCGCCCGCGCTGCCGCTGTCGCCAATACCGCCCTTCATTCCCCTCACCGGAGCATCAACTGGTCAGCCGATTGCCAGCTTGACCGACTTACCGACACGGCTGAGCATTTCCACGAGCGTATCGATACTGAACTTGGCCGTCTTCTTGTTCACCACATCGGACACGCGCGGGCGCGAGACCATCAGAATCTCGGCGGCCTCGGCCTGCTTTAAGCGATGTTTCGCAATCCAGACAGACAGCTCTTCCATTAGCTGCCGCTTCAGCAGTCGCGTGTCGTCGATCTGTTTGCGAGACGCGGCCTGTAGACGTTTGGCCTCGTCCGGCGCGAAACCCAGTTCCAGGAAGAGGTTCGCCCCCGGCTTTGTCACATGGCGGATTTCGGTGTCGATCTTCATTTTCTTTCCTTCCCCGCGCCGACTATGGCGCGATAGCGCGCCGCGGCAATGGGTACGTAGATGGCTTCCGCGAACTTGGCGACGTACATCACACGGTAGATGCCGCTCGCGTCCCGGATGCGAATCTCTCGTGTACCGCTACCCACATCGTCGAACGGCTTCCAGTCGGCCGGCTCAAGCCCGGCCTGGACCTTCCCCAACTGGAAGCCCGCTTCCTTCCGGGCGTCTTTCGGGAATGCCGGCAAATCGTCGTAGGCAGACCCTACCCAACGGATCTGTTTTTCATCGTCCGTACAACCGGCATGTATAAAAACTTATACGCGACTGCGGGCGCCAGTCAAGGTGTTCGGTGGACGACGCTTGACGAACGACGATCGGCGGGGCGTGAGCGGCGCCGTCAACAGAGAACGCCGAAGTTGAAAAGCAGCGTTCCTGGGCGCCCAGGAATCGGCTCCCCACCCTGGACAACTTTAGAACTCCGGCGCTCCAAACTTGAACAGCGAGCCAGAAGCCAAAAGCTTTATCTTCAGGGGCTACGCAGGCCACAAGAAGTCCTTGCGAGCGTGCGTTCCTTCCGGAGGCGCCTCTCGGCCCGCTGTCGGCCAACTTCCGAAAAGCGGGCGACGATTCGGGCGTTAGCAACCCGACCCGTAAAGGCGTCTGGGCGAAGTTCTGTGCTCTTGCTTGGGTGGCGACTCGATGCGCCCGGCTTCTTGGCTGTGCTATCTTCATCTTCCAGGTGCCAGGCGTTTCTTGGCTCCGGGTGTCATGAGCAACCCCACTGGAAACCGTCGCTCCCCACTGGGGCTATTTTCCGGTCAGCCAACAGCGAGGCTCCACGACTGTGTAGTAGAAGCCCTGCGCACCCGACGCTACAGCCGCCGTACCGAGGAGGCCTACCTCCACCCGACTCGCCGCTTCCTCGCGTTTCACAACGGCACGCACCCGCGCGAAATGGCCGAGACGGACGTCAACCGTTTCCCGACGCACTTGGCAGCCGGCGCAAACGTGGCCGCCTCCGCGGAGAACCAGGTTCTGGCTTTGCTGTTCCTTTACAAGGCCGCGCTGGAACAGCCGCTGGACGGCGTCGAGGGAGTCCTGAGGGCCCGCAAGCCGAAGCGACGGATTGGTAATGAAACACAGTGCCCAACGAAGGCAGCGAATGACAGATTCTGAAGGCAACCTAGGGGATTGCACGCGTATTCGGATGTATCCCCAAGTTCAGATCATTGACGCCCCTCCGCATAGCATTTTCTTTTCGCCATGCAACCATCGATGGGTCAAGGTGAATGCCGACGGTCGTCGCATACTTGAATCTTTTCGAAATGAACAAGTGCTGGGGGAATGGTTTGCGAAGTACGTGGGCAATCATGGCGGGGATGAGATCGGGACACGGTTGAGCCAGTTCATCTCGAGCCAGGTAAAAGCCGGTATCTTGCAGGTCGATGGCTTCGCGCCGGCCGTGGATTGGAGAAGCGCGATTGACCCACCGAATCTGCAGAAGGTTTATCTGGAGGTCACAGATCGATGCAATCTGAAGTGCCACTACTGCTATAACGCCTGGAATCGGCAAAGATCGCAGAAGCGACAAAGGCGCCCGATGAGCGAGGACGATTGGTACCGGCTAGTAGAAGAGATTCACACGATGGGCGTACTGGAGATCGTTATCACGGGCGGTGAGCCACTATTGTGCGGATGGGTTGTGAAACTGGCCCGGCATATCCGGCAGTTGGGCATAAAGACCACTCTTCTAACAAACGGCACACTACTCTCAAGCGACTTGGCGCGTCAGTTGGTCGAATGCTTCGACAGAGTCAACATCAGTCTCGATTCGTCGGTTGAGGAAAAGCACGACTTCGGACGAGGAAAAGGAAGCTTCCGCAAGGTCGTGGAAGGAGTCCGTGCGCTCCGGCAGGCTGGACATCGTGCGATTATCGTCAAGCCGGTCCTTGCCCAACACAACCTTGAAGGCTTTGCCGACCTGCCCCGGTTTGTCCGGGAGGAGCTTGGTTGCTTTCTGTACACACCAACATTGTGCCTTCCTTTTCGCGCCCCGGACGGTTCCATCAATAGATCTTTCACGCCGGAGTTGGAGGATATTCTACAAGCGCTTGGGGCTTTCTCCGCCAACTTTAGCCGGTACTACCCCATGTCCGAGAGACCGCCCATCCAAATCGGCCCCCATGTTTCATGCGGGCTTGGCAAACGGATCGTGTCCGTCGATAGCCACGGCGATGTATTTCCTTGTCAGGCCTTACACGATCCCGATTTGGTCTGCGGCAATTGGTACGATTCGAGCATCCAGGATATTCGTAACAGTTCAGACTTGATTAAACAGCTGGCGGAGTTATCGATACTCGATGTCCGGACATGCGGCCAATGTCCGTGGGCACTGCTCTGCAGTGGGGGATGTCGGGCGTTTGCGTTCGGCATTTATCACGATCTAAAAGCGTTCAACGAGGACTTCTGCGGTGTCCTACTGGAAAGCGCCAGAAGTCGATTGGTCGAATTCGCTAGCAGATGCGAGACGGCTAGCATCACAACCTAGACATAATGGGAGGAATGGAATGTTGAGTGAACCAGAAATGGTCGTTAAGGCACGTGAGATCAAGGATAGGTCTCAAGAAGACCCGGAATTGGCCGAACGTCTAAGCAAGGAGCCAGGTGCGGTGATCTGCGAGCAGATCCTGGACCCACAAGTGCTGGCCAGTTCGGGAGAGCCAAGTCCGACGCGCGGCTGTAGCTGTTTGCCTTACTTCTCCTGTGGATCGGGATGCCAAGGCCTCGTAGGTATCCTGGAAGGAAGCTACGGCTGCAGCGGCAACCCGATGTGAGAAGTGTTTCGGACGCACGAGTTCATGTTGCTGCCACGCGGATCGCGGAGTCGCTCGGCGGACGGCGGCGGGTTGGTTAGGTTGTGTAGCGCCCAACAAGGCGCTGCACTGGACGGCAATTCCGTTGCGTCAATCGCCGCGGGCCGGAAGCTTGAGTCCATCCAGGGGCGAAGTCGTCGAAGGGCTGTTCGGAAATCGTCGAAACGCATTGGCTTCCCGGGATGGATTCGAACCACCATGAGCACAGGTCCATTAGAATCGGCACAGCGCCGTCATTGACACGTGCGCGCTGGCGCCGATGCCGCTTCGCGACACGCTGCTGCGGTTGGCCGAGGATGCGGCCTTCTATTCATCCCTCGGTCGAGCGACGACGTTCCTTGGGAACTGCCAAGCGGTGAGCGCGAAACGATCGCGGAACCCGCGCCGATTCTCGGGGGCCATGAGAAAACAGACCGGCGTGGGGCACTGACTTGATGAAGTATGAATACCAAATCGCTCGCCCTCGCCTTGTTCGCTCTTTCCTGCGCTCCCTGGCTCACGGCTCAGCCCGTCGATGAGACGCAACTCAAGTTCGCGGTCGTCTTCAGCCGTCATGGCGTACGATCTCCCGCCGTGGCCAACAGCACACTCGACAACTTTTCCGTGTTGCCATTCCCGGCGTTCGGCATCGATCCTGGCCTGGTGACCAGCCACGGCGCCGCGGTTGAGACGATCCTGGGCGGTTACTACCGTCTGTGGCTCACCCAAGAGGGACTGCTGACCGGAAACGACACGGGCGATGCCGCCTTGGTCTACATCCGGGCCAACGTGGCCGAGGTGACCACCAAACCCACCGCGCAGGCATTCGCGGCGGGCCTGCTGCCGGGGGCCAGTGTCAACGTCTATCTCTACCCGGGCAGCAGCGACCCGCTGTTCGATCCGGTGGGCGCGGGCTTCGCGCTGCTCGATCGACGGATGGCGGTCGCGGCCGTGACGGGCCGGCTGGGCGGCGATCCTCAATCCCTGGCCTCGGCCTACGCTCCGGAGCTAGCCCTCACGCGCTCTGTGCTGTTCGGCTATCCGGCGAGCCAGACTCCGGTCCCCGCGACTCCGGAAGGCAAGCTCGACGTCACCACGCTTCCGATCGCCATAACGGCCGGGCGGGCGGTCGCCAGCGTGGGTCTTTCGACGATCGCGGCCGCCGTCGATCCATTCATGATGGAGTACGCCGGAGGGATGCCCGGCGCAGACGTCGCTTGGGGCCTGTTGAACGCCGCCGGTGTGAGCGAGACGTTGCGCTTGGACACACTGACTCTCGATCTGGCCTACCGCACGCCGTATCTGGCTAAAGTGCAGAGTTCCAATCTGGCCTCTCACGTGGCGCGCTCTTTGGTGCAGGCCGCCACCGGGAACGCGACAGCGGGCGCGCTAGGAACTCCGTCGTCCAAGTTGATCGTGTTGTTCGCCTCCGATGTCCACGTCAGCGGACTCGCCGGCCTGTTCCAGATCGGCTGGCTTGTGCCCGGATACCCGAAGAACTATAGCGCTCCGGGCGGCGCCATGGTGTTCGAGCTCCGCCAATCGCAGACCACCGGAGAGTACATCGTCCGGACCGCATACATCGCGCAGAGCCTGGACCAGTTGCGCAATAGTACCGCCTTGACCCTGGCTGCGCCCCCGGCGATCGCCCCGCTGTTCATCCCCGGGTGCAGCGTGCGCAATGCCACCTACGATTGCCCACTCGCGGCTTTCGTGAAGATGGCGAATCGCGCGATCGACCCGCAGTCCGCCGACCTGGTGAACTGAGTCTTCCACGGTGGACATCGAAGACAGCGAATGCTGGGCGCCACGTCAACTGTGGATGCGCTCGTGCAGGCGCCCCGCCGGCCCGAATCCCAGATATTGCACTTCCTCTTCGAGTTCCAGGCCGAAGCGCTCCCGAACGCGGGCTTTCAACTCGGCGGCCAGTTCGCGAAACTGGCGCGCGGTGCCCCCTCCGGCGTTGTAGATCAGGTTGGCGTGGTAGTCCGCCACGTGGATTCCGCCTTTGGCTCGCCTTGAACCAGGCAGACCTCACCAAGGAAACCGAGCGGCGGAACTTGCCCGGCGCCACCTCCGAGTATCCCAACTGGCGGCGCAAGATGCGGCTCCGCGTGGACGAGCTGCGCTCGCTGCCCGCGGCCCGCGACTTCACCGGCATGCTCCGCCACTGGCTCGAGCAGACCGGCCGCGCCAACCGCCCCGTGGCGGCGGATTAGGAACGTTGATCGCCACCCAAGAGCCGAACTAGGGGCTCAGAGGATTCACCCATCGCAAGCCGTCGAATCGCGCAAAATCGCCGT
>PMEV01000152.1 GCA_003154855.1 Bryobacterales bacterium
TGCTCTCCGCCCAGGGCCGCGCCCAGCCGCACCATTTCTTCCAGCACGTACTTGTCGCCCACCGGCATGCGCAACAGCCGTATACCTTGCGCGCCCAACGCCCGCTCCAGCCCCAGATTCGCCATCACCGTTCCCACCACGGTGGGATAGCCCTCCGGCCCGCTGAGGCGCCCCTGGTTATGCAGCGAGCGCGCCACCAGCAGCAGGACCCCGTCGCCGTTGACGATGGCGCCCGACCGGGAGACAAAAATGGCGCGGTCGGCATCGCCGTCGAAGGCCACGCCCAGGTCCGCGCCCCGGGCCAGAACGGTCTCGCGCAGACCGCTGACGTCAAGCGCGCCGCAGCCCAGGTTGATGTTGCGGCCGTTGGGGGCGCAGCACAGAGGAACCACCCGCGCGCCCAGGCGCTCGAACAACTCGGGAGCCAGCCCGGAAGCCGCGCCATTGCCGCAGTCCACCACCATTTCCATGCCAGCCAAGGAGTGCCGCACCGTGGAGGCCAGGTGATTCACGTAATGCCGGTCCAGTCCCGGGTCGGCTGCCAGCGGGACCGGCGCGGGCTCCACGCCGGCCTCCAGAAGCGCGAAGATCTCCCGCTCGATGGCCTGTTCCTGCTCGTCCGGAAGTTTGTAGCCGGAGTGGCTGAAGATCTTGATGCCGTTGTCCCGGTAAGGATTGTGCGAGGCCGAGATCATCACGCCGGCCACGAACGCGCCGGTGCGGGTGAGGTAGGCGACGCCGGGAGTGGTGGTGACTCCGGCGAATCGCGGGCGCGCGCCGTGCTCTGAGAGACCGCCCGCGACCTGCGCGGCCAGCCAGGGGCCGGATTCGCGCGTGTCCATGCCCATCACCACTTCCGGGGAGGGCTCGATCCGGCCGGCGGCATCCGCCAGCGCCGCGCCCAGTGCATGCACCGTCCGGGGGTCCAGCGGGAATTCGCCGGCCACTCCCCGCACCCCATCCGTGCCGAATAGCCGCTTCCCCATCAGCGGGTTCTCTCCAGGCTCACCACCACATCCACTGCCGACGGCGAAACAAAGCGGACCTGTGGATCCGGAAGGAACGTATGCACGTGGAACTGAGTCTCCTTGCCGGCCCGCGCTAGATCGATGGGATCGGTCTCCACGTACTCGACGCGCTTGACGCGCGTCTCGGCTCCGACGATGGTCAGGGTAGGGGGGCGGACCTGCTGGCGGGCGACCCGGTAGCCCTCCGGTGGCACGCCCGAGAGCCGCACCCGGACCGGAACCTGCGCGGAGACGCGGTGCTCGAAGCGCAGCCGCACCTGCCCCGGCACCGCCCGCTCCAACCGCAGCCCCACCGGCAGGTCGACGTGGTTGCCATCCACGGTGAAAGTGTACTCGCCGGCGTGCTGCACCGCGACGAGATTCAACACCACCGCGGTGCGGGACGGATCGAAACTGCGCAGCCGGGCGGAGAGCCCGCGGACCTCCAGGTACACCCGCTCCGGGGCGTCCGCGGTCATCTCCAGATCCTGTGGCATGTTCTGGTATTGCAGCGGCGCCGAGACGAAAGTAATCAGCTCGGGGCTACTGACGAAGGCCGCCCATAACCCCACCGCGATCGCCAGGGCCAGCAGCTTCCATCTCAGATTCTGGAATACCGGGTGGAGCTTCATGGCGCGGCCCGCTTCCAGTCGGAATCCTGCTGCGAGTCTCCGGCGGCCGATCCCGTGGCCGGCGGGTGGGCCAGGATGCCCGGACGCTCCTCGCGGCGCTTCTTACTGAAGTGCTTGGCGATGCGCTCCTCAACCCGCTCCAGCGTGACGTCGGTCTCGAGTTCGCCGAAGGCGGCCACCGAGATGCGTCCGGTTTCCTCGGAAGCCACCAGGGCCAGGCAGTCGGCGTCCTCCGTGATGCCGATGGCCGCACGGTGGCGGGTCCCCAGCTTGCGCGCTATGACGGGGTTCATGCTGAGCGGGAGGAAGCAGGCGGCAGCGGCGACGCGGTCGCCGTGCACAATGACGGCGCCGTCGTGCAATGCGCCTCCCGGCTGAAAGATCGACAGCAGAAGGTCGCGCGAGAGGTTGGCGTTGAGCGCCACGCCGCTTTCGATGAAGGTGCGCAAACCCATGTCGCGTTCCAGTACGATCAGTGCGCCCACATGCTGCTGCGACAAGCGGCTCAAGGCCAGCAGCAGGTCTTCCGTCGAGTCGCGGCGCTGGAGCTGGCCCCCGAAGCCCAGCCAGTGCCGCCGCCCGATTTGGGCCAGCGTGCGGCGGAGCTCGGCTTGAAACAGCACGATCAGCGCGATGGCGGTGTAGGGAACCACGGTGGACAGAATCGAGCGCAGCAGCTCCAGACCCGCCCATGCGGCGAACGCGTAGACCAGCAGGAGCACGCCGATACCCGCCAGCACGTGGGCCGCACGCGTGCCGCGCACCACGGCGATCAACTGGTAGATCAGGAAGGCCACGATCGCTATGTCGATCGCCGCATTGGCCGTCAGTTTCGGCAGCCAGGACGTGAAGTGCGCTATGGAGAACGGCATTGTTTCGCTGGGCCGGCAAAGCCAGCGTTCCCATTATCGCAGGCCGCGAGGCTGGGATTGAAGCCAAACCGGGAAAAAGCCGGCAGAAATGCGGTGGCGGGGACGTCAGCGAGCGGGCGCCGCCTTAAGAAGGATGGCGTCGCGGGTCGAACGCAGGGTGTTGGCCAGGGATTCCCGCGGCAGTTGGCGGATGATGGGCTCGATCAGCCAACCCAGGCCGGTCGGCACGTCCCGGGTCAGGGAGAGGGCCTGGCACTCCAGGTAGACGCCGCCATCGCGCTCTTCGAACCTCCAGTAGCTGTAAAGCCGCCACAGGAAGCCGTGATCGTCTCCCGCCGGCAGCAGCCGCTCCTCCGGCGTGCCCGGGTCGTCCACCTCCTGGATGCGTGTGCTGTAGGACCGGCTGTACCAGCGCTTCGAGTCCACGGGGAAATAGTGGACCTCATGTTCGGTGTCCAGGACCACGGTAATCGCCTTCTTTTTGCGAAGGCGCATGTAGATCCTGAAGTCGTTGCCGTGGTGGCTGAGAACCCGGGAATCGACGACCTCCGGCCGGTACGACTCTTTGTGCCGATCGTAATCCTGAACCCAGCCGAGTGTGCGCTCGAGCGTTGCGCCCGGTACGAACACGGCGCCCATCCAGTCGTGGATGAGGCCGCCGGGCACCGCCTGGTCGCCCTTGCCGTTCCAAGGCTGAATGAGGATCTGCCCCTCGCGAAGCTGCCGCAGCCGCTCCGGCGATTGGTCCGCCCATAGGAAGTGGCCAGGGCTCCGCATCCCGTCCAGACGGGCCTCGGTAGCCCGAACGTAGCCCTGGAAGGCTTCCAGCGTTGCCTTTTGCAGTTCGGCCGCAGCGGAAATCGCCGCCAGCGCGGCACAGCACAGAATCGCCCCGATGCGTTTCACTCTCTCATCTTCCCGCGGAGGCCCGGGGGAAGACAACCGCTACATTCCAACGGCGTTAGCGAGCATGGGCGCGTCATTCCTGCGCGCCCGATCGTGGTTGTTCTTCCAGTTCAACCAGGCCAGGCTGATGACTCGCACCACCTCGGTCTGGTCAAACGGTTTCATCAACACATCGTAACCACCCAGGTTCAGCACTTCCGCCCAGAGGTAATCGTCCGCCCATCGCGAGGTCACGATCAGCAGGGGAGAATCCGCCAATTCCGCCAACTGGGTCAGCGCCTGCTTCCAGTCGGTGTCGGGAACGTCCCTCTCGCAAATCACGACCGCAGTGCGATGCTGGGTGAGGTGCTCGACGGCATCGCGCCAGCACCGGACCCCGCAAATATGCCACTTCGAGTGGCTGAAGATGTTCCCCAGAAAAACGTGGTCGTCTTCGAAGGGGCTTACGGTCAACACCGATACGACTTTCTCCGGTTTTGGATATGCCTCGGATTCCGAATGCGGGTGGGGGTAAGCGACGGGTTCGAAGACAAAACTCTCCGTCGCGATGGCCGCGTCCTTCCTTTGCAGCGCCAGCATTGACTCCTCCATCCCTATGATAATGATTGGGGTACTCGCCTCCAACTTGACCAGCGAAGGAAGCAATGGACCCGCGCAATCGACCCAGAAAGAGGCGCCGAAAAAAATGTGCGGATCCTTTTTTCATTAAAGCACATTTATCGAAAAAGTCAATCCGGATTTGCCGTGGACCCGCTGCCCGGAGCTTCTCGAAAATCGGCGAACGGCTCTCTGCTCCGGTCATTCCCTAGCCCTGCGGCCTTCACCTTCTTGCGCTTACAACCATGAGTGCAATGTTCCCGCCACAATTCGCGGGAATATTCTTGGCGGCGCCGGACAGCACCCGATCGGAGCGAAAGGGGCGGCGCAGGGCGCCACATTGTTCACGTGCCGAACAAACGATCCGACGCGGCCCCTTCCGCGCCCGCCGCCCAACACAGCCCTACGCCGGTTCGGGGTGCACGGTGACGTCGGCGTCGGGAACCAGTTTCTGGATGGCGCGCTCGATTTCCTCAGTCAGCTCGTGGGCCGCGCGCAGGCTCTGGTTGCCGTCCACCAGAATGTGTATGTCGACGAACAACTGCGATCCGGAATAGCGCAGCCGGACATTGTGGCAGTTGTTGACGCCCGGCAGCGCAACCACCGCCGCGGTGATGGTTTCCTCGAGCCCGGCCGGGGCGGTGTCCAGCAACGCCAGGATCGTACGTACGCCCATCTTGACGCTGACCTGGACCACAATCACCGCCACGATCATGGCCGCCACCGCATCCGCATATCGCAGACCGCCCCATCCGGCCACCCATTCGCTCAGCTTCACCGAAACCAGGCCCAGGATGACCACCGCCGAGCTCCAGATGTCGGTGCGGAAGTGCATGGCATCGGCCTCCAAAGCCTGGCTGTTGTACTTCCTGGCCACGCGGTAGAGCATGCGGGAGCGGGAGAAGTCCACCACCACCGAGGTGCTCATCACCGCGAAGGACCACACATTCACCTCGATCTCGAGCTGGTGCCCGATCAGCCGCGAGACAGCGTGGTAGAAGATCCAGACGCAGGTGATGAGCAACAGAAGGGTCTCCGCCAGCGCCGAGAGATTCTCGACTTTGCCATGCCCGTAGCGGTGGTCGCGATCGGCCGGCTTGCCCGAGATCCGCACCGCCATCCAGGTCATGACGGCGGCTGCCAGATCCAGGCCCGAATGGGCGGCCTCGGCCAGAATACCCAGACTTCCCGTGGCCAGCCCCACCAGGATCTTGAAGGAGGTCAGTCCGACCGCCGCGATCACCGACTTTCGGGCGGCCGATATCCTCTCGCGATTCGCCTCAGGGGTGGGCACGGAACTCCATTTTCGACGTTACCACCAATTCACTGGCCCAGGCCCACGCGGCACAGGTGCTGCTCCAGCACCTGTTTCTCCTGGGAGAGGTAGGCCCGATTGCGGCGCGTGAGCTCGTCGAAATCGACCTGGTGGGCGTCGAACTCCGGCCCGTCGACGCAGGCGAAGCGGACCTTGCCTCCCACCGTGACGCGGCAGCCGCCGCACATCCCGGTTCCATCCACCATGATGGGGTTGAGGCTGGCAAATGTGGCCACGCCCCACTCGCGCGTGAGCGCGGCCGCGGCGCGCATCATGGGAATAGGGCCGATGACGTGCGCGGCGCCGGGCGTCGCTCCGCTCTCCCGCTTCCAGGCGCGCATCAGCTCCACCACGTTGCCGTGGAAGAAGCCCGAGCCGTCGTCGGTGGCCCAGCGGACCTCGTCCGCCGCGGCGCGCAGCTCCTGGTCGAGGATGATGTGCGCCGTCGACCGGGCGCCGCACAGGGCCACCACATGGTTGCCGGCCTGGCGGAACGCGCGGGCCACGGGCAGCAGTTCCGCCGTGCCCACGCCGCCGGCCACGCACAGAACCAAACCCACTTTCTCGATGGTGGCGGGCATGCCCAGCGGCCCTAGCAGGTCGGCGATGCAATCGCCCACCTCCAGCGATATGGTCTCTCGCGAGGTCTTTCCCAGGGCCTGGATCACCAGTTGAATGCTGCCCCGCTCCGGGTCGCCGCCCACGATGGTCAGCGGAATGCGTTCGCTCGACGAGGTGGGGCGCAGGATGATGAACTGGCCGGGCTTCCAGTGGCGGGCCACCGCGGGCGCCAGGATCTCCAGGTGCGCGATCTCGGGAGTAAGCAGGCGCTTGCTCAGTACCCGGTAGCCGGCGCCGGCTTCCCGGCTTCCTTCCGAGACGGCCGCGGCCGGAGTCTGGCCCCGCAGGGCGCGATCAATGGCTTCGGCGGCCATACGCCCGTCCCGCATGGCCAGGATGACGGTGGCGCCGCCACGCACCACGTCCCCGCCCGCGAACACGTTGGGCAGGCTGGTCAACCCCCGCTCGTCCACGATGATCTTGCCGCGCTTGGTAAGCAACTGCGGGGTGGCCCGCTGCACGGTTGGGTTAGGGCTCTGGCCGATGGCCATCACCACCGTGTCCACCGCCATGCGGTACTCCGAGCCCGGAATAGGCACCGGCGAGGGCCGCCCCGAGTCGTCGGGCGCCCCCAGTTGCATCCGGATGCACTCCATCTCCCGCAATACGCCGCTTTCGTCGCCGAACAGCCGCAGCGGCGCGGCCAGGAACTCGAAACGCACCCCTTCCTCCTCGGCGTGCTCGATCTCCTCCAGGCGCGCGCGCAACTCCGCCCGTCCCCGGCGGAACTGTATGACGCTCTCGCTCCCCAGCCGCTTGGCCCACCGCGCGGCATCCATGGCCGAGTTGCCGCCCCCCACGACGACCGTGCGCGAGCCCACCCGCACCGGCGTGTCGTGCGCCGGAAAATCGTTCGCTTCCATGAGGTTGATCCGGGTGAGGAACTCGTTGGCGGTGTACACCCCCACCAGGTTCTCGCCCGGTATCCCCATCAGGTGCGGCAGTCCGGCGCCGGTCCCCACAAAAACTCCGGCGTAGCCCTGCTCGAACAGTTCGTCCAGCGTGGCGGTCTTGCCCACGCTGAAGTTGGTGCGAAACTCGACGCCCAGCGCGCGCAGCCGCTCGATCTCCTCATTAATGATGTCGCGGGGCAGCCGGAAAGGCGGGATTCCGTAGGCCAGGACTCCGCCCAGCTTGTGCAGCGCCTCGAAAACCGTGACCCTATAGCCCTTGCGGACCAGGTCGAAGGCCGCAATCAGCGAGGCCGGGCCGCTGCCCACCAGCGCGACTTTCAACCCGTTGGGCGGGGCCACCGCCGGCAAACGCCGCTCGCTCGACTTCCTCTGGGAGTCGGCCAGGAAGCGCTCCAGCGACCCGATGGCCACCGGTTCCAGCTTGGTCTTCGGGCCGCCCAGAAGGCAGGCTTTCTCGCAGTACAGTTCATGCTGGCAGACGCGCCCGCAGATGCCGGGGAAGGGCGTGTCTTCGCTGATCCTCTGGAAGGCGGCGTCCAGGTCGCCGTCCGCCATCCGGGAGATGAAACTCTTGATGTCGATATGCAGCGGACAGGCCTCGATACACTTCGGATCCTTGCAGTTCAGACAGCGCAGCGCCTCGATGCGCGCCTGCTCCGGGTCGAAACCCAGCGCCACCTCCTCGCAGGTGGCCGCACGCCTCCGCGATTCCAGCAGCGGAAGCTGTTGCCGCGGGGCCTTCGGGTTGCGTTTTGGCTTTGGGTTTGGGACCGGCATGGGGCTTGGCTTGCTCCTTTGACAGCGGGCGCCTGAGAACATCCCGCCTGGCGGGCGAGCGGACTATCCGGCTTGATCGACGCTACAGAGAAGCCCAGAAGTGCTCGCGCGCCCTAAGATCGGCAGATCAATCCCATTGTACTAGGTTCCCC
>PMEV01000265.1 GCA_003154855.1 Bryobacterales bacterium
ATCGCGGCGATCGCGGCTCATTTCCGCGCCGCCGTCGGGACCAGGCAAAAGGAGGCGAGCCTCCCCCCCCCGCTGGATGAGCGGCTCGCCAACTACATCGTCGAGGGCTCGAAAGACGGCCTGATCGCCGACCTTGAATTGAAAAGAACAGAGGGCGCGAGCCCGCTCGAGATCATCAACGGCCCTCTTATGGCCGGCATGGCCGAAGTGGGCCGCCTGTTTGGTAACAACGAGCTGATCGTCGCCGAGGTGCTGCAATCTGCCGAGGCCATGAAGGCCGCCGTCACCCACCTCGAGCGGTACATGCTCAAAGCCGATGCCGCCGCGCGCGGCAAAATCGTGCTCGCCACCGTGAAGGGCGACGTTCACGACATCGGCAAGAACCTGGTCGAGATCATCTTCGCCAACAACGGCTACCAGGTGATCAACCTGGGCATCAAGGTGCCGCCCGAGGAGTTGATCCGCGCCTGGCACGAGCACTCGCCCGACGCCATCGGCCTCTCGGGCCTGCTGGTGAAGAGCACGCAGCAGATGGTGATCACCGCCGGCGATCTGAAGGACGCGGGCATCGGCGTCCCGCTGCTGGTGGGCGGCGCCGCGCTCTCGGAGCGTTTCGCGCGCACCCGGATCGCCCCGGCTTACGGCGCCGCCGTCTGTTACTGCAAAGACGCGATGACCGGCCTCCGCCTGCTGAACCAGCTCATGGACCCGGCCACCCGCGAAGCCGCCCTCGATGCCCACCGCTGGCGCGAGGCGGAGGCGTCTGGCCCGCCGCCGGTTGCGCCCGCCGTGCCTCTTAGCGAGCGGCGTAGCTCGAAAGTCCGCACCGGCATTCCCATCCCTCTCGCGCCCGCGCTCGAACGCCAGGTGCGCGACGTGCCCCAACTCGCCGAGGTTTGGAGCTACATCAATCCCTTCATGCTTTACGGCAAGCACCTCGGCTTCCAGGGCAATTTCGAGAAACGGCTGGCCGAGCGAGACGAGAAAGCTCTCGAGTTGTTCCACCACGTCGAGCAAGTCAAACAGCAGGCGGCGCTCAAAGTGCGCGCAGTCTGGCAATTCTTCGAGGCCGAGCGCGAGGGCAACTCCATTCACCTGTTCGCGCCCGGCGGCTCAGAACCCCTGCACACCTTCCGTTTCGGACGCCAGCCGCGCCCCGACGGCCTCTCGCTGAGCGACTACGTTTTGGATCCCGTCGACGGCCGCCGCGACCACATCGCGATCTTCGTGGTCACCGCGGGCGACGGCATCCGCGAGCGCGCCGAGCGGGCCAAAGAGCGCGGCGAGTATTTCTTCTCGCACGCCCTCCAGGCGCTGGGCCTGGAAACTGCCGAGGCCTGCGCCGAATGGCTGCACCGCCGTATCCGCGAAGATTGGGGTTTCCCCGACCCGCCCACGCTCACCATGCACGACCGCTTCACCGCCCGCTATCGCGGTAAGCGCTACAGTTTCGGCTACGGCGCCTGCCCGAACCTCGACGACCAGCAGGGCATCTGGAAGCTGCTCCGTCCCGAGGAAATCGGTGTCCAGCTCACCGAAGGCATGATGATGGACCCCGAGGCCAGCGTCAGCGCCCTGGTCTTCCACCATCCCGACTGCGTTTATTTTACCGCCGCCGAATCCACGGAGCCGCCGCCCGCGTAGGCCGCCCAGTTGGCGATCTGCCGATCGCGCTGCGAACGATCCAGGACCGCTCGCACTCACGCTGTCACCAATTCCCCCTCAAAGACTTCGGCCCACCCACTGTCGCGTCGCAGCAGCATGGCCTTCACGTTCCCGAGTCGCTCACCGCGCGCGTGCCGTGCGGCGAGATAACGGATCGGGCCGCAGCGCGTGATGCGAAATACCCGCACCGGCGCGAGCTGGCCCAGGTCGCGACAATAGCGGTAATGAACATTTCCCCGCAATCCCGCCTCCAGCTTCCTGCCAAGCGCCGCGAGTTCGGCGTCGGACTTGCCGGCAGCCTCGACATAGAGTGTATACGCACGATCTTCGCAGGCCACCATGAGGAACTCTGCGTTTGTGTCCTCCAGCGCGGCGCGAACGTGAGCCTCGTTGACCTTCTCGCCAAAGCGATCGGACACATTGTCTTCCTTGCCGACGAACCGCAGGAGCGGACACTCGCCCTCAAACCCGGTCACTCGCACACAGTCGCGCAGGCGGTAACGGTACAACCCTCCACCGGTCGTCAGCACGACCGAGTACTGGTCGCCCTCGGCCAACTCGTGCGCCAGCCGGGGGCGGCTGTTCTCGTCCAGTAACTCGAAGAAGTGCGAGCGGATCGCCAATGCCGCCCCGTCACGCTCCCACAGGGGAAGCGAGACGAACCCTTCCGTTGCGATCAGTCCTTTTGCCTGAATCCGCGCCTGCGGGAACAGACGCCCCAGTTCCGCGGCCGGCTGGGTTGCTGCCGCGTCGGCCCAACAACTGATCACGCGAAGATTCGGCCACAATCCGGGCAGATCTTCGCGACGCAACGGCTCGACCAGCAACATCAAGAACGTCGGATTCCACACCGAGATGAACGTCAGATCCCGGCATTCCACCAGATGCCGCAGCGTTACGCGTCGCCACTCCTCGATGCTGGCGATGTGCCGTACCGTGGCAGGCACGGCGAGTGTGGATGCGACCAACCGGCGGGCGCGCCCTGCATATTCGGTGTCGTCCTCAAACTCAGTGCCGGTCTGCCCGACCGGCGAAAGCGCCCAGTATGATCGGCCGCCCAGCATGCCCAAGTTGTGCTGGAACAAGTCCACAATCCACGGCGCGATGCCGCGTTCAAACTCCCGCTGTAGAGCGGCCGTGTACGGAATCCATTTCGTGGCCGCAGTCGTACCACTGGTCGGCACGCGCCGCAGTACGGGATCCACGGTTTCCAGCGGTGCGTCCGACAACGGCACGCGCTCCTGAAACTCCGGGATGCTCCGGAGTTTTGCGTACTCCCGGCTGCGCTTCAGAATCTCTTGCAGCACCCGCCGCTGCGTCTCGGCCACCCGCCGCGTTGCGCGCCGGAATGCCAGCGCTTCAGGCAGGCACCACGCAAACCAGAGCGAGTTGCCGATGAGCGGATTCACAATGCCGCCAGTTTGCAACCGGCCGGGGTCTGGTTCGCCCGCGTCAACGGACACAGGCAGGCAAGTTCGTCGCCACGCGCGTGGCCGGGGTTGACCCGCGCGAAGAACTGCACGTGTGGATTGCCGAGCCGGCTCGGCGGGATTTCCGCCAAGCCGTTGCGCAGCACCTGCGGCGCGGCGAGCCGCACAATTCCGGCGGCCGGGTCGTACCGGCGGCCGAATCGTTCACTGGCCATCGCGATAAGTATGGCGGGCAGCGCCGGTGAGTCGTGCCGCGGCCAGAATTCCTTCCAGAACACGGGCAGGAACCGGTACGTGCGGAAGCCCGAAGTGATGAGCAGCCAGTACAAGGGCACGTCGCTCTGCCATGTCCGCACAGCCTCCAGCCATGTGCGCGCCAGCGCATTGCTGCCCCACGCGCCGCGATCGACGATCGTGTCGCCGGAGAACACGACGCGCACCGGCGCGCCATTCACCTGCATCGCGGACAGCAACTGCGTGGAGAACCCCCGCAACTGCCCCCGATCGTCCTCCAGCAGGATCACCCAATTCTTCTCGGCGAGGTCGCGGTCGAACAATTCCTCAGTCACGCCGGCGAAATGCTCCTGCATCAAGGCGAGCATGGCGGCCCGCTGGGAGCGAGTGAGATCGGTTCGCGGTAACAGGGTGCCAGTCACAATAACGCCACCTCCGGATGCGGAATGCGGCCATCGAGCACCTGTGGCTTGTCCCCATGAACCGCGTAGAGGATGCTCGCGTACTCGCGGCATCGATAACCTCGGCGCACAACTTCGCTGAGCGGATGCCGTGCGGCGAACCCGATGGTCGCGTAATCCAGTCCGGCCCGTCGAGCGTCGCCCATCGCCGCGGCCAACAGGGTGCCGAGCACGCGGGGATCGTCGCCGTCGACTCCGACGTGGGAGAGGTACGCCTGCGCCAGCGGCTGGCCGACTGCCGGCAGGCGTGTACCGAACAGGTTTAGCAATGGCCGCCAGCGTGCCAACGATCTATCGTAGCCGCGAACCACCGCCTGCTTGAATGCCCGTTGGTCCCACAGTGCCAAACAACCGGCGACGCGGTTGCCGTCAAGCGCGACGTAGAACCGCTCCGGCTGGAGGATGTTCGCGGCGGTCCAATGCGGTGCAAACTGGTGGCGGCGGCCGAAGCGTTCCAGACACGAGAGGATGCCGGGCAGCAATGGCGCCGATCCGGTTGCGACATGCATCTCACGCCTGCCGGCAAGGAACTGGCGGCCCACCGGCAGCAAGAATGTCACAAACTCTTCGAGCGGTTGATAGCGCGGCAGGCCCGGCAGGCCGGCTTCGAGAAGGCGCCGGGCGACTTCATTCCCGGCGACGATGGTGGTGATGTCGAATGGGGCTTCGTCTTNNGGTTGGCCGTCGATGAACACCTCCTGAACAGACCGGCTGCCCAGCGCCGCCAAACGGCCAGTCCGTCGGTCGCGAATGGCGACGGTGTGATGCCGCCCGCCCTCTTGTCGCGCTGCCGCGAAGAAGTCGGGTTCGCGCTCCAGCGAAATCTGGATCGGCCCCGGCATCGGCGTCTCGCGGAGGAGCCGGCGCAGTTCGGCGTCGTCCGCCGCGGTGGCGAAGCCGATGAAGTACCGGCTGCTGGTCACTGCGCTCGGAGTAATGGCCGTGTCCACGTTTGATCTCCCAATGGATGCCCGTCCCGCAAGCCCAGCTCCACACGATGGAGGAGGTTGACCGTCCAAAAGTTGCGTTGCTGTGGGCCGGCAGCCAGGCTGCGCCGCAGCATGCTCGGCCATGAGAAGAACTCCCGGCGCGCGGCGAGGCAGTGCCGCCGGAGTTCCTGGGGACTCAGATGGCGAGGCTGAAACGCGACCGTATTGTACGCGTACTGCGGGTCGAGCCACCAGCTTTCGTGCAGCAGCCGGCACTCTCGGGCCAGGCGCAGGTAGAGTGGCGTGCCGGGAAACGGCATCAGGTGGGCGAACGCCGCCAGCAGGAATCCGTGTGCGACGCTGAACTCGACGGTGCTCTGAAAGTCGTCCGGTGTGTCGGCGTCGCACCCGAACACGAACGTGCCATATACCGGCACGCGAAACCGGCGCAGTTCGCCCACGGCCCGCTCGATGCCGCCGTGGGCTTCGTTGATCGGTTTGCCCATCTCGCGCAGGTTGGCGGGTTGGAGACTCTCGAAGCCGATGAGGAGGCAGCGGCAACCGCTCCGCACGATCAGGTCGAGCAGTTCGGGATCGTGCGCGACGTTGATGCCGGCCTGGCCGACCCAGCGCACGCGCAAAGGAATCAGCGCGCGCAGGAACTCTTTCAGACGTCCCGCCTCGCAGGCGAGGTTGTCGTCCACGAAGAAGATGAGCTTTGCGCGGTCGCCGTTGGCAGCCGTTGCGGCGACTTCGGCGATCACATAGTCCACGGGCCGTTGCAGGTACGTGCTGTGGAACGCGGTCTGCACGGCACAGAACTCGCAGGTCAGCCGGCAACCGCGGCCGAACTCGATCAGCTTGATCGGCAGATAGCGTTTGCCGTGAAGAACGCTCCGGTCGTAACGCCAGCCTGTCGGGAACGCACCACCATTCGGCCGGTAGAATCTCTCCAACCGGCCGTGCCGGAAATCGTCCACCAGTCGCGGCCAGGTCTGCTCCGCCTCGCCGGTGACGACGCACTCGGCGTATTCCGCGACTTCAGTCGGGCAAAGCGTTGCGTGTATCCCGCCCATCGCCACCGGTACGCCGCGCCGGCGGTATTCGCTCGCGATCTGGTAGGCTCGGCGCGCGGTATAGGTCTCGACGCTGATGCCGACGAGATCGGTCGGCTCATCGAACGGAATCTTCTCCAGGCGGTCGTCGTAGAAACGGAGCTCGACCTCGCGCGGAGTCGACGCCGCGAGCGCTGCGACCCAGAGCGGTTGCATCTGCCATGTGCGCAGCCCGCGCCGCTCGCCGGCACGTCGTCCGAGACACGGATGAATGAGCGTCACACGGGGCACACGGCCTCCTCCGGTTCGGCGGGCGCCTGCCAGTGATGCGCCGGGGGTGGCTCACCGGGATCGTTCACCGAGTACGGTTGGGCAAACCGTGGCTCGTTGTACAGGCGGCGCACGAAGATGCGGTAGCAGATGTTGCCGACGAAGTTGATGGCGCAACGGATATCGGGGCGACCGACCCGTTTGACAATGCGCGGCAGGCGGAACGTTTCCCGGTAAGCCCACTTGAAGCCGCGATAGAGCTCCTCCGCCGTCATCTGCGCCGGTTGGATGACGACGTGCATCGTGTCATAGTCGTTCCAGTTGAAACTGAGGATGCGCCGCTCGTCCATCAGCCGCCGGAACAGCGCCGTGCCGGGG
>PMEV01000346.1:0-150 GCA_003154855.1 Bryobacterales bacterium
CCCATCTCGTAGAAGCACTCGATAATCCGCTCCGAGATCGAGTTGTGCCCGCAGCCGGCGCACAGGGTGGTCTTGCCGCCCTTGTAACTCGCCACTTCCAGGCCGATCCGATTCACCTTCTTGGGAGGCGCCGTGGCCGTGCTCATCGGA
>PMEV01000346.1:184-323 GCA_003154855.1 Bryobacterales bacterium
CCGTAATACCGTACGCTGCGCAGCTTCCCGATCTCCTCGGGCTCCAGTTCCATACGCATCAGCAGCACCAACTGCCCGTCCCGGTTCTGGTCGATCACATAGACCCGCTCGTGCCGATGCACGAACTCCGCCAGCCCGG
>PMEV01000346.1:396-14683 GCA_003154855.1 Bryobacterales bacterium
GCCGGCACCTGCCCACGGATGGACTGGAACTTGCGCGCCAGCCGGTCCAGGTTGTTCATGTAATCGTCTTCGCGCTCGCTGTAGCCGGCCCGTTCGTTGTGCCCGCTGCCACGCGTGAAATAGGCCGACGCCGGGTGCTTCGTGCCGGGCAGCGTGCGGTAGCCCACGCCGTCGCCGTCCACGTCNNTCCAGTTGTTCATGCCCAGGTCCAGGTCGCTCATCACGAACACCGGCGTCTGGAACTGCTCGGCCAGGTCGAACGCTTGGATCGCCATCTTGAAGCACTCGCTGGGCGATGAGGGGAACAGCATCGGATGATTCGTGTCGCCGTGCGAGAGCACCGCCGTCGAAAGCAGGTCGCCCTGCATCGTGCGCGTGGGCAGGCCCGTGGACGGCCCCACCCGCTGCACGTTCACGATCACCGCCGGGATCTCGGCGTAGTAGCCCAGCCCCGTGAATTCGGCCATGAGCGAGATGCCCGGCCCCGAGGTGGCCGTCATGGCGCGCGCCCCCGCCCAGCTCGCGCCCAGCACCATCCCGATGGAGGCCAGCTCGTCCTCCGCCTGCACCACCGCGAAGGTCGCCTTGCCCGTCTCCTTATCCACCCGGTACCGCCGCAGATACCCGATCAGCGACTCCACCAGCGACGACGACGGCGTAATCGGGTACCAGCTCACCACCGTCACCCCGGCGAACAGGCAGCCCAGCGCCGTGGCCGCGTTGCCGTCGATCACGATCTTCCCGGCGGTCGCGTTCATCCGCTCCACCCGGCAGCGGTCGGTCTTGGTAAGACTGCCGGCCGCATAGTCGCGCCCCGCCTCCACCGCGCCCCAGTTCAAGTTCGCGGCCTTGGCTTTCTTGGCGCCGAACTGCTTCAGCAGCGCTGTCCGGACCTCCTCCAGCTCGATGCCCAGCAACTGCGCCAGCACGCCGTCGTAAATCATGTTGCGTACCAGTTTCCGCAGCCGCGCCTCCGGGCACACCGGGCCCACCAACTTGTCAAAGGGCACCGGGTAGAAGTGCAGGTCCTGGCGCAGCGCGTTGAGCTGCAGCGGCTCGTCGTAAATCACCGCCGCGCCCGGCTCCAGTTTCAGCACGTCTTCCCGAGCCGTTTCCGGGTTCATCGCCACCAGGAAATCGACCTCCTTCTTGCGGCCGATGTAGCCTTGCTTGCTGGCCCGTATGGTAAACCAGGTCGGCAGCCCGGCGATGTTCGAGGGGAACAGGTTCTTCCCCGAGACCGGGATGCCCATCTGGAACAGCGCGCGCATCAGCACCGTGTTGGCGGTCTGGCTGCCCGAGCCGTTGATGGTAGCTACCTGTATGGTGAAATCGTTGACCACCGGCGGCTCCGCCTGCATCGGGAGCTTTGCGGATGGACTATCGGCAACTGTCGACATGAAGCCTTCCTCTGATTGGGGGGAACAACCGCTTCCCTGCTTCGATTATATGCACAAGGAAACCGGCGGCGTCGCGAGGCCGCAGCCGGCAGGGGGCGGGACCACCCCCTTTTTCTCCCGCTCGACTAAGGTCTTCCCCCGACGGCCTTTCTTCCCTCCTCGACGATCTACGCAATGTACACCAGATGTACTACAACGCACCTTTGAATTGGTTTGCCGTTGCCGTTAAGCCCCGGCAGGAAAAGCTGGCTGCCCGGGTGCTGCGNNCTCCGCTGTTCGCCGGCTACGTCTTCTGCCGCTTCGCGCTCCAGGACCGGGCGCCGGTTCTGCGCACCCCCGGGGTGCGATCCATCGTGACGTTCGGAGGCCGGCCGGCGCCGGTTTCCGATTCCGAGATCTCGGCGCTCCGGCAGGCCGTCGGCTCGGGCCGTGCGGTGGAACCCTGGAGCGAGCCGGGCCAAGGCGAGCCCATCCGGATCGAACGCGGCCCGCTCAGCGGGCTGCGCGGAGTGCTGGTGCGGGCTAGGGACGACTGGCGGGTGGTGGTCTCGGTGGAACTGCTGCGGCGCTCCGTGGCCGTCGAGGTGGATCTGGCCGATCTGGCCCCTGTACCGGATACCCGGAGGCGGTGTTCTTGACCGTTCTGCTGAAGCCCCGCAATCGCCTGGTGAACTTCCGGCTCACCGAAGACGAGTACGGAAAGCTGGCCGCGGTGTGCGTGCAGAAAGGCTCTCCCAGCATCTCCGAATGCGCCCGCGCCGCGATCCTGCGCCTGGTGGAGCGGGAAGCCGGGCGGGGCGGGCCGCTGGACGGGCGTTTCGATGATCTCGACGTACGGGTGGCGCAGCTCGAAGCCAGCCTCCGCAGGCTGCGCCGCCACGCCCCAGGCGTCGAACTCGAGCAAGGGTAACCTCATGAAAAACTCCGTGCTTCTCATTCTGTTGTGCGGCCTGGCCGCGGCGCAAACGCATACGACGGCCCCCGCCGAGATCGGCGGCGCCAATCTGCCGGCTTACAAGATCGGCGCCGACGACCTGATCGCGGTCAGCGTCTACGACGCTCCCGAATTCACCCGCACCGTGCGCATCGGCGCCGACGGGATGCTTCGTATGCCCATGCTGAAACGCCACATCAAAGCTCTCGGATGCCTGCCCGCCGATCTGGAAGCGGTCATCGCGGAGGGGCTGAAAGCCGAGCAACTGATCGTCGATCCGGTGGTCACGGTCACGGTGGTCGAGTACCACAGCCGGCCCATCAGCGTGCTGGGGGCCGTGAAGACCCCCACCACGTTCCAGGCGGTGGGCGGCGTCTCCCTGCTGGACGCGCTCACGCGCGCCGGCGGCCTCGGCCCGGAGGCCGGTCCGGAGATCCTGGTGAGCCAGCGGCAGGCCGGCGAGGATGGCGCCGGGACCATGCTCGTGCAGCGCATCCCGGTGAAAGGTCTCATTGACGCCGCCGATCCCGAACTCAATCTGAAGCTGACCGGAGGCGAGGAGATACGGGTGCCCGAGGTCGGGCGGGTCTTTGTGGTCGGCAACGTCAAGAAGCCGGGCTCCTTTCCCATCCAGGACGGCCCCGAGACTTCGGTCCTCAAGGTGCTGGCGCTGGCCGAGGGCCTGATGCCCTTCGCCTCGAGGGAGGCCTACCTCTACCGCCGCGACGACAGCTCCTCGGCCAAGCACGAGATCCCCATTCCCCTGGGAAAGATCATGGCGCGCCAGTCTCCCGACGTGCCCCTGCTATCCAACGACATCTTATACGTTCCGGACAACACGGGCCGTCGAACCGGCATGGCCGCGCTCGACCGCATCCTGGGCTTCACCGCGAACACGGCGTCCGGAATTCTGGTCTGGCGGCACTAATCATGTCCGAACAACAACTTCTCGAACGCGTTGGGTCCGCGCCGGCCGCGCATGCGTCGGCGCCGGCCGAAAACTTCCGTATCGCCTATCTGCCGGGCGAGGCGCCGCCGGAAGGCGGGTCCGTCCCGCTGAGCCAGTATCTGTGGATCCTCAAGCGCCACCGCTGGAAGATCCTCTCGTTCGTAGGCGCCTCGGTGCTGGCCACCCTCATCGTCTCCTCGCGGATCACTCCGGATTTCGAGTCCACGGCGACCATCGACATCGACCGCCGGATGCCCACCGGAGTGCTGGGCGAGGAGGCCGCGCAATCGGCCGGCAACGACTCGGACCAGTTCCTGGCGACGCAGATCAAGCTGATCCAGTCGGATTCGGTGCTGCGGCCGGTGGCGCAGCGTTACCGGCTGCTGGAAGCCGAGGGGGCGGACGCGCCGGGAACGGTCAAAGCGGCGGACGCCGAGGACGCCCCGGTGCTGCTCAAGAAGCTGAAGGTGGTGCGCCCCCCCAACACCTATCTGCTGCTGATCGGCTACCGCTCGCCGGATCCGCGCCTGGCGGCCGACGTGGCCAACGGCGTGGCGCAATCCTACCTGGAGCACACCTACGACATCCGCTATCGCTCCTCGGCCAGCCTGGCTTCGTTCATGGAGAAGCAACTGGACGAGCTGAAGGCCAAGATGGAGCGGTCGGGCGCGGCGCTGGTGCAGTTCGAGCGCGAGCTGAACGTGATCAACCCGGAGGAGAAGACCAGCATTCTGTCGGCGCGCCTGTTGCAGCTCAACACCGAGTTCACCAACGCGCAGGCCGACCGCGTGCGCAAGCAGGCCGCCTACAGCTCGGTGCGCGGCGGGTCGCTGGAAGCCTTGCAGGTATCCACTCAGGGCGAATCGCTCACCAAGCTCAACGAGCGGCTGGAGGAGGCGCAAGGCCGCTTCGCCGACGTCAAGGAGCGTAACGGGGCGAACCATCCGGAGTACCGCAAGGCCGCGGCGCAGGTGGCCGAAGTGCAGAGAGCCATGGAGGTGGCGCGGGCCAACATCGGCAACCGGGTGGAGATCGAATTCCAGCAGTCGGCCGAGCGCGAGAAGATGCTGAAGCAGACGGTCGCCGAGACCAAGTCGGAGTTCGACCGGCTCAATGCGCGCTCCTTCGAGTACCAGTCGCTGAAACAGGAGGCCGAGGGCGACAAGAAGCTGTACGAGGAACTGGTGCGAAAGATCAAGGAAGCGGGCATCAACGCCGGTTTCCAGAACAGCGCCATCCGGATCGCGGATGCGGCCCGGCCGGCCCTCAAGCCGGTGTTCCCGAACCTGAAACTGAACCTGACGCTGGCCTTCCTGTTCTCGACCCTGCTGGCCATGGGAGCGGCGGTGGTGAGCGACGTGCTCGACAACACGCTGAAGGACCCGGAACAGGTGGCGCGGACGCTGAAGGCGGAGGTCATCGGGAACCTGCCGGTGGTGAAGCCCTGGCGGGGCCGGCTGGCGCAGATCCTGGCGCCCGGCAACGGGGCGGCCACCTCGCTGGTGCTGCACGCGGGGCCGGAGGAGCAATCGCTATCCAGCTACGACGAGGCGATCCGCACGCTGCGGAACTCGATCCTGCTGGCGGATTTCGACCGCAGCCTGCGCTCGCTGCTGGTGACCAGCGCGGTGCCGGGCGAGGGGAAATCCACCATCGCGGCGAACCTGGCGGTGGCGCACGCGCGGCAGGGGCATCGAACGCTGCTCATCGACGCCGACCTGCGGCGGCCGAGCGTCCACAAACGGCTGGGGATTCCCGGGGCGGTGGGATTGTCCAGCGTGCTGGTGGCCGATTCGCCCTGGCGCGACGCGGTGGTCAAGCTGGAGAAACTGCCCGAGCTCGAGATCCTGCCGGCCGGACCCAGCTCGCGCCGCGCGGCCGACTTGATCGGCCGGGGCCTGTCGAAGATCCTCGAGGAAGCGGCCGCGTCCTACGACATGGTGATCCTGGACGCGCCCCCCATGCTGGGCTTCGCCGAGCCGCTGCAGATGGCGACCATGGCGGACGGCGTGATCGTGGTGGCCCGGGCCGGCGAAACCAATCGCAAGGCGGTCGCGACCGTGCTGGGCACGCTGCAACGGCTGCGGGCGAACCTGGTCGGGGTGGTCCTCAACGAGATGACCGGCCAGATCAGCGACAGCTACAACTACTACGGCTACCACGGCAAATACTACCGGCATTACAGCAACGACGGCGANNTGCCCCCCGGCGTCAGATAGGATATAAGGTGTGCGCCGCCGGGAGGCTGCCATGAAGAACCGAAAACGCCGGGGTTTTACCCTCATAGAGCTTTTGATCGTCATTGCGATCGTACTCACCATCCTGACCATCGCCCTGCCCAAAGTCGGCGCGGTCCTGATGAACGCCCGGGAGATGGCGGCCATCAAGCAGATGCAGACGATACACACCGCCCAGACGCAGTTCTACTCGCAGTACGGCAGGTTCGCCACCAAGCTGGAGGAGCTGGGGCCTCCGCCCACCGGCCAGGCTAGTCCGGCGGCCGCCGACCTGCTGCCCGGGGACTTGGCGAAAGGGGTTAAGAGCGGCTACCAGTTCACGCTGCAGGGCGGACCGACCGGCTACACGATCAACGCCAACCCGGTCAGCTACGGCAGCACCGGGCGGCGGTGCTTCTTCTCCGACCAGACGCAGGTCTATCGCCAGAACTGGGGTCAGGAACCGGCTACCGCCGCGAGCGACGAGATCAAGTAACGCGGCGCGCCGCCCTCCAATGCAGGCAGCTCCCGATCAGCGCCACGAGCGCTCCGAAGGTGAGCGACAGGGCCATGCCCAAGCTGGTCCCAGCGGGGCCAAAGACATACGAGCTGAAGAAGTAGCCGCGCGCGAGCGCCACCAGCACGGCCAGGTTCCACGCGACGAACAGCAGCGCCGCGCGCCGCAACAGCGCGAGGCCCAGGCCGATCAGGCCCGCCAAGGCGGAGAAGAAGAGCACATAAGTGAGGGCCGCGCCCTGCCAGGGGAGCGCGCCGATGGTCAGGTTGTGGCCACTGAACCAGGCCAGGCTGGAGGCCAGCAGGAGGAAGGCAATCAGCGGAAAGTGAAAGAGAAAGCTGAAGACTCGCAGAACCAGTCCGAGGACTCGTCTCACAGACCCTCCTGCCGCGGAACCTGCCATTGTAGCAGCTTGGCCGGCGGCCTCGAGGCGAACCTCACCGGCGGCAGGACCGCCGGCGCTACCGTGCGTTTTGCTTTCACTGGGCTGGGCCGTTAGAATAGTAGATGGAGCAACAGAGCGCTCGAATTATGTCCAGCCAGCAGGTGTTGAGTAGCCGGGAGCGGGAGGTTCTCTACTCGATTGTCGAGACCTACATCGCCACCGGCGAGCCCGTCGCCTCGCGGACCATTTCGAGACGGCGCCAGGAGACGCTTAGTCCGGCGTCGATCCGCAACGTGATGGCGGATCTGTTCGAGGATGGCTACCTCGCGCAGCCGCACACCTCGGCGGGACGGATTCCCACCGAGAAGGCGTTCCGGCTGTACGTGCAGTCGCTCACCGCGGGCCGCAAGGCGGTTCTGGACCTGAAGCAACTGCGGACCGATTTGAACGAGGCGGAGTCGCTGGCGGGCTGCGTGGAATGCAGCTCGCACGCGCTGACCGAGGTGACGCGCAACTTCGGGATCGCGGCCGCCATCCCGACCTCGAGCCAGACTCTGGACCGGGTGGAGTTGCTCAAGCTGGTGGACCGGCGGGTGCTGATGATCGTGGTGACGCGCGACCGCATGGTGCGCGAGCGCGTGGTGAGCCTGCAGGAGGACATCGGCCAGGACGATCTGACCTGCCTGCGCAACTACCTGAACCGGAACTTCGGCGGGTGGGTGCTCTCGGAAGCGCGCCTGGAACTGCGGCGGCGGCTGAGCGACGAGAGCGCCGCCTACGACGCCATCCTCAAGCGGCTCACCGTGCTTTACGGCAAAGGGTTGCTGGACGTGGACTGGGCGCCGGAGATCTCGATGGAGGGAGCTTCCAACCTGGTCGGGCTGGACCTGTACCTGACGCGGGAGCGGATGCGGGAACTGTTCCAGACGCTGGAAGAGAAGAAGCGGATGCTGCAACTGCTGGACCGCTTTCTGGAGCAGCCCGGGGGAGAACTGGCCGTGCAGGTCGGATTGGGCGAGGAGCATCCGGCGATGCGGGTGCTTTCCCTCATCGGCCTGAAGGTGGTCATGCCCGGCGGACTCTCCGCCAAGATCGCCGTTCTGGGTCCCATTCGCATGGACTACGAGCGGGTCATGTCCGCGGTCTGGCAGGTGGGGAATGCATTTCAAGAGGCGATCGGCTAAGAAGCCGCCATCCGGCGGCAGTGAACCGGCTGGAGCTATGAACGACGAAAAGCAACTCGCGGAATCCGCGGAGAACGAGCCGGCGGCGGCCGATGCGGCCGGGGTGGCCGACGGGGCGGCGCTGCTGGAAGCCTTGACGAAGGAACGCGACCAACTGGCCAAGGAAAAGGCGGAGGTTTACGACCAGTTCCTGCGGCGCACGGCCGAGTTCGAGAATCTGCGGCGGCGGAGCCAGCGGGAGCGGGCGGAGATCCTGGAGTTCGCGGGGATGGAAGTGGTGCGGGATCTGCTGCCCATTCTCGACGATTTCGAGCGCGCGCTCAAGAACCCCAGCTCCGATAAGGAATATCAGAAGGGCATGGAGCTGATCTATGGCCGGCTGTTCAGCGCCTTACATAAAGCGGGCCTCGAGCCGATGGACAGCGAGGGACGGCCATTCGATCCGCACGTACACCATGCCGTGGAGACGGTCGAGAACAGCGAGGTGGAGGACCACACGGTCGTCGAGGAATTGCAGCGAGGGTACAATTTCAAAGGGCGGCTGCTGCGAGCGGCGATGGTGAAAGTCGCCGTGAGGCCGTGATTCCGTGGCTGTGAGCAAGCGCGATTACTACGAGGTTCTGGGGATCGGCCGCGGCGCTTCCGAGCAGGAGCTGAAGAGCGCCTACCGGCAGATGGCGCTCAAGGTGCATCCGGATCGGAACCCGGACAACCGGGAGGCCGAGGAGCAGTTCAAGGAGGCGGCCGAGGCCTACAGCGTGCTTAGCGATCCACGCAAGCGCGCGGCCTACGACCAGTTCGGCCACGCCGGCGTGCAGGGTGCGGCGTCCTCCGGTCTGGACCCCAACGCCTTTGCCGATTTCAGCGATATTCTGGGCGATTTCTTCGGGTTTGGCGACCTGTTCGGCCGCCAGGGCGGACGCCGCCGCACGCGCGCGCAACGGGGCGACGATCTGCGCTACGACCTGGAACTGAGCTTCGAAGACGCGGTGCGCGGGATGTCGGCGGAGATCCAGCTTCCGCGGCAGGAGGTCTGCCACCGCTGCCTGGGCAAGGGCGCCGAACCGGGCGACCTGACTACCTGTTCGGCGTGCCGCGGGCGCGGGGAGTCGATCTATCAGCAGGGGTTCCTCTCGATACGGCGCACCTGCCCGCAGTGCGGCGGGGCGGGGCAAGTGGCCCGTAAGGCCTGCCCGCAGTGCCGCGGCCAGGGCTACACGACGGCGCAGGAGAAGCTGAAGGTCGCCATCCCGGCGGGCGTGGATAACAACTCGCGCATGCGGCTCTCCGGCAAGGGCGAGCCGGGCATGAACGGCGGTCCGCCGGGCGACCTGTACGTGTTCATCAAGGTGCAGGAGCACCCGGTTTTCGAGCGGCGGGAAAAGGACCTGCACTGCGCCATCCCGATCAACATCGCGCAAGCCGCGCTGGGCGCCGAAATCGAGGTGCCGACGCTGGACGGGGCGCAGTCGCTCAAGATCCCGGAGGGGACGCAGACGGGAGCGACGTTCAAGCTGCGCGGGCAAGGCGTTCCCGACGTAAGCGGGCATGGACGGGGCGACCTGTACGTGCACGTCGAAGTGAGGGTGCCGGCCAAGCTCACGCGCGAGCAGCGGAAGCTATTCGAGCAGCTCCAGGAAACGCTCCCCGCCGACAATCAGCCCCAGGATCGCGGCCTCTTCGACAAAGTCAAAGACTATTTCATGTAAAACGTGTAGAATAGGGGGCGATCCATGCGAGGCGACCGGAGAGCTTGGAGTCTCCGGCCGCTGGAAAGGGTGAAACCCCGGCGATCGCCAGATCGCCATCCGTACATAACCCTCGCGATCGAGAGTTCGCGAGTTCAGATTAAGGGGACATTGGCATGACGTTCTTTATCGGTTTTCTTCGTGATGAACAAGGCCAGGACCTGATTGAATACACGCTCCTGCTGGCCTTCGTAGCTCTCGCTTCCGCCGCTCTGTTTACCGCGGCCGGCGGTTCTGTGACCAAGATTTGGACTGTGGCCAACAACCGGCTGCAGAGCGCCGCCTCTAGCGCAACCACGTAGTATAAAGGGGGGGCATGGACGCCATGCCCCCCGACTAAATTCCAAGCCTCGAGAAACTCCGCAAGATCGTGCGAGGAGATCTCGCCGAGTGCAAGAAGGTTCTCGAGAGAGTGGATAAAGGCGCTTCCCGCCGCCGATCAACTCCGATGAACGCCGATTGAAGACGAAACAGGCCCTTAGTGCCTGAAGTGGCGGACGCCGGTGAAGACCATGGCGAGGCCGAGGCGGTTGGCGGCGGCGACGACTTCGGGGTCGCGGATGGAGCCGCCGGGCTGGATGATGGCGGTGATGCCGTGCCTGGCGGCTTCTTCGACGCCGTCGGGGAAGGGGAAGAAGGCGTCGGAGGCGACCACGGTTCCGGCGAGCGGGAGCGTGGCCTTCATGGCGCCGAGTTTCACGGAATCCACGCGGCTCATCTGGCCGGCGCCCACCGCGGCGGTCTGGCCGGGCGTCGCGTAGACGATGGCGTTGGACTTCACGTGCTTGGCGACCTTCCAGCCGAACTCGAGGGCGCGCCACTCTTCCTCGGTGGGGGCGCGCTCGGTTTTGACCTCGGTTTTGGAGAGGTCCAGACGGCCGACATCCGGGGTCTGGGCGAGGTAGCCTCCGGTGATCGACTTGACGACCAGGGCGGAGGCATCCGCATCCGCGACTTTGAGCAGGCGCAGGTTCTTGCGGCCGGTGAGGATGGCGAGGGCTTCGGGGGAATAATCCGGCGCGGCGATGGCCTCGACGAAGATCTTGACGATCTCGCGGGCCGTCGCTTCGTCGACGGGGCGGTTGAAGGCCAGCACGCCGCCGAAGGACGAGACGGGGTCGCACTCGAGGGCTTTGCGGTAACTCTCGACGAGCGTGGCCCGCTCGGCGCAGCCGCAGGGATTGGTGTGCTTGATGATGGCGGTGGCGGGCTGGTCGAATTCCCCGATCAGTTGCCAGGAAGCGTCGAGATCCACCAGGTTGTTGTAGGAAAGCTCCTTGCCGTGGAGTTGGCGGGCGCCGGCGATGCCGGAGTGGCCGTTGGCATAGAGGGCGGCGGCCTGGTGCGGGTTCTCGCCGTAGCGTAGGTCCAGGGCGCGCGGGGCGCGCAGGTCGAGCAGAGGGGGCAGGGCGGGGTTGGAATCGCGGAACTCGCCGTCTTTGACCGAGATGCGAGCCAGGCGGGCGGAGATGGCGCGGTCGTAGTCGGCGGTCAGGCGGAAGGCTTTCTGCGCGAGGCTCCAGCGGGTGGCTAGCGAGAGGCCACCGGCGCGCAGTTCCTCGAGGATGGCTGGGTAATCGGAGGGCGCGACGACCACGGCGACGTCCTGGTAGTTCTTGGCGGCGGCGCGGATCAGGGTGGGGCCGCCGATATCGATGTTCTCGATCAGGTCGGGAACGGTGGCGCCCTCGCGGGCGGCGGCCTTCTCGAAGGCGTAGAGGTTGACCACCACTATATCGATGGTGGAGATGCCATGGGCCTGGAGCGCGGCGCGGTGCTCGGGGTTGGCGCGGATGGCGAGCACGCCGGCGGCGATCTTGGGATGGAGGGTCTTCACGCGGCCGTCGAGCATCTCGGGGAAGCCGGTGAGGTCGGCGATATCGCGCACGGCGAGACCGGCCTCCTTGAGGGCCCGGGCGGTCCCGCCGGTCGAAACGATCTCGCAGCCGAGGCCGGCCAGGCCGCGCGCGAACTCCGCGATCCCGGTCTTGTCGGTGACACTGATCAGCACACGTTGGATGATAGCCATGGAAATAACATTGTAGCCCCAAGCGCGGTGGCCCCTGGGGGAAGCCGGGGCTCCGGCTGGCCAGTTTCAGCCGGAGTGGTGGTTCTCAGCCAGTGGAAGTACTCCACAATAACGGTAACCGTTTAGTTTTCAGTGGATTGCACTTTGGAACTCGTTTTGCAGGGAGAAGGGTGCACCAGGGTGGTAGTAAGGGTGCAAGGTGGTGGAAAGATGAAAACGCTCAGAAGTGGGACGGCAATTCGGCGGGCGGTGGCAGTGGCGAGCACGCTACTGATCGCCTGTTCCGCAAGCTTCGCGCAAGCACCGGCGGGACCGGCTCCGGCGGCGCAACAGGCTGCGCCGCTGCTGTCGGCGGACCAATTGGATGCACTGGTGGCGCCGGTCGCGCTGTATCCCGACCCGCTGCTCAGCCAAGTGCTGGCCGCCAGCACGTACCCACTGGAAGTCGCACAAGCGCAGCAGTGGCTGTTGCAGAATAGCAACCTGCAGGGCGCGCAACTGATGGACGCTGCCAAGGGGCAGAACTGGGATCCTAGCGTTGCGGCGATGGTGGCGTTTCCAGAGGCGCTCAGGCGGATGGCCAGCGACCTCCGGTGGGCCACGGATCTGGGGAACGCGTTCCTGGCCCAGCAGGGGGATGTGATGAGCGCGGTGCAGAGGATGCGGCTGCGGGCCAGGAGTAACGGCAAGCTGAACAGCACGCCGCAACAGGTTGTGACGACGGAGACGGAGAACGGCCAGAATGCGATCGAGATCCAGCCGGCCGATCCGCAGGTGATCTACGTTCCGGAGTACAGCCCGTCTTACGTTTGGGGCGCGCCGGTCTGGAACGAATACCCGGACCTGTGGTATCCGGGCGGATTCGGTTGGGGATTCGGGCCGGGGATCTACATGGGCGCCTTCTACCCGGGCTGGGGAGGCTGGGGAGGCTGGGGATGGGGCTGCGGGTGGTTTGGCGGCGGGTTGTTCCTGAACACGGGCTTCTTCGGGCACTACGGGTTTCACCATGGGGGCAATTGGGGCGGCGGTGGTTGGGGCAGAGGAGCTGGCGGCCGGATGGCTTGGGCGCATGATCCGGTACACCGGATGGGAGTTGCCTATTCGAGCCGGGGAGTGGCGAGCCGGTACGGATCGACCCGTTACGCAGGCGCTCCGCGGACCATTAGCAGCGCGGGCCGGACTGGCACGGCGCAGATGAGCCGGGCTGCCACCACGGGCGGGACTCGATCGGCTGCCGCCGGAGGGTGGCAGCACATCGGCGCCAGCAACGGAGCTGCGCGCAGCGGGGCCACGGGATTCCAGTCGAGCAACCGGGGCTATGCGGGATCCTATGGGCAGGCGGCGCGGAGCTACGGTTCGGCGCAAAGCTATCGCGGGTCTGGCGCGACGCAGGGGTACCGGAGTGCGCCGTCCTACGGCCGGTCTTACTCGTCCGGGTACTCGGCGCCGCGTAGTTACGGATCTTACGCGCCGAGATCGTACTCGGCTCCGTCGGCCTCGCGCTCTTACAGCGGAGGGGCCCGCAGTTCGGGCGGATACTCGGGCGGGGGCGGACACTCGAGCGGAGGCGGCGGGCACGTCAGCGGAGGCGGGGGCGGCGGACATTCTGGCGGAGGCGGCCGCCGGTAGGTGAGAGCGCCAGAACGGGCGGGTCGAAGCACGTGCGAAGGTCGCACGTGCTTCCGCTTTTTTGGGGCACGGCAAGCGCGGCGAGTATACTGAAGGGGAATTCCAATCAGGAGGTTTCCCATGAGTCGGAAGATGGTCATTGTCATTGCGGCTGGGCTGATGTTGGGGACCCTCGCCGCGGGGCAGAACGCGCCGGAGAAGAAGCCTACGGCGCCCGCCGTTCAGCCTGCCAGCCAGTTGGCGGATAGCATGGCGCAGCGGCTGAGCGATGAGCTGCATGTGAAGACGGCGGTCGGCGCGCCCGTGAGAGTGGGTTCGGTCACGCTGATACCGATCGTCAGGATTGAGGTCAGCTTCGGGGGTGGAGGTGTGGCTGGTCCGGGTGGCGATTTGTTCGCCATGAGCGGCGAAGTTCGGCCTCTGGGATTCGTCGCCATCACCAAGACGGGAACGCGCTTCCTGAGCGTGGCAAAGGCGGTAGCGAAATGAGCCCGATGCTGAGGCGCCTGGTATTGGCGGCGGCCGCGATTCTGCCGGCGGCGGTAGGGAGAGCCCAGACTCCGTTGGCCAGGCCGCTGGCCGACTTCGACAAGATGGTCTCGGAGATGAAAGCCAGCGGCGTGACCGGAGAGCCCGTTCGAGTGGGCACAACGGTGGTGGTTCCGTTTGCCGCGATGAAATTCGGGCTCGGGGCCGGGGGAGGGACGACGGGCTTTGGCGGCGGGATGGGCGGGAAGATCGTTCCGCTGGGAGCCGTGATCGTCGAGGGCGACGAGGTTCGCTTGGAACAGTTTCCAGAGCCGGATGAGAAGCCCACGCTATTCCACCAGATCCTGCAGGCCATCCGGGAACGGAAGGTGGTGTTCATGGTGAACGGTCTGAACATCGGACACATCGCCCCCGGTGCGGTTCAGGAGCTGGCCCCGTTGATTTCGGGGATGATGGGACAGACGACGATCCTGGTCAATGGCCTTAATCTAGGGAGTCTGTCCGCGCCGGGTTCGGCCAAGTCCGCGGCCCGCGGCGCCTCGCTGGGCGCACTCAAGGAACTCTACGAGGCGAAGAAGTACGACGATGCCCTGGCCATGGCGAACACATTGAGCGCGCAGGATCCGAAGAGCGCCGAGATCCACGTATGGAAGGGCCGGATCATGGGCCGGCTAGCGATGGGCAATCCGGTGGACATGATGAAGTTCGGACCGGGCGCCAAGGGAGAGTTCGAACAGGCGGTGACGCTGGACCCGGGTAACCCGGATGCGCACCTGGGCCGGGGCGTGGCCCGGTTGATGACCCCAC
>PMEV01000243.1 GCA_003154855.1 Bryobacterales bacterium
CCGCGGTTCGCCTGTGCAAGGTGTTCACCGATCTGCCGATGGCGTTCGACAAACCGGTCGATTTCGGACTGGTCGAATTCTGCAAGAGGTGCAAGAAGTGCGCCGAGGCTTGCCCGTCGGGCGCCCTGTCGTTCGACGACGAGCCGAGCTTCAAGACTCGGGGCCCGTGGAACAACCCCGGGCACAAAGCCTGGTTCGAGGATTCATACGTGTGCTTCCGACACTGGCAACAGGTCGACAACGGCTGCGGCATCTGCCTGGCGAGCTGTCCCTACACGAAAGGCGCCCAGGCCTGGGTTCACGAAGCAGTGAAAGCCACGGCCTCGGCCGCGCCGGCCGCGGACGGGTTTTTCCGGATCATGGACGACGCTTTCGGCTACGGTAGGCAGCACGATCCCGAACAGTGGTGGAGCAAAGATCCGTCGTCGGGGGCAAGAGGATGACTACGCCGAACGGCGCCGGCACTATTACCATCGCAATCCGCAGACGCCCTTGGTGGTTTTGGGTTCTCGCCGGATTGTGGCTGCTGCTGGAGATCCTGTTCCTGCAGACTGCTTTGGCCAGCGCGAGGGAAGGTGAACAGCGCGCGGCGGCCATTAGTTGGATTGCGGTTGCCGTCCTGGCAGCCGCCGGCGTCCTGGCCTGGCTGCGCCAGGGCCGATCGCGCAGGCCTGTTGAAGCGATCCGGCCACTCTGAGAACTATGGAGGTTTAAATCATGAAACAACTGAGTCTTCTCGTCTTACTCTTCGTGTGCGCGAGTGCACGGGCACAAGATCCAACCGGGACTCTGGAGGGACAAATCCTGGATCCGTCGGACGCGGCCGTGACGCAGGCTGTGGTGGCGGCACGGAATTCGCAAACGGGCTTCTCCGCAACACAGCATTCCGGCATGGACGGCTCATTTCACTTCTCCTCTCTGCCCGTGGGCGACTACGAGCTCCGCGTCTCGGCTCAAGGCTTTGCGGCGTTCGGCGCTGCGCCGATCCGGATCGACATCAACCGCACCGTGCGGGTCCCCGTCAAACTGGAAGTGGAGGGCGGCCGGAGCGAAGTGACGGCGACGGCCAGTGCCGCGACCGTCGATGTCGGATCCACGCTCGGCAACGTCGTTTCCGCGCGAGAAGCGACGGACCTGCCTCTGAACGGACGCGACCTGACGCAGCTCGGGCTGCTGCAGCCCGGAGTCGCTCCCATGACCACCGGCCTTGCCGAGGCAGGCGGCGTGAGGCGCAGCGGCCAGGCCTACGCGGTCAATGGGCAGCGGCCGGAATCGAACAACTATCTGCTCGATGGCGCCAGCAACGTAGACAGCGTGAATGGCGGATACGCTCTGCGCATGCCCGTGGACGCCGTGAGCGAGTTCCGCATTCTCACCCTGAACGCACCCGCCGAGTATGGCGATACCAGCGGCGCGACAACGTCGATGGTAACCAAGTCGGGAAGCAACGGCTTGCATGGCGACGTCTACGAATTCCTACGGAACAACGCCATGGACGCGCGCAACTTCTTCGCCGCCGATACGGAACCGCTGCACCGCAATCAATACGGCGCCACCCTGGGCGGACCCGTCCGCAAAGACAAGGATTTCTTCTTCCTCTACTATGAGGGGCAGCGCGATTCGGAGGGCAAAACACAGGCCGCTATCGTGCCCACCAAGGTGGAGCGGAACGGCGACTTCTCCGGACTCACCGATCCCGCCACGGGACAACCCGTTCCTCTCATCAACGAGTTCACCGGCCAGCCGTTCCCGGGAAACCAGATCCCGGGGTCCATGCAGAGCCCGATCGCTCTCGCGGCGGAGAAACTCTATCCGCTGCCCAATATCGGAACGAACGTATTTGAATCCACCCAGCTCGGGTCGACGAACTACGACCAGGGCGGTTTCCGCCTCGATCACTACTTTAGCGGCAGCGACCAGCTCTTTGCGCGGTACTCGAGGTCGTCTCTGGACCAGTTCGACCCGCTGCCCATCTCCGGGGCGGGCGTCCCCGGTTTTCCGGTTACCGACGACATAGTCACCAACTCCGCCACCGTCTCCTGGGTCCACCTGATATCGCCGGAAACCGTGCAAACCGTGCGCGCCTCTTTCTTCCGCAACGAGTTCCTGGCCGGACAGGCGGTGAATCACACGCCGGGCAGCAGCCTCGGGTTCCAATACCAACCCACCCTCGCCCTGAACCAGGGCGTTCCGTATCTGATCGTGAGCGGCTACGCATCGCTGGGCAACCCAATTACCGGTCCGCAGAACACGGTCCAGAACGACTACCAGGGATCATACTCGCTGTCCATGACCCGCGGCCGGCACAACCTCAAGTTCGGGGCCGACCTCACTCGCGAGCAGATCAATGTCGTCTTCGGAATCGCCACCAACGGCTTTTTCGTGTTCGCTCCGTTTCCCGCCAGCGATTCCTTCGCCAGTTTTCTGATGGGGCAATCGGTGCAGTTTTTCCAGGGCGGCGGCCAGTTCGACCGGGGGCTTCGTAAGTGGATCGCGGCCGGGTACGCGCAGGATGAGTATCGTATCAGCCAGCGCCTGACTCTCAACTTCGGTCTTCGATACGAGGTGAACACGCCCTACACGGATATTCGGAATCGCATGAACGAGTGGGCGCCGGGCCGGCAATCGACGGTTTACCCGAACGCGCCGGCCGGCTTACTGTTCCCCGGGGATTCTGGCGTGCCGGCAGGCATCGCCCCGGTCGACTATCGCGAGTTCATGCCGCGGGTGGGCCTCGCCTGGGATCCGTTCGGCGGCAACAAGACCATCGTGCGGGCCGGCTACGGAATCTTCTACGATGGCTTCACCAACGGCGTAGGAGGTCCGCTGCAGGCGGCCATCAGCGCGCTGCCGTGGACCCAGGCGTACCAATTGCCGGGACCGGGATTCGACCTGGCCAACCCCTATGGGGGCGCCGGGACCCCGTTCGGAACCGGGAATTTCGTCGCGCCGGCCACCGTGCTCACCGTGCAATCGGGAATGCTGCCGCCGTACTCGCAAAACTGGAATCTCTCCATCGAGCGGGCCATCGCCGGAAACTATCTGCTCGACGTTCGCTACGTCGGCAACAAGGGAACGCATCTGTCGCGCTTTATCGAAGCGAATCCGACCATTTACGGACCGGGCGTCAACGCAAACAACAACAACCAGATGCGAGAGTACACTGCCTGTAACGCCACCGGCCTCTGCAATTACGGATCGGTGGGATTGCTGGCCGACGATTCCAGTTCCACCTACCACGCGCTGGAAGTGGCCTTTTCGCGGCAGTACACGCACGGCCTGAGCTTCCTGGCCTCTTACTGGTACTCCAAAAGTCTCGACTATGTCTCTACGCTGAATGTTGCGGGGTCGGCTCCCACGCTGGTGGCCGGCGAAAACGATCTGGCCCAAAACCCGTTCGACCTGGCGGCCGAGCACGGCCCTTCGTTGTTCGATGCCACGCACCGGTTCGTGTTCAGCGGAACCTGGGCGCTGCCGAGGTGGCGGGGCGCTTCGCGAGCCGCGGCGTTCCTCGTCAACGGCTGGCAATTCAACACCATCGCCAGCCTGTCCACCGGCACACCGTTTACCGTCTACGACAGCGCCGACGTTTCCCTCCAGGGCAGCGCGCCCGAAATCAGCGGCTTCTACTCCAGCCGGCCCGACCTGATTTCCAATCCGAACGTGGGACAGCCGCACACGCCGAACGAATGGGTGAGCCGTGCGCCTTTCCTGCAACTGAACCCGGTAACGCAGGCGGGCCAGTTCGGTAACGAGGGCCGCAATGTGGTGCGCGGTCCGGGGATTGAAGACGCCGATCTTTCGCTGTTCAAGTACTTCAACGCCGGCGAGACCCGGCGCGTGCAGTTCCGGGCGGAGTGCTTCAACCTGCTCAACCATCCGAATTTCGGGCTGCCCGTGAACGACCTGGAGTCTCCGGCATTCGGTCAGATCCTGCAGGCGGGACCGCCGCGGCTGCTGCAACTGGCGGTCAAGTTCGTCTTTTAGCGGACTGATCGCGTACCCGATGCGCTCCTTAGAACTGGCCCGTATCGCGCGGGCCCGTGCCGTGCATCTCGAGATCGAGCCCGGCCCGCCGCGTGAAGACGTCGCCGCAGTGCGATCCCGCGCCCCTGCGGATGGTTCGGTGAGGCCGGCGGGAGTTGCGTCCGCCATCGGGTCTTGCGGGAACCGGTACCGCTTGCCGCCGGGCGGAAGCGGTTCTGGGCTACACTGAGAAGGGTAAGGCGGGCCTTTCGTTGATTCGCGGCTTTCTGGCGCTTTTTCTCCTCACAACTTGGCCGGCTCCGGCGGCACAGCAAACGGCTGTCGAAGAGGGCAGCCTCGACGCCAGCCAGAAGCTGTTCGCCGTCATGGCGGCGATCAACGCCGCCGGGTACGACGCCGAACTGCAATCGCCGTCCAATTCCACGCTGCGCGCGGTGGTGAGGCGGGAGGTGGCGGCGAAGAATCCAGCCTGCCTGGAGGAATTGCGAACTTTCTTCGCGGTGCACCATCGCGACGACGCGACTGCCGAGCTGAGCCAATACGTCTCGTTCGCACTTTCGGTGGGCGACCCGCCGGGCTTCGAGTTCCGCTACAAGACCAACGAGCTGCCGCCCGACGTGGCGGCCCTGGACGGATTCCAGGCGCTGCTGCAGAAGTTCTACGCGCAGGCGGGTATCGAGCGGATATGGCGCCAGTCGCAGCCGGCGTTCGAGGAGGCGATCGCGCGCTATCACCGGCCGGCCCGGGAGGCCCTGCTCGCGGTGAATGCCTACGTGCGGACTTCCACCAGCCCCAACCTGCACGCGCGCTTCCAGGTCTACGTGGACCTGCTGGCGGCGCCGAACCAGATCCAGACGCGCAGCTACAAGAACGATTCGTTCGTGGTGCTGACGCCATCCGCCGAGTTGCCGTTCCAGGATCTCCGGCACGCGTATCTGCATTTCCAAGTGGACCCCCTGGCGGTGCGGTATTCCGAGGAGTTGAACAAGAAGAAGGCGCTGCTCGACTTCGCCCAGGCGGCGCCGGCGCTGGAGGATTTCTACAAGGCGGATTTCGTGCTGCTGGCCACCGAGTGCCTGATCAAAGCCATCGAGAGCCGCCTGGCTCCGGCGGGCCAGCGGCAAGCCGCGGTGGACCAGGCGTTTCGGGAGGGGTTCATCCTTACGCCGGCCTTCGCCGAGGCGCTGCCCGCCTACGAGAAGCAGGAGCAGTCGCTGCGCTTCTACTACCCCGAGCTGGTGAAGGCCATCGACTTGAATCGCGAGGACCAGCGGCTGGCGGCAGTGGTGTTCGTGTCCGAGCGTCCGGCCCGCCGGGCCAAGGCGGCGCAGGTGGAACAGCCGGCCGAGCTCACGGGGGCGCGGAAAACCCTCGAGGAGGCGGAGCGGCACTATCGCGACCGCGACTTCGACCAGGCCAAGACCGCCTATCTGAGGGTACTCAAGGAAACCGGCGAGCAGCCACTGCACGCCAAGGCCTACTACGGGCTGGCGCGGATCGCCGCGAACCAAAGGGATCCGCAACTGGCGGAGGACCTCTTCGAGAAGACGCTGACCTCGTCACCGGATGCCGAGGTGCAAGCCTGGTCGCACGTCTACCTCGGCCGGCTGGCGGACGCCGCTGGGGAGCGCGAGCAGGCCACCCGGCATTACCAGGCCGCGCTGGATGTTCAGGGAGGATCGGACGCCGCGCGCACCGCCGCCCAGCAGGGCCTGCGTGAAGCATTCAACCGCAAGACACAGCAGCAACCCTAAGTAGATTACAATCGGCAGAGCAACGACACAAAGGAGTTCATTCATGATCGGACGATTTCTGGCTCGAGCGCTATGGGCACTCGGGACCGTTTGCATAGCTGTGGCCGCGCAGGGCCAGCCCGCCGCGCCGACCGCCAAGCAGCTCAAAGCCAAGTCGGCGGCGGAAGCGAAGGCTTTGCAGGCCTTGGCCACAACCCAGGACCCGGAGGCGAGAATCAAGGCCGCCGATGAGTTCGTGATGAAGTTCCCGGACTCGGAGTTCAAATCGGCGGTGCTGGTGGTCGAGGCGGAGGACTACACGCAGAAGAACGACCCCGCCAAAGCGATCGTGACCGCGGAGCAGGCGCTGGAAGCCGATCCGAAGAACTACATGCCGATGCTGCTTCTGGCCCGCGCCATCGCGCAAACCACGCAAGAGTTCGACCTCGATCGCGAGGAGAAACTGGGCCGGGCGGAGAAGTACGCCAATTCGGCGATAGAGATTCTGAAGACCGCCCCCAAGTCCAGCCCGGCAATTACCGATGAGCAGTGGGCCCTGGGAAGGACGGACCTCATCGCGCAGGCGCACGAGGCCCTGGGGCTGGCGGCGATGGTGCGCAAGGACGACAATACCGCGATCGCCGAATTCCAGACCACGGTCCAAGGCAGCCACCCGCTGGACCCTGCGACGCTGGTGCGGCTCGGATCGGCCTACGACCGCGCGAAAAGATACGATGAGGCGATCACCGTGCTGGATCGGGCCATCGCGATGCCAGAGGCCCTCCCGCAGGTCAGGCAGATCGCCCAAACCGCGCGGGCGCACGCCATGAGAGCCAAGGCCGCGGCCGCCGCGAAAGCCGCCGCCGCTGCGGCCCCGCCCGCGCCGGCAGCCGTTCCGGCCCCACCGGCAACCGCTCCCCCGGCCCCACCCGAGCCCCAGAAGCCGTAAGATAGTTTCCGAATGGGCGCGCATCCGGAGGCTCTCGAGAAGGCGGCCGGATGCCGCTTTGGCAGCCGCGACCAATTGAAGCGCGCCCTCGCCCAAGTCCCCGGTCTGGTCATTCTGGGAAGATAGGGAAGAACGGAAAGGAACAAGGGCATGAAAACGCAAGTAAGTTGCTTCGGCGCTCTGGCTTTTGTCGCCCTGCTGGCGGGGGGTACGGCCCGCGGCGCCAACGATTGCGGGTCCATTCAGCAGCAGCTTGCCGCGTTACCGGCGAGCGGCGGAACGGTTACTTTGGGCGCCGGCACATGGATCTGTTCGACGCCTATCGTCCTGGATCAAAACAACGTCAGCCTGATCGGCGCGGGCCCCACGACCATTCTCCGACTGGCAGCGTCCGCGAACTGTCCGGTTTTGATCGTCGGCAGCTCAGCCGCGGCTCCGTCCAGCGGGGTCGCGAATGTGACCGTCGCGTCGCTGGCGGTGGACGGCAATCGCACGGCGCAGCAGACAGAGTGCTGGGGGGGAGATTGCATTACCCATCCGGTGCACAACGACGGAATCCTGATTCGCATGTCATCGGATGTGGTGGTGAAAGATGTCACGGTGTCGAGCGCCGCAAGCGGCGGTTTAGTCGTGGAACTGAGCTCGGTGCGGGTGCGCGTGTCGGGCCTGACATCGTTCGACAACGCATACGACGGGATGGCCGGGTACCAGACGACACAGAGCTCGTTTTCGAATCTCAGCCTGCATGACAACCACGCCGCCGGCCTCAGCTTCGATTCGCAGTTCAACAACAATATCGTCCACAACGCCGTCCTAGCTTCGAACCACTCCGACGGGATCTTTATGCGGGATTCGAACGGCAACGTATTCGACACGCTCCAGATACTGAATTCGACCCAGGTGGGTATCTATCTAGCCCAAGTCGATCTGGACGCGAGCACGCCCGCGACGGCGAATGTCTTTTCGGGCGTAGTCATAGAGAACTCGGGCGGGCCGGCGATGCAGGTGGCCAACGCCAGTTGCGTAAACAACGTCCTCTCGGGAGCAGTGCTGATCGGAAACGCATCCTGCGTGTCGCAGCCTATACCCGGATTGGTGAGGACGTCTTCCGTGGTCTGCCCTGGGGGCGGCGGCCTATTCTTCTACCCGATGTGAGTGCGCAGGGAGGCCGACTCCGGCCCAGCCGGAAGCCCCCCGGCCCCACGGGCGCCTCAGAAGCCGTAAGATAGTCTCCGGATGCCCGCGGATCTGGATGCTCTCGAGAACGCGGCCGGATACTGCTTTGGCAACCGCGACTTTCTGATCCGCGCCCTCACCCATACCTCCCACGCCTACGAAAAGGGCCAGCAACCGCTCAACGACAACGAGCAACTGGAGTTTCTCGGCGATGCGGTGCTCGGATTCCTGATCAGCGAGTGCCTGGTGAAGAGCTACCCCGCCTATCGCGAGGGGCGGCTGTCGATCATTAAGAACTATCTGGTCAGCGCCTCCCACCTGCATGAGGCTGCGCAGAAGCTCGAGCTGGGCGAATACCTGCTGCTGGGCCGGGGCGAGGAGTTGAGCGGCGGCCGGGTCAAGAAGGGACTTCTTGCCGACGCCGTCGAGGCGCTGATCGCCGCCATCTACCTGGACGGCGGCATAGAGGCGGCACGCGAATTCGTGGTGCGGCATGTTTTCGCGACGGGCGCGGAACACGAGCCGGGCGCCGAAACTCCGTTCACGAATTTCAAGGGCGCGCTGCAGGAAATCGCCCGCTCGCTCGACCTGCCGTCGCCGAGGTACTCGATCCTCTCGGAGCACGGACCGGCGCACGCCCGGCGGTTCACCGTCGAGGTGCGCATCGGGGAGAATCTGGTGGGGCAGGCCGAAGGCGATTCCAAGAAGGCCGCCGGGCAGATGGCCGCCCGCGCGGTGTTCGAGCAGTTGATGGAGCAGGCGGGCGAGGGCTAACCCTTGACCTCCACGACCGGCTCACCGGTCTCCAGCAGCCTGCACGCCTGAGAGAAGGTCGCATCCAGAATACGCATCATCTCGCGGTTGGAAGTGTTCCCGCAGGTGACCCAGATGACATGCGGCGGAGCCCCGCGGCGTCTGGCGAGATCGACGAAGTCATGGTCCTTGGTGAGCACCGTTGCGCCCGCGAGTCTCGCGGCATCGAAGATGCTTGAGTCGGACGACTCAACGAGCTCCAGGTCCTTGACATGGCACGCCTCCACGCCAAAGCGGTCCGCCAGCCAGCGGGCTAGCGCGGGTGAGATCTGCGCGTCGATCCCGACGATCATCGGGATACAAGAATCGGGTGATCAATCTGACGCGCGGCATACTGAAGGCAAGCCTGAAGATCCTCGGGTTCCAGGTACGGCAGTTCCCGGAGGATCTCCTGACTGGTCAAGCCGGCTACGAAAAGATCGAGCACATCAGAGACGCGGACACGCATCCCCCGGATGCAGGGACGCCCGCCGCACTGATCGGGGTTGGCGGTGATCCGGGAAGCCAAGTCCTGCATGCCTCCAGTGTACCGCGCCTGCTATGCAGCGCCAGCAAGGGCTAACCGCGGCCCGGCTTCTTGAGTTCGATCGAGAGCTGCTGGCACTTCTTGTAGAGGTGGCTGCGCTCGAGGCCCAGGGCCCTGGCGGTCTCGGTCATCTGGTAGTTGCGGCGCTCGAGCTCGGCCAGCACCGTCTCCCGCTCGAAGGCTTCGACGCGCTCCGCCAGCGCTCCCCGCGCAGGCCGGCCCANNCTCGGGCGCGAAGGCCTTGGGTTTCCAGCCATTCTGATCGGCGATCTGGCGCGCGAAGTGAGAGACCAGCACCGGGATGTCCTCGAGCCGTTCCCGGAGCGGCGGCAGGCGCAGCGGGAAGACGTAGACGCGATGGTAGAGGTCCTGGCGGAAGTTGCCGCCTTGCACCAGTTCATCCAGATTGCGCAGCGTGGCGACGAGCACGCGGGCATCCACCTGGACGGGAGGGCCGCCACCCACCCGCTCGACCTCGCCCTCCTCGAGCACGCGCAGCAGCTTGGCTTGCATGGCCAGCGGCATGTCGCCAATTTCGTCCAGGAACAGCGTGCCGCGGTGCGCCTGCTCGAACTTGCCCACGTGCCGGACGACGGCGCCGGTGAAGGCGCCCTTTTCGTGGCCAAACAGCTCGGATTCGATCAGCTCGGCGGGTACGGCGGCGCAGTTCAGCGTGACGAAGGGACCGGCGCGGCGGGGACTGCGCTCGTGCAGCGTGCGCGCAATCAGCTCCTTGCCGGTGCCGGTTTCGCCCAGAATGCAGACCCGCGTTTCGCTGGCCGCCACGCGCTCGACCTGCGCCATCACGCGGCGCATAACGTCGCTGGCCCACACAATCTCGTGCTTGCCCACGCGCTGGCGCAACTGCCGGTTCTCTTCCTCGAGGCGCGCGAGCTTGAGCACGTTGTCGACGGTCAGCAGCAACTTCTCGGTGGAAAGCGGCTTCTCGAGGAAGTCCACCGCGCCCAGCCGCGTGGCCCGCACGGCCATCTCGACGTTGGCCTGCCCCGAGATCATGACCACGGGACTGGAAACGCCCGCCGCTTTCAAATCGGCGAGCAGCGCCAGGCCGTCCCGGCCGGGCATCACCACGTCCGAGAAGATCATGTCGAAGCGCTGCGCCCGGGCCAGCTCGAGCGCGCGGGCGGCCTGATCGCAGACCGTCGCTTCGTGNNTGCGCCATGCCGGAGCCTCTATCCTACCTGAATCCGCTGGCCCTCATCGCTCCCAATGGATGCGCAGGCTGGCCACGGAGACGGGGCCGCGGTCGGCGTTGTAGGCGGGATTCTGCACGTGCTGGTAATCGAGGGTGAGGGTCCAACCCTTGATGACATTCCAGGCGTAATATGTTTCGACGGTGTCTTCCGGCCGGTAGTGGTCCAGCCGGCCATCCCCAAGCATGAACCCCATCCCGCCCGCGGCCAGATAACTGCGGTGATCGCCGGAGATGTAATTGCGCACCACCGCGACGGCCGCCTGATCCTTCTTGCGGCGCCACAGGCGGCCGTTCACCGAAACGCCGCCGCTGAGGGTCCGGTCGATTTCGGCGAACGCGAAAGATTCGGTTTTGCCGTCGTTCCAGCCGTAGCGCCCGAAGGCGCCGATGGCGGGCGCGATCTCCTGCTCGGCGTTCAGCCCGAAGCCGTACTTGAGCGTGCCGTTGCGGCGGGTGGACGTTACATCCGGGATACCGGCGGAGCGCAACGCCTCGAGGTACGTGCCGGCGTCGGCCTGGTTGGCGAAGCCCATCGCGCGCAGAGCGCCCGGGTGCTTCCACGGAGCGAAGCGGCGCTCCCACTCGACCACATTGCCGCGGTTCCGGACCACGCGGGTATCGAGGGTCGGACCGTTGGCCACGGTCGGCTCCATGGCGCTTGCGAGGCGCACAGACCAGGCCGGCATGGCCAGTTCGGCGAACAGGCCGGCGCTGTAGCCGCGAACTTCCGACGGGTAGTCCCAGGCACCGTTGTACATGAGCGCCCAGTTCATGAACTGTGAGCGCGGATCGTGGCTGTAGGTGTTGTTGTCGAAGAAATCCGTAACACCGAACTTGCCGGCAACCAGCGTCAGACGGCGCGTGGGCTGGCGTCCAGCCACCTGGTTGGGTCCGTCCGGGATGCTCTCGGTGTCCGAGCCAAGCGGCGTGGTGAAGCGAATGTAACCGCGCGCCGGATATAGAGCCGGAGTTGCGGTGGCGACGCGCGGCATCTCTCCGTTGGTGAAACCAGCGATGCCGGTGACGTTGCCGAAACCCCTGCCACCCGCCATCTCCGGGTTGAAGACCAGCTCGACGCGGGAACTGAGTCGCCAGGCCAGGAATACCGTGCTGGTCAGCGAGACCCGGTGCTCGGGGTGCGGCGGCAGGCTGTTCGCCCCTTCGTACAAAGACGGGAAGGCGCCGTGCTCCTGGCCAATCGAAGTGGCCTGAAAATGGATGCTCCAGCGCTCGCCGGCGGACGGTTCAGCGGGCGGGTCGCCAGCCGTCTGTCCCAGCGCGGCGGGCAGCAGGGACAGAAGGCCAAAGACGAAGCATGCAGCAAGCTGGTTCATTACGTTTCAGTCCAGAATACGGTGCTTGAGGTTCATGACGTCGCGATAGGGGACCACTCCCAGGATGACATCGTTCTCTCCGGTAATGGGCAGCGCCCGAAACCCGTAACGCAGGAACATGTCCGAAGCCTGCTTCATGGTGCCGCTCGCGGGAAGGCCGATGACGCTCTCGACCATCAGGTCCTTCAGCAGCCGCTCATCCTCGGCCGCGAACATGTCCCGGATGTCGATGACACCCAGCACTCTGTCCGACTCATCGGCGATGTAGAAGTACATCACCACGTCCATCGAACTGGCCGACTGGCGGAACTTCGCCCGCGCCTGCTCCACAGTCATCTCCGGCGAGCACTTGAAGAAGTTGGGCGTGGTGAAGTTCAGGATCGGGGTGTCCTGTTTCTCCATGATCTCTTCGATTTTCGCCGCCATGGTGGCGTCCAGCAGCCGGAGAATCCCCCTTTTTTCGTCACCGGGGAGTACGGACACGATGTCGGCGGCCTGACCCGGGGTCATGTCCGCGATCAATTGGGCCACCCGTTCCTTGCTCAGCGAGAACACGATGTCCCGTTGCACCGCCGGGTCGATCTCCTCGAGAGTGTCGGAAGCGTGCTCGGTGTCCAGGCCTTCGAGCAGGACCACTCGCTGCGAGCTGTCCAGCTCCTCCAGGATGTCCGCCAGGTCCACCGGATGGATATCCGAGAGCTTCTCCTTGAGGACGTTGAGCTTCACATTGCCTTGCAGCGTTCCCAACTGAGGCGGGAGCGGTTGGACATAGGACCAGGGAATCAGGCTCTTTCCGCCTTCCCAGCCCCGCCCGCGCAAGAACTTGGCGAGGGCCTTCAATCCAACCCGGCGCAGCAAGCCATAGCGGCTGATATCGACGTCCACAACGTACATCCGGTCGCCGGTGAAGACCAGACGCATATCGTACACCACCTCGACTTCGCGCTCATCCATGTCCAGCACCTTCTTGTCCAGCAGGTAGTCCCTCAAGAGGACTTCCTCGGATGCGAGCGGGCGCACGTAGCTTTCGGGCGCCTCGATGTCCAGCACGA
>PMEV01000134.1 GCA_003154855.1 Bryobacterales bacterium
TGGGCAGGCCGTCGTCCTGGACATTGGCGTTCAGAACGGCGCGCTGCGGCAGCACCACCGTCACCGGAGATTCCACCTGGACGGTGGGGGCCTGGTTGACGCCCGTATCGTTCCAGGGAACCACCACCAGGTTGGAGATCAGCGTCTGATTGTTGAGGACGGCGGTGGCCTGTACCGAGTCCATGCCCACGCCCGGAAGGCCCTGGTAGGTGATCGAAGCCGCGCCCGTGNNAGCAGCAGCGCCGTCGAGGGCGGCACGGGACCGGAGTCCCCGCTCAGCACCAGGGTCAGAGCGACGCCGCCGGAGGTCGTGTAATCCAGTTCGAAGGGGTAGCTTCCGGCCGCCGGGAAGTTGACCACGAAGGTCTGCGTGGTGGGAGGCGTCTGCTGGTTATAGGCGGCCACAACGGGCAGCGAGTTGGCCAAGGTCGCCGAGGCGGGCGCGAGCGACTTGCCCGACACTTCCGGCGCGAGTGGCCTGCGCACCGCCTGGGGCGCGCCGACCAGCGGGCCGCTGACGCGCGTGGCGCCGCCGCCCAGGCCCAGCACCCAGCCGTCGCTGGCCGTGATGTTCAAAGTGAAGTTGCCGGCCGCCGGGGCGTTCAGCGTTCCGGTAAAGACCGCGCCGAAGCGGAAGAGCGGCCCGTTGCCCGGCATGACGCCGCCCCAGGGCCAAGTGATGCTGCCCGCATAGGAGCCGTCCGGGTTCAGGCTGACGTTCTGGAACGGACGGGTGGTCACGCCCAGCCCCGCCGGGGCGCCAGGGATGGAGCCCGCCGCCGGGTTGAACACGATACTGGGGAAGGTTTGGGTGAGCGAGGGCTGGCTCAAAGGCAGCGCGCCCACCACTCCCGAGGCGTCGGCCACGTAGAACTTGGCCGTCACCGGCGAGATCGTAATCTCCGGTTTGGGCGCGACCCAGGTCAGCGTGGCCGTGTTGGACTGGTACACGGTGCCCGAGCTCGATGAGGTGAACTGCGCTTTCACCGTGTCTGTCCCGGCCACGCCCAGGCCGGGGATGGCCAGCGTCGCCACTCCATACCAATCCGTGATGGCGCTGCCCGTGAAGGGATGCGCGCCGGCGACCGTGAATTGAACCACCACGTCGCTCTCGGGATACAGGTTCCAGCCATCGAAGTCCAGCACCGTGGCCTGCACGGAGGCTGTGGAGGTGGTGAGGTACGGGCCGCTCACCGGAGGCGTGAGGGTGATGGATTCCGGGGGCGAATTGGCGGTGTACGGGTTCACGATCACCACCACCGCGCTACGGCCCCAGTTCACGCCGTCGAAGGCCGCGAATTGGAGCGTGTAGGTCCCGGCCACCGTGAAGGTGGCCGTGGTCGTGGCGGCCTGCGCATTGCCGAACACCACCGGGCCGGGGGTCTGGATGGCCGTCCATTGCGTGCTTAGTTGGCCGCCCGGGGCCAGCGAGTACTGGAGTACGGTTCCGGCGAGCGTCGCCGTGGCTTGCGGCGTCGCGCAGCCGTCCACGCTACAGGCCAGAGTGACCGTCTGTTCGCCGCCCGCGCTGACCGTGGGAGGCACAGGCGCGGCCCGGCAGAAGGAAGCGGTGACCTGGTCGACCGCCCCCGAGAAGTTGACGCCGCTGCCGACGGTGATCCCCGCTCCGAACGAGGCCGTCGTGACGTTCTGGACGAACTGCGTGTACTGGGCCTTCATGGTTACGGCCACACTGCTGCCGGCCGCGCCCGAGTTGGGCGCCACCGAAAGGAGCTGGGGAGGCGGCGTCGCCAGAAAGACCACCGAGTTCGAGCTTTGGAACTTCGTCCCGGCGGTGGTGCTGCCCGCAATGGAGATGAGGTAGGGCGTCGTGACCTGAAGCGCCGTCAGCGCGCTGGGAACGATGAATGCGATGCCACGCGTACTGCCCGAGAGCACGACGATGGCCGTAGCGGGCGTGCTGGCGGTCGGCCCTGCGCCCGCCGTCTGCGGCTTCATCGTCACCAAGATGCTGGCCGCCAGGATGGTTCCGGATGGGAAGCCGGTCCCCAGCAGCGAGACCGTGATTCCCGCGGGGCCGGAGGCGGGCCCAACGGCGTTGTTGAGCGTGACCGGCGTGGGCGCCGTTGCGCCAGCCGCCGCGGCAGCCAGCAGAACTGCGACGAAGGCCGCTCGCGGCGCCTGCCTTCGAAGTCTCATGATCTTTTCCTTCTTCGGGCGCCAAGGCCAGCCAGCAAAGCGGAGGCCGCCAGCAGCGCCGAACGCGGCTCGGGAATCGAGCCCGTTGGATCCGCCTGCACGTCGATGTCGGCGTAGGCCAAGAAGGGCAGGAGGGGCGACCCATCGCCGTTCTGGAGCAAACTCGAGGCCGTGATGTCCGTCGCCTGGTAGGGCTGCGAACCCACCAGGAACGTAGCGGGGTAGATGGCGGCGGAAAAGGCGATGCTCGCGAACTCCACGCTGGGATCGAAGTAGAGATCGTCGGGTATCCAGGCGCCCGGGGAGATGGTGCCGAGAAGGACTGTGTTTTCCGTTCCGTCCTCCGTGACGTAGGTAATGGTGGCGTTCTCGAAGGACAGTGGCGTGTAAACCGGGTACGCGGGGGGCTCAGCATAGCCGCCGTCCGACGGATCGCCGCTGAGATTCAGGATCTCGATGAAGTCATACGTGCCTAAGGAGTCCGTCTGGAACCACACCGCGCCCACCGCGATCGTATCCGCCCGCGCCGGCGCGGCCGCTGCCAGCAGGGCGAACAATCCTAGTATGAGACTGCCATGAATCCTACGCGACATCGAACCCTCCCTCCGCTGCCCGCGGCAGCGCCTTCCACCGATATGTCGTTACCAAACTGTAAACGTCCCCTGGGCTACCTGACTTCCCGTCTTCAAGTAGAGGGTTCGCGCCCCGGATGGCGCCGCTGGCGATATGATCGCGGTGATCTGAGCCTGGTTGGGCGCGATCACCTGCACCGGCCCATACGCGCCCACGGGGGCGTTCTGCACGGAGATCCCATCGCCGAGACTAGCGAGGGTCTGCCCCTGCACCAGCGCCATGTTCTCCACCACAACTGTGATCTGGACGGTCTGCCCAGGCGACCCCCAACCCGGGGACACCCAGTCGATCAAGGGGTATGGATTGGTGACGGTCAACACCTGGACCGACGGAACCGACCCATAGGGAACATAGACAGCCACCGAGAGCGGCCCCGACGGCTGGGTGAGTGGCACCTGGAGCGTCACCGTCAGCGTGTCCGGCGCCGTCACTTGCGGGACGCCCGCGATCACGTTGCCACTGAACTCGACATCCGTTTGCCCCGGCACGAGCGTGATTCCGCTGGTCTTGATGGTGAGCGTAACCGCAGTGCCCGCTACCACTGTCGCCGGAGTGACGGAGACAAACGTCCCCACTTGCTCGATCTGATAGTCGCTCACCAGGATCTGGGTACCGTTCTGCAGCGACACGGTGCCGTCCCCCAATGGCGCCGAGGGAGACACCGTGACCGCGGCCGTCGCTTCCGTGTCGCTGAGGATCGTGACCGGCGCCCAGGCGCCCTGGGCGGCGTTGCCGACCGTGATCCCTGGACCAAACTGCACCTGGGCCCCGGGCTGAAGCGCTGCGCCCTCAACATGGAAGATCACCTGCGTCGTGGCGCCCGAAGTCAGGTCGTACGGATCGATCCAAAGGTCCGGGGCATCTACGCTGAACCAAGGGCTCGTGACGATCTGGCTGCCGGTTTGCACCGTGACTGTTCGGGGGCCCGTAGCGGCGGTCGCGGAAACCTGGATGGTGGCCGTCGCGTTTGTGGGACCGGTCACGTTGATAGGGCCGGGTTGGCCGGCGGGGGCGCCGCCCACGCTGATGTCCGGCCCGAAGCTGGCTACGCTCACGCCCGCTGCGAAGTTCGTGTTCTCCCCGTACAGGTATTCCTGGACCGTCTGCCCCGGATACGCGTAGCTGGGATTTGGATACAGGGAAGGCGCTTGCACGTAGAACTGCGTCGCAGTCGCCGTCTCGCTGCCTGTCTGCACCGTCACCTGACGGGGGCCCAGTGCGGCGGTCGCGGAAACCTGGATCGTGACCGTCGCGTCCGTGGCATCGGTCACGATGATGGGGCCGGGCTGGCCGGCAACGGCTCCGCCCACGCTGATGTCCGGGCCGAAGCTGGCCACGCTCACACCGGGCGCGAAGTGAGTGTCCGTTCCGGTCAGGTATACCTGAACGGTTTGCCCCTGCCCCACCACCCAGGGGTACACGGAGAAGGCTGGCGTTTCCACGGTCAGATAGCTGCTAATGAGCTCCGAACCCGTCTGGATCTGGAACTGACAGCTTCCCGCGACGTTCGCGGCGATCTGNNACGGTGACCGGTCCCAAGCGCCCGCCGCCGCCCCACCCACCGAGACCCCCGGGCAGAGCTGCGCCACCGTCTGGCCCTGCACGAAATGGGTATCCGTGCCATGCACTAGCACCGTTGGGGAGGTGCCGGCGAACGCAGCGCACGAGAACCCGCTGCCGGGACAGTCCCCGCCCGAGACGTAGATCAGGGCGATGGACGGTCTCTCCTCCGCCAGTACTTGGAAGGTCAGCGTGTTCGCCGACTGGAACAGGGCGTAGCCGGTGGTCGTGCCGGAGACCGAGACAACGTACGACCCGGGATCCGCGACCTCCGCAAACTCGAACGCAATCTGCCCGATCCCGCCGCCGCTCAACTGTACCGAATCAAGATTAAGGCCCCAGGACCGGTTATTCGAGTCGGTGACCGTCACCGTCACATTCGCTGGGTTGATTTGACCCGACGGCAGGCCCGTAACCATCAACGTGTACGTATCGGCCGCGAGACCCTGCGATGGGGTGACGGAGACCAAGTGGATCTGCTGTGCCGGGCCGTATTCCGCGATGACCGCAAACGCCTGGTCGCGCGTGTAGGACTGGCCGTTCACCGTGAGCGCCACCGTGCGTGGACCCACCGGAGCGTCCGCGGCGATGCGGACCAGCGCCGTGGCGATGTTCGCATCGTTGACCATCACGTCCCCGAACCCGCCCGGCGCCCCGGAGCCAACCCGAATTCCGTCGCCGAAGTTCGCCTGCACGCTGGCCTTCAGCAACGATACCCCATGCACATAGAGGCGCACTTTGGCCGTCGTGCCCCGCGCCCCGGCGGGAGGCGCCGCTGCCGCCAGACCCGCCGACGGCGTGACCGTCAGCGGCAGGGTATTCGCGCTGGCAAAGACCAGGCCCGTCGAAGTCTTCCCCGAAACACCGAGCTGGTAGGTCACGGGAGCCGAGGGGCTGAGGCCTTGTGGAATGGCGAAGCCCACCACCCACTGCGTGCCACCTCCACCTAAGGTGGACCCCGGCACGGCAATCGTCGCGCCCCCCGCCACCACCGGCGTCAGGGTAATCGTCACATTGGAGGCTTGGAACGTGCCGCTGGTGGTCCCCTGGAACGCGACTGAGACCGTGCCGCCCGCGGATGCCGTCCCCGGCGTGACCGATTCGAGCGTGACGACATTGCTGGGAGCGCTCCCCGTGGCCGCGCCTTGAACGGTGAAAGCCCCGGCCATGGTGACCACTTGCAGTCCCGTGGATACTGTGCAGGTGCGCGGCCCAGGGGCCGCCTGCGGGTCGATATTCAGCACCGCAACCGCCGTGTTTGCATTGACGACGGTCACGGGTTGCGCGGCCGTCAAGTTTACGGCCGTGTGCGCGTCCGCTGGCGTGCTGGCCAGCGCGGTCAGGTTCGACGCTGTGCTGCCGTAGCCGACGGTGATAATCCGTATGCCGGCCGCCTTCGCCGCCGCCGCGGCTTGGGCGGTCGATGACGGCGGCGCGGTGTCTTGGCCGTCCGAGAAGATGACCATCACGTTTCCGGCCGTTGGGTTCCCATTCGCTCCCAGCAGCGCATTCTGCGCCGCCACGATGCCCGCGCCGATGTTGGTCTTCGCCGTCGTGGTGATCCCGTTGATGGCGCTGGCCGCCGCCGTCTGGTTCGAGGTGAGCCCTTGCGCTAGCGTCGCGGTGGCACCCGCCACGACCACGGCCACTTGATCCGGCGGTAATAGCAGGTTGCTTAGAAAATGAGTGGCGGCAGCCTGCACTTGCGGGAGTACGCTCGCCAGCGCTCCCGAGGGAGCGATCACCAAGGCGGCATCGATCGAAGTCGGGCACGGAGTTACGGGAGCCGTATTGCCCGGAACGGAATAGATCTGCAGGGCGCCCCCGCTCGAGGCATAGAGGTAGTTGCCCGACACGGTCAGGATCGTCAAGGGTGCGGCCAGCGGATAGGTTGTCAAGACGGGAGCATAGGGATTGGTTGTGTCGATCAGCAATAGGACGTTGGCGCCGGTCTGGTCGTTCACGCCGGCCACCAGGAACTGGTTGTTTCCGATGCGCGCACCACCCCCGCCAGCGCCGTAGGTGAACGGCGTGAGCGTGAACGACTGCATCGCCGGGTTCCGCCGGTTCAACAGATTCAGGGTGACCACGACGACGTCGCCGTCACAGCAGGTCGCGCTGCCGTCGTATCCGCCGCTGTTGCCCACGGCGACGCCCACGGTGCCCTGAATGAGCGGCGCATTCAGGAGCGCCGTTCCCGCTATGGGCAGCGATCCCACGATCTGCATGGCCGCGGGATTGGTGACATCCACGATCTGGAGTCGGCCGACCCCATCTGCACCCCCCGTGCCTGTGCTCCCCCCCAGGTAGAACAGTTGGTTGGCCGCCTGGGTTGCGCCCAGAACCAGGTTTGCTCCGCCGAAAACCGGGCTTACCTCTGGATTCTCCACCGTGCCCACGAGGTTTGGTGCGCTGAAGTTGGTCAGATCAATCGCCAGCAGATCGCCGAATTGCCCCAGCAACGAACCAGCTATGAATGTGGTCGCGCCCGTCGGCACGAAGGCGTAGTTCCCGATATAGGTGGGGCTTTGAAAGAAGCGCTTGTCAATCGGGGTTGCCTGGATCACCTGAGGGTGTTGGGGATCGGTCAGGCTGAAGGCGACGAACCCGGGGGTGTTGCCGATCAGAGAGCTGACCTGGTCCGCGAACACCGCCAGAACGCCGCGCTGGACCGAACAATTGATGTCGGCCGAGTTGTTGATCAGGGGTGTGGTGGTTACCGCCAGAGTTTGCGGGTTCGCCGGGTTGGTAATATCGACGGTGACGATCTCGTTGGGCGTGCAAACGTAGGCCAGATTGCCGTTGAGCGCGATCGACACGGGCGGGTGGGGGGTGGTCAGGCTGCCGATCAGGGTGAAAGGCCCCGTCTGAGCCTTTGTCGCCAGCGGCGCCAACTTTGCCGCCGGGCTGCCTTTCTTGCTTCCGGCGCGAAGCGAGTTGGCTGCTCCGCCTACCGCCGCGGCCGCAACTGTCTGGGCGGGCGCCGCCGTTTGCGGCGCGCTTGGCACGGTTGCCTCACCCGCTTGGAGTGAGGCGGCAATTAGAACTGCGCATGCAACCTTGGCAAGACTGTGAGTCTCCACGCCAGAGCTCCTGTTGGTGGCGATGTTCCACACACTCACGCTGGCCGCGCAAACATCCCACCCCACGGCGGAAACCGCGCGGAGCTTGAGAGGGTAAACCACCCCCCGGCTGTCTCGGATTGAAAGAAACTACAAGACTAAGGGACCCCTGTCTCGAAGTCAAGGAATATATGAAAAACCCGCCAAGTTGCGCGCTCATTCGCCACAACTCCAAGGGGGTGCGTGCCAAAGTGCACCGCTTTTCCGTACCTAAGGTGAAATTAGTTTCATGTTCGTGCGCCCGGTGGTCACGGGGCAGGGNNGGCAAAAGGTGGGAGCGACCCCCGAAGCGCCGAAGGCGGCGGAGTGGAGTTCTGGGCTGCGCAAGCAGTCCAGAACCGGGGTCGCTCCCACCTTTTGCCCGTCCCCGCCCCCGACCCAGCCCTCCGTTGTAATCCGTTGAACCCTTGAAGCTTCGATCTCGCACACCCGGAACTTGCCCCGGAACCGGACCCGTAAATTACTTCGCTCGGCGATTTTACTCTCTTCGGTCCTCATACCCGCCCCAGAAATGAGTACCGATATGGGAGAACCTGCGCCTCGAAAGTACCATTCGGCGTCGCTCGTGCGGCCTTCAGCCGCTGGAGTTCCGCGAGCACGGCAGGCGCGCCCTCGTTCTGGAAAATGCCGAACAGCCCATCGAAGGTAGGCCCTTTGAACTCCCTCAGTTCGTTCGACAACCGGTTAAGCTTGGTCATGTCGAAGCGCCGATAATCGTTCCGTTCGTGGCGCGCACGGGCCTCGAAGTGCTCCAGCAGCCTGCCTGGATCTATGGACCGCAGCCGATCCGTTGAGTCGTCCAGTCCCAGTAGTTTCGTGAAGTCCTTGCCGGCCTGTTCGAACAATTTCGCGGTGTTTGCGACGTACACCAGCCGGAACCTTGGGAGCCCTCCCAGCAGCCTCCGGTACTGCGCCAAATACGATCGGAAGCCCGCCGTGGTCTCGCTCCTGGAGTCGATATAGGCGAACGACACCACAGGCGCGGCGTCCTCGGCCACCGACGAGAGAAAGACCGGATTCTTGTCCACGAAGTACCGAACCGTCCTGCTGGCGCGGCTTTTCGAGGTGTAGAATTTGGCCGGCAGAACCGTCCGGGACAGCTTCAGAATATCCGTGAAGAGCTCGATCCGCTCGCCTTCCGTGGTCATGAACTGGGCTTCCGGATGGCTCAGAACGAAGTCGAGTGTCATCAGTTTCGTCTTCAGCACGAAAGGCGCATGCGCCCTCCGGTTGCGGCTGTTTTCAATCCCGAGCGTCGAGTAGAACCGCCGCGCGCAGAGGTGATAGATGGCGGTTTTGTCGCACGACCGAAGCTCTCGAACGTGTCCCTTGGCGGCCAATTGATCGAGAAGGCGGCAGCGCGGACCGCCGGGCGCAGCGCCGATGTAGCTGTCGTATTGCCGGGCCAAAAAGTAGCCGCTATGCAGGGCGACAATTCGCAGAAACGCGAACTGGCGTTCGGTGTAGCCGAACTTCGGGAGCTTTCCGCTCAGTGCCTGGGAGCCGGTCATAGCGAGAGAATCTCCGACATGAAGTCGCGGTCCTCCGGCTTGGATTTGCCGCCTTCGCCGTACACGATGAACCCGGCGCTCGCCTTCTCGGAGATCTGCGACCGCTTGTAATGGTCGGTCGCCAACTCCAGATCGACTTTCGCCATCTCGCCGTCGCGGGACTGGTATTCGATCCTCAAATCGGGCAGCGGGATCTTGCCTTTCACGACCTCCAGGCCGTTCTCGGCGGCGACTTCGGCCTGCCGCCGTGCGAACGCGGCCGGCTTCAGGCGGGGGCGATCTTTGGCGAGCGGCGCATAGACTCTGCGCTTGAGTTCGTAGTCGAGGACCACTCTGCGAACTGTCCCGCCCCTGGCCCGGATCGACGCAGCTTCAGCCTGGTACATGCGATAGATCGCCGCGTCGTGAGGCGCTTCGCGCGGTTTCACAAGGCCGGCGTAGATGGCCTGGCCGGAGGCGAGTCCGGCCTCCCGCTTGAGCAGTCTCTGCCCTTCTTTCGTGAGCACAAGGACAGAGGACTTCTTGCCTCGATCAAGCAGCGCCTGCTGCTTCAAGAGGCCTTGCGCCTGGAGAGATCGCAGGTCCCGGCGCATTGCCGAGCCGTTCCCTCGGTAGCGAAAACGCTGCAGGTCTTCGGTGTTCACGATACGGAATCGACCGACGTCGCGGAGCGTCTCCAGTTCATCGCGGCTCAGCCGGTAGCGGCCAACGGGCTCGCGCTCGCGGTCCTGAGTTCGGTTTTGCGATTGCGCGCGATCTCGCTCCGGCGCTCGGCTCGGCTCCGGCAACCGCCGTACCACGACCTCGGGGTCAGGGATCTTCGCAGGCGCCGATGGCTCGCGATCCGGCTCGCGTTCGTCGATGTCCCGAGACACTTCTTGCCGCCTCTAACTTCTTAGACGCTTGAAAGAGGCAGAATCGGTAACCACAAATATGAAAAAGAGGTCCCAAATGTCGTTGCGCTGGAAACCCAGAGCTCAGAAGCGGCGTCCGATACAAGCGGGGAGCCTGTGCGTCGCGCGCAGCGCCCTGCCATGCTTCTCAGGCGCCATGCGCCGCCCTGTGGATCTGCCCGCGAGCAAAGCAGATCATGACTCACGTTGTTCAGTATTGCGCAGCACCGATAATCTGCATTTTGGTCTGACAGATTTCGGCTCTAAAATCCCTCTTAATTAATAGAGGGACAAAACGCCGCTCCGAGGATGCCCATGATCGAGACGCTCGAGACAACCGGAATCCTGACGGTCAAAGAAGCCGCGTTGATGCTGCGCTGCTCGAAGGCGCACCTCTGCAACGTGGTGAACGGCAAAGTGGCCGGAGTTCCGCATCTCCCAGCCGTCCGCATCGGGCGGCGCGTGCTGTTCCGCCGTGATTCGCTGGAGCAGTGGCTTCGGGAGATTGAGGGCCGGGTGGAACGGCGGGCCGCCGGATGATGATCGCTCCTTTTTGAGCCGGCACATGGTACCATCCGAATCAAGCCAGAAAACAACGCCGGAGACGCCGGAAAGGCAAACCGTGCGTCGAAAGCGATTTCAGCGTGGCTGTGTCCGGAAGGTGAAGCACGGCCCGCGATGGGTATGGATCGGAAAGTACTACGAGGAAGGAAGGGGGCGATCACGAGTCCTCGGGCAGTGCGCTCAAATGACCGAAGGGGCCGCTTGGGCCAAGTTACAGGAACACCTGTCTTCGATCAACGAGCGCGCCGGATTCCGGCGGGTTCTGCCGACGAACTTCAAGGACTATGTCCTGAACGTGTTCCTGCCGCAGCGCCGCAAGAAGTGGAAGGACTCAACAGACAAGACTACGACCGAACGTTTTGAGGCGTATTTGTTTCCTCGGTTCGAGAGCTGCGAACTGGGCGAACTCACGCGCGAGCGTCTGCAAGAGTTTCTGGACGAGAAGGCGAACGCGGGTTTGTCCAAGAGCGTGGTGAGCCATCTGCGATGGGACTTGAACGCCATCTTCAAGATGGCCGCCGACGATGCGCTGATTCGGGGCAATCCGGCCGGTTCGCTGGTGACGCCGAAAGGGGCGCGAAGCTTCCCGAAGCCGACCATGACGAAAGAAGGTGTCCGCCTGGCTCAGTCCGTGCTGGACCTTCGGGAACGGATTGTGTTCCTGCTCGCGGTCCTCGTGGGCATGCGTCCCGGAGAGATCTTCGCTCTGCGGTGGGGCCGGATCGGATTGGAGATGGTTGAAATCATGGAGCGCGTCTATCGCGGGCTGCCGGATGACCCGAAGACAGAACGGGGCAAGCGGGAGGCTGCGCTGCCGCCCGACCTTGCTGACGAACTTGAGCAGTGGCGTGACATCTCACTCAATACCAGTCCAGACGCCTTGGTGTTTCCGTCCGAGCGCGGGACGTTCCTTTCTCGCGACAATTTCCTGCGGCGGAACATGCACGGAAAGTTAGAGAAGGTGGGCCTGGGCTGGGTGAACTTTCAGGTGCTGCGCAGGACGCAGGCGAGCCTGGGCCATAAGGAGGGAATCGATCCGAAGGTGGCGGCCGATCAGCGCGGGCATGCGATCGGCGTGGCTATTGACACCTATACGAAGACGGATTTGGAGAGCCGCCTGCAGGCGGTCACGAGATTGGAGACTGCTTTGAAAACGCGACCGGAGCCGGAGAAGGTGGTTGCCTCCGCTTTCGAGGGACAACGGGGTTTTCAAGGTAAACAAGGCAACGAGGCTTCAGGCTGGAACCAGTAAGTTATTGAAAACATGGAGCGGGAGACGGGACTCG
>PMEV01000272.1:0-3184 GCA_003154855.1 Bryobacterales bacterium
CGCGGCACAGCGCGCAGCAGATCGCATTCAACGAAGTCGGCCGCCAGGCCATCATGGTCGACCCCGATTGGAACGGCGGCAACTACTACGACTCGAAGCCCCCGGCCCGCGGCCTCGCCGTCGCCCGCATGGTCGGCCACATCACTTACATGAGCGACGAGAGCATGCGCGAGAAATTNNGTCGAGAGTTACCTGCGCTATCGCGGCAACCAATTCGTCGGCCGCTTCGACGCTAACTCCTACCTCTATATCACCAAGGCCCTGGATTACTTCGACCTCAGCGATGCGAACGGGTCGCTGGCCACCTCGTTCGGCAAAGGCAACACCCGGTTCCTGGTAATCAGCTTCACCTCCGACTGGCTCTACCCCAGTTACCAATCGGTAGAGATTGTACAGGCCCTGCGCGGCATGAACCGCGACGTCGCCTACTGCGAGCTGGCCTCCAACTACGGCCACGACGCTTTTCTGGTCGACGTCGGCGAACAGACTGACGTGGTTCGCGGCTTTCTGGCCAGCACCTTTAAGGCGAGGAGTTAGCCATGCCCTTCGTCCGCGACATCCTCGGCCGCAGCGACTACGCCATCATCAGCGAGCTCATCGAGCCCCATTCCCGCGTTCTGGACCTGGGCTGCGGCGAAGGCGAGTTACTCCAGTGGCTGGCCGAGAACAAGGCCGTGGACGGCCGCGGCATCGAGATCGACCCTCCCAAGGTGCAGCGCGCCATCGCCCGCGGCGTCTCGGTCTACCAGAGCGACATCGACCAAGGCCTCGCCGGCTACCCGGACGATTCCTTCGACTACGTCATCCTCAGCCAGACCCTCCAGGAAACCCGCCGGCCGCTCGATGTCCTGCGCGACATGCTGCGCATCGCCAGGCACGCCATCGTAGCGTTCCCCAATTTCGGCCATTGGGCGGTCCGACTCTCGCTACTGACCACTGGCCGCTCGCCGCGCAGCCGTTGTTTCCCCTTCGAGTGGTATAACTCCCCTAACATACACTTCCTCACTATCCGCGATTTCGAGGCGCTAGCCCGCGAGCAGCGGTGGATCGTCGAGCGCAAGATGTTCCTGGCCGGCCATCGCACGCGAGTCGTCCTGGCCAACCTGACGGCCGAGGTCGCCGTCTACCAGGTGCGTAAGTGACTTACTCGACCGCTACGTGAAGTAATTTCAGATCCTGAGTGACTCGGCTTTTCTCTTCGAAGCTGAGTCTCGCCGCCTGATTCCTGTAAGGCTCGAGGAACGCCGGATCCTCGTAAGCGCCCGGCTCCAGGTTATCCCATGCGTAGAGCTGGTAGCTGCCCGGGGCTACTCCGCGGATCGTGAAGTGCCCGTACTGATCCGTTGCTCCCGTCTTGTACAGGTCAAACCGCTTGGCCTCCGGAACCAGTACGACCGTGGCCCCGATGGCCGGTTTCTCGTCGTCGCCGGTCACCGTCCCATCGACCGAACCGCCGTTCGGGCTGAGCAGCACATCGAGTGTACCCGCCCCCTCGCCGATACTCGCGCCCTTGGCGAGAGCGTCAACGCCTCCATAAGTCACGGCTTTCAAGTAACAACCCGATGGTATCCGGAAGACGCTTACGCGGTATTCGCCCGATGCCAGTGTCGGAAGTGTGAACGATCCGTCGGCTCCCGCTGTCTCGCCGTTGTCGCGGTCCCACGACAGTGCGTCTTCCTGTGTCAGGACTACGTACACATTGTCTGGCTTGAGACCCGGGCCCAGATCACCCTCGATTTTGACCCGGCCCTTCACTTTCACCGACGGTCTCAGCGTCACCTCGACGTCGTTCACATCGGTGTTGCCGACCTCGAGCCGTTGGCGGGCGCTGGGCCCCTCGTCGCGTCGGAACGACATGCTCAAGAGCAGGTACGATCCCGGGAAGACGCCGCGAATCTCGAACACCCCCTTCTCGTCGACACCCGCCATCCGATGTTCGACCAACGGCGTCGGTCCCGTCAAACCCCGCGCCATCAGCAGGACGCTAAGTTCCTGCGGCGGCGGAAGGGGAGCCACGCGTCCTCGCACCCGCACCGTGCGCGCAGGGACGAGACGGAAGTCCACGTCTCTTCGCTCCTCGCCCGCTCGGAGTTGAATCGGCGCCGACTGGCCGGCATCGGTGACGCCCGGATAGTAGAGGGTCGCATACGCCTCGTCTCGCGCGGAATCGGTGAAGTGGAGACCGGTTGCGTCCCCCGTCGACGCTCCGGCCGCTCTCGTATACTTCGCGCTCAGGTAGCAGCGGCCGGCCCTCAGCCCGTACATGCGATAGTGACCCTGGTCGTCGGTCTGGGCGACTCCCCCGTCCAGAAAGACCCGGGGGCGGCCCTGCTCGTACCGATAGCGGAACGCCATGATCGAGACGTCTGTCATCGGGTTGCCGTCTTCGTCCACCACGCGGCCCGCAATCACCGCCGTCGGCCAGAGGCGATAGGTCAGGTCCTTCAACGTCTGCCCCGCCGCCAGCGCCAGGACGTGGGGAGCATCCCCCAAACGCCGTGGGCCCTCCAGGAAGCCGTTCTTGGACATCCAGATGTCGTACCGCGCGGGCTCGAGATCGACGAACTTGAACTTGCCCGCGCCATCGGTCAGCACGCCGTTCGTCACTCCGCCGGATGAATCCTCCCGGCGCAGCACGACCTCCACTTTCTTGATCGGTTCGTTGGTCTTGGCGTTGAGGACCATGCCCTCAATCGCGCACTTCTGGTCCTGCGCCGCGAGAAGCGGCGCTATCAAAAGGAAAACCGCGGATCTCATCATGGCTGACTTACTCCGCCGGGGCGTGCAGCAGCGGCAAATCCTGAGTTACCCGGCTCTTCTCATCGACGGTCACGGCCTTGGCCTGGTCTCTATAGACCGCCAGGAAATCCGGGTCCTGCCAGGCGCCGTAGTCGATGCTGTCCCAGGCGTAGATCTGGTAGCTGCCCGGCGCTACGCCGCGGATCGTGAAGTGCCCGTACTGATCCGTCGCGCCCTGCTGGTACAGGTCAAACCGCTTCGAGAGCGGAACCAGCACCACGGTCGCCCCGATGGCCGGCTTGTCGTCGTCGGTGACCGTGCCGTCGACCTGGCCGGTGTTCGGGCTCAACACCACGTCCAGCGCGGCCGGCGCTTCGCCAACGATGCTCAGCCCCTTCTCGAGCACGTCGGTCGCGCCCCAGGTCGCGGCTTTCACGTAGAAGCC
>PMEV01000272.1:3197-5737 GCA_003154855.1 Bryobacterales bacterium
CTGAGCGCCAGGTCAACGCCGTCCAGGTTGGAACTGCCCACCTCGAGAATCTGGTGCGCCCTGAGCTGGGCGCCCTCCATGTGCGCTTGGGCCAGCAGCGTGTAGTATCCTGGAGTGACACCACGCAACTCGAACACGCCCTTCTCGCTGGGGGATACCACGGCTTGCCGCCCCACCGCCCCGGGTTGGCCCTCGTTACGCAGCGACACGATCACCGCCTCCTGCGGCCGCAACGGAGCCGGGGTCACCCGCCCTCTCACCCGCACGGTACGCACGGGAGTGAGCCGAAAGTCCACCGATCTGCGCTCCTCACCTTCGTGAAGCTGGAACGGTGTCGCCTGGCTCACATCCGAAACGCCGGGGTAATAGACGGGGGCGTAGCCCTCCGCCGGCGCGGACGCCGAGAAGTCGGGATCGGCGAGGTGCGGATCCGAATAGACGGCGCTCACCTGGTAGCGGCCGACGGTCAGGCCGGGGATGCGGTAGTAGCCCTGATCGTCGGTCTCGGCGAACTTTTGCGGCACGAGCTGGCGACGGCCGTCCTGGTAGGCATAGCGCAACGCCTGGATGTGTACGTGCGCCAGCGGGTCGCCGTCCTCATCCACCACGCGGCCGGCCATCACCGCCGCGGGCGGGAGGTGAAAGACCAGGCCCTCTACCGTCTGTCCGGCGGCGAGCGTCAGCATCGAGGGCGGGTCGCCGAGGCGCCGCGCGCCAACCATGAAGCCTTCCTTGGACGCCGCGATCGCGTACTGCCCCGGATCGAGATTCGTCAACTCAAACTGCCCGGCGGCGTTGGTCAGCGCGCCCCAGCGCGCCGCCTCGGCCTGGCCGGTTCGGTTCAGCGTGACCTGCGCCCTCTTGACTGGCTCGTTGGTCTTGGCATTGACCACCGTGCCCTTGACCGTGCACCGGTCGCCTTGCGCATACATCAGAGATATACTCAGGAGGATGATGGCGGCTTTCATCGGAATGCTCCTTCGCCTAGGGCCATTTTCGAACAAATGACGACTCTATTGAAACACATTCTCGTCCTTGTGCTGTGCCTTTCGCCGGCGCTGGCGGCCGATCCCGATTTCTCGGGTTCCTGGAAGCTGAACAGCCAGCGCAGCAGGCTTGGCTGGCTGCCCGTCCCGCCGGCGTCCGAGCTGCAGATCGAGCATCGCGGCGGCACTCTCCGCTGCATCGAAACTCCGCTGATCTGGTCGGCGGCCTTCGACGGAAAATCGGCCAAAACCCATTCCGGCGGCGTCACCCTGAGCACGGTCTTGAAATGGGAAGGCCGGGCGCTGCTTATCAACACGCTGGTGGGCGGCGCGCACGGGGATTACACGCAGATGGACCGCTGGGATCTGTCGCGCGACGGCGGAACGCTGACCATCCGCCGGGAGATCGTGCGCCTGAGCGGCGAATCCGAATCGACGCTGGTGTACGAACAGCCGGCCCGTGCCGAACCGCTCAGACTGGCGGCCGCGGATGCGCCCCGCCAGGTGCGGCGCTACGTGATCCCGACGGGCACTCGCGTGCCGCTGGCGTTGATCAATAGCCTGAGCACCAAGCAGTCCTCCGAGGGCGACCGCGTCTTTCTCAGAAGCACCTTCCCCATCCTGGCCGACGGCCGGGTGGTGATCCCGCCGGGCAGCTACGTCGAGGGAACGCTGACCCAGGTGAAGCGCCCAGGCCGGGTGACGGGCCGCGGCGAGATGTTCCTGCGCTTCGACTCGCTGACGTTGCCCAATGGGGTGACTCGCGATTTTCGCGCGCGCGTGGGCGCGGTCGACGGACAGGCCAACGGCGATTTCGACCGGAAGGAAGGCAAGATCAGCGGCGAAGGGAACAAAAGCGGCGACGCCCGGACGATCGGCGAAGCCGCCGGAGCCGGCGCCACGATCGGTGGGATTGCCACGCGTTCCGCCGCGGGCATGGGCATCGGTGCGGGCGCCGGCGCGGTGGCCGGTCTGGCGGGCGTGCTGCTTTCCCGCGGCCCGGATCTCGTCCTCCCCAAGGGCAGCAGCGTCGAAATGATCCTGGACCGTCCCCTGGCTTACGACGAGGACGAACTGGGTCGCCCGCATTAGCCGCTACGCGGACTTGGCGGCGGAGGCGGCGTCCGCGGGCGTGAGCGTCTCGACCTTGGCGGAGATGTTCATCGAGCAGAACTTGGGGCCGCACATCGAGCAGAAGTGGGCGTCCTTGAAGCCGGCGTCGGGCAGGGTTTCGTCGTGCATGGCGCGGGCGGTCTCGGGGTCCAGCGAGAGCTCGAACTGGCGCTTCCAGTCGAAGCGGTAGCGGGCGCGGCTCAACTCGTCGTCGCGGTCGCGGACGCCGGGGCGGTGGCGGGCGATGTCGGCGGCATGGGCGGCGATCTTATAGGCGATGATGCCCTGCTTGACGTCCTCGCGGTTGGGCAGGCCGAGGTGCTCCTTGGGGGTCACGTAGCAGAGCATCGAGGCGCCGTACCAGCCGATCATGGCCGCGCCGATGGCCGAGGTGATGTGGTCGTAGCCGGGCGCGATGTCGGTGACCAGCGGGCCGAGCGT
>PMEV01000272.1:5790-6308 GCA_003154855.1 Bryobacterales bacterium
GCCTCGTCGCTGGCGTCGGCGACCGATCCGGGACGCAGGCCGTCGCCCAGCGAGAACGTGACGTCGTACTTCTGGAAGATCTTGCAGAGGTCCTCGAAGCGCTCGTAGAGGAAGTTCTGGCGGTGGTTGCGCACCATCCACTCCGCCAGGATCGACCCGCCGCGGCTGACGATGCCGGTAATGCGCCGCGTGCACAGCGGGATATACTGCACCAGAACGCCTGCATGGATGGTCATGTAGTCCACGCCCTGGGCGGCCTGCTCCTCGACGACTTCGAGCATCAGCTCGGCGGTGAGATCCTCGATGCGGCGGACGCGCGTGAGCGCTTCGTAGATGGGGACGGTGCCGATGGGGACCGGCGAATGGCGGATGATGGCCTCGCGGATGCCGGGGATGTCGCCGCCGGTGGAGAGGTCCATGACGGTATCGGCGCCGTACTTAATCGAGTAGCGCAGCTTCTCGAGCTCCTCGTCCACGTTCGAGGTGACGGCGGAGTTGCCGATGTTGGCGTTGATCTT
>PMEV01000272.1:6352-6498 GCA_003154855.1 Bryobacterales bacterium
AGGCCCTGGCGCGCATAGTGCATCTCGGTCCGGATCTTGTCAGTCTTCCGCTTCTCGATCCATTCGGTGCGCATGGGCAGTTCTCCAGAGGCTTCTACTATCATAACCGGGCGGCGCGGCGGCGCGGACGCCGGGCAGAAGCCCGG
>PMEV01000196.1 GCA_003154855.1 Bryobacterales bacterium
ACATCAGCGGCGTGTGCAGCAGGGGGGAGACGCGCCGGATCAGCTCGAATCCCAGGAACGCTGCCAACATGAAAACGAACAGCGTGGCTTCGTCAAATCTCATGGGAAGGCTCCTTTCAGGCCGCTCTTTCCACCAGGCCGAGGGCTTCGCGCACACGCGCATGCACCACCTGGCCGCCCTGCGCGACCAGCGTTTCGCGGGTGATCTCGTCATCCTGTTGGATGAACAGATTCCCATCCTTCAACAGATGGCGCAGGAAGGCCGCCAGGTTGCGCGCGTACATCTGGCTGGCGTGATAGGGCACTTCGGAGGCCAGATTCAGGGGGCCCAGAATGGCGACGCCATTCTCCACGACGGTCTCGCCGGGACGGGTCAGCTCACAGTTGCCGCCCCGCTCGGCGGCCAGGTCGACAATCACCGAGCCGGGCGCCATGGCCGCGACCATCTCGCGCGTGACCAGCACCGGAGCGCGCCGGCCGGGCACCGCGGCCGTGGCGACGACCACGTCCTGCTCGCGGAGGATTTCAGTGAGGAACTCGCGCTGGCGGCGGTAGAACGAGTCGCCCATGGCCCGGGCATAGCCGCCCTGATCCTCGGCGCTGCCGGCTTCCAAAGGCATGGCCGCAAAGCGCGCGCCCACGCTCTCGACCTGCTCTCGCACCGCGGGCCGCACGTCGTAGGCGCTCACCAGCGCGCCCAGTCGCCGCGCCGTGGCGATGGCCTGCAGTCCGGCCACTCCCGCTCCCAACACGAAGACGCGCGCCGGAGCGAGGGTCCCGGCGGCGGTCATCAGAAGCGGAAACATGCGGGGCAGGGCATTGGCGGCCATGAGAACCGCCTTGTAGCCCGCGATGGTGGCCATGGAGGAGAGCGCGTCCATGCTTTGGGCGCGCGTGATGCGCGGGATCAACTCGACGGCGAAGACGTTCACGCCGCAGGCGGCGAGTTCGGCACACTCCTGCGCGGCGGTGAGCGGCTCCGAGAAGCCGATGACCGTCTGCCCGCTGCGGTAGAGTTCGAGATCCGGCCGGCCGGCATCCGGATTGGCGCCGAAGGTCCGCACTTGCAGGAGAACGTCGGCGGCTTCGAAGACCTCGGCGCGGCTGGCCAGCACCCGCGCGCCCTTTTCCCGGTACTCGGAGTCGGGGAAACCGGCGGCGGCCCCGGCATCCGATTGAATCAGGAACTCAACGCCGACGCGCGCGAGCAACTCCATGGCGCGCGGGACCATAGCCACGCGCCGCTCCCCTGGAAATGTCTCTTCTGCTATGCCCACCGTAATGCCCACTCTGAGCCCTCCCCAGCTTTGAGAGCCGCGCGCGCCAGAGCGCACGGCCTGTATCTGCTTAGATGATAGCGTCCCAGGAAACGACGCAGCCCGCCGGACACAATTGTTACGGATTTGGGCGGCGGGAGGACCGCTAGGGCTTGCTGGAGCGGAGCCGGATGGTTTTGCCGGCGACCATGAAGACGCCTTTGCCCCGGTGGTGAATGGTGCGCGGATGCTTGGTGGCGGGGTCGATCCAGGCTTGGAGGACCTCGAGGACGAAGAGGCAATACTTGGGTACGGCCCGGGTATCGACGACCTTGCATTCCAGGTTGGCGTAACACTCGGCGATGAGGGGCGCCTGGACCCGGGAGGCGGGGACTGGCGTGAGTTTGAAGGCCGCGAACTTGTCGATGTCGCGGCCGGAGGCGTTCCCGCAGGCGACCACTTTCTTCGCCAGCTCGACGGTGGGGATGTTGATGACGCATTCCTTGGTCGCCTTGAGCGCCCGGAAAGTGAAGTTTCGATTGCTGACCACGCAGGCTACCAGGGGCGGTTCGAACTCGAGCATGGTGTGCCAGGACATGGGCATGACGTTGGGCCGGCCGTGGTGGGCGGTGGAGAGCAGCACGACCGGCCCGGGTTCGAGCAGGCGGTAGACCTCGGAGAGGGGGAACGGTTTTCTGGGCACGTTAGTGCTCCTGCCGGCCGGAAGGCCGGCTGCAGGCAGGATTGCCTGCCCCACGTTACGGCGTCTGGATCGATAGAAACACGTTGCTCTGGGTGCTCTTGCCGCCGATTTGCGCGAGAACGACGGCATCGCCGGATGTAAGGTCCTGCGGGACCTGAACGTTCATTTGCCAAAGCCCGGCCTCGGTGACTCCGGCCCACAGAACCTGTGCCGGCTTGCCCCCGACGGTCAGGGTGATGGCGGAGAGGTTTACGACCGGATAAGCGGTGGTCACGAGCTGCCCGGAGGGAGTTGGCGGCGTGGTTGGCCCGAAGCCGGTGGCATATAGGATAATCACCTCGCCCGGCTTGGCGGGAGCGGAGGGTCCCACGAGGGAATAGTCCACGTGCTGCGCGGCTATGTAATTCCGGTTCGCCGTGTTGTACATGAACAGGCCGGGGGAGACGGTCTGCATCGTGGCTGTGGCCGTGGCCGTGCCTTGCGGAGCAGTGACCACCACCTGAACGGAGCCGGTGGTGGAGTCGTCCGGCGCCTGCACGTCGAGTTGGCCGGGGCTGATGTAGTACACCGCCGCGGGCTTTCCGTCGACGGTCACGCTGACTCCATCCAACTGCGTGGGCAGCTTGCCGTTGACGATCTCGCTCGTTTGCCACGGCCGCGTAGAGGACGACAGGTTGGCGCCCCAGATGACAATCCAAGCGCCAGGCGAGATGCCCTGCTGGTAGCCCGCGGCGTCGGTAACCGCCGTGATTTGCGGATTAGTGGGGGCGATCTTGGCGACAAAGCCGTGGCGGCAGCAGGGGTTGTTGCTGGAGGTCGTCTGGAATGCGCCAGGGGTCGTGATCAGGTCCGGGCCGTAACTATTGCCAGCCAGGTAGACGTCGCCGGCGGTATCGACGGCCAGCCCGGCTGGATTATCGGTATTGAGCCCGTGGGACCCGATGGTTGTGGAGAACAGCAACTTCGAGCCTGTGGGGTCGAGTTCGGCGATCAACACCTGCTGATCCCCGCCGGTGGGAGTTGGCTCAACGGGATTGACCATGGGGAATCCCGGTGCTCCTCCAGTCTGCCCGATGATATAGACGTTCCCGGCCCCATCCAATTGGATGGGACCGGTAAAGAATACGGCGTCGCTGGCATCGGGCTTGGCGTCTCCTACAAAAGTGGACCAAATGATGGAGGTGGCGTACGGATTCAACTTAGTTACATGGGCTGCTGCGCAGTTCTGCCCATTCGGCCCGCAGACGGTGGAATAAGCGCCTTGGGTCACGGGAAAATCCTTGGAATTCGTATATCCGACGACATAGGCATTGCTTGCGCTATCTATGGCGATGCCGCTGATGTAATCGTTCAAGCTGGCAGTCTGCCCGCCAAGGTAGGTGCAGTAGGCCTGCGCTGCCCCACCGCCGGAAGTGACCGGAGTGAACTTCGCAATGAATCCGCGGGCGCCGAGCACATAGACTCCAGTCGAATCGAGAGGAGCGCCGTTGGGCTGAACGACGCCGGCGGTTGTGGGGAGCCTGGCGGCCTGGGTCTCGCCGACCAGATAGAAGTAGCCGTTGGCATCCACCGCGACCCCCGTGGCCCACGTAGCGCCGCAGCCGGCAGGGCACGCCTGGTTCAAATCGCCGAAGAGAGTGGAATACAGCAGGTGAGCGCCGGTGGGATCGAACGCCGCGACGAAGGAGTTTTGGGCTGAGCGTCCGCCAGGTTGGCTTCCTGCGATGACCGCGCCGCCGGTGGTGGGAAAACAGGATTGGAACGTATAGTACACGGAGCAGTATATGGTCGTGTTGCCAGCAATGTATGCGCGGCCGACCGCATCCACGGCTATGGCGGTTGCGTACGCCACCCCGTAGCCGCCCAGAAATGTCGAGTAAACAAGGCCGGTTCCGGCGGGATTCAGCTTGGTCACAAACACGGACCAGACCCCGGAGTTGCAGGAGGCCACATAGGGCGGCGCTTTGTCGGTAGGATCCGGGCCGCAGACCGTCTGGTAGGCTCCACCGGTGATCGGGAAATCGGGTGAAGTTGTCAAACCGGTCACATAGGCAGAGCCGCTCGAGTCCACCGCGATGGCGTAGCCGTAGTCAGTGGTGTTGCCGCCCAAATAGGTGGAATAAACGAGCGAACTGCCATCCGGGCTGAATTTGGCTACAAAGGCCGAAGGCCATTGCCCGGGAGGGACGCCCTGCTGCTTTGTAGGAGGGGCGCTCATGTAAGGGTTCTTGGTCGGGAAGTCTATCGAGTAGGTGGTGCCAGTCACATACGCGCTGCCCGCGCCGTCCACCGCGAGACCCTGGGTCGTGCCGACATCCAGGTTTCCCGGTCCCGTCGTATTCCCGATGTAATCGGTGCCGGTCCCGCCAAGATAGGTGGCATAGCTGAGCACGGGATCGACGATCAGCGCCCTGGAACGGTCGTAGCTGCCGAGATGGAAGCGCACCTCGTTCCCGGCCACTTCGAACGAACCTTCGACGCTGGTCTTCTGGTTCCCATCCAGTTGGTACAGCACCGG
>PMEV01000137.1:0-2212 GCA_003154855.1 Bryobacterales bacterium
AGCCGGAATCCGAGCGGGAAGCATGGCTCGCTTCGCAAACCGGATCGGATGCGTTGGTTTGGGAAGAGGTCCGGTCCCTTCTCGCCGCGGACCGCAGGCATGGCGAGCTGAGCGCGCAAGCCGCGGCCACCCCGAAGGACGCCGCTGCCGCGGACTCCGGCGTGGCGTTGCCGGGGCCCGGGCAGCGCATCGGTCCCTATCTGACCGAACGGCTGCTGGGTTCGGGCGGCATGGGCAAGGTCTATCTGGCACGGCGCGTCGACGGGCAGTTCGATCAGACCGTCGCGCTCAAAGTGATGGCCGCTCATCTGGCCGGCGAAGAATTCGTGCGGGGCTTTCGCAACGAGCGGCAGTTGCTGGCCGCCCTCGCTCATCCCAACATCACCCGCCTGCTGGATGGCGGCGTGGCCTCTAGCGGCGACCCTTACCTGGTGATGGAGTACATCGAGGGCCAGCCCCTGGACCAGTACTGCGACCAGCGCAAACTGCCGGTCGAGGCGCGGATTCGCCTGTTCCTTCAGGTATGCGATGCCGTCGAGTTTGCGCACCGGAACCTGATCGTCCACGGCGATCTGAAGCCCGCCAACATCCTGGTGACCGCCGACGGCACGGTCAAGCTGCTCGATTTTGGCACCGCCAAACTGTTGCGCGATCCGGACGGAAAGGTAACTCAGTTCGCTTTGCTGACTCCGCGTTATGCGAGTCCGGAGCAGCTCCGCGGCGAGCTGGTCAACACGCTGAGCGATGTCTTTTCCCTGGGCGTGATCCTCTACGAAATTCTGACCGGCGTTTGGCCGTTCGGCGATCCAAAGTCGACGGCGGACGCGTTGGATCGTGTCCTGCGAGGGCGCGGAGCCACCGCTCCGGCGCAGGCGGTCTCGGAAGGCGCGGCGGCGGAGCGGTCGACGAGCCGGCTCCGTTTGCGGCGGCAAATCGAGGGAGACCTTTCCACCATTGTTCTCAAGATGCTGGACGGCGAGCCGGCCCATCGGTACGGATCCGTGCGCGAGGTCAAGGAGGACCTGGAGCGCTTTCGCCGGGGCCACCCCGTGCACGCGCGGCCGCATTCGGCCTGGTATGCCGCCCGCAAGTTCGTAGCCCGCAACCGGCTGGCGGTATCGGCAACGGCGCTATCGGTGGTCGCGCTGGTGAGCCTGACCATTGTCTCGGTCCATGAATCCGCGCAGGCGCGGGCCCAGGCTCTGCGCGCCGAGCGGGTCAGCCAGTTCGCGGAAGACACATTCCTTTCCGCCACCTCGTTCTGGAACAGCCCTCTGCGTTTCAAACACGACGCGATCCAGTTCACCGACATTTTGGACAACGCCGCCGAACGGCTCGGCATGGACCTTCGCGACGACCCAGAGGCCGAGGCCAAGCTGCGCGGCACGCTGGGCGGCACTTACTCGATGCTCGGGGAACCGGCGAAAGGGGAACGGCAACTCCTTCTGGGGATCCGGACGCTGCGGCGGGTTCGCAACGCCTCGCCCCTGATTGAGCCCATGCTCTACCAAGTCCTGTGCGATACCCTGAACTTCCAGGGCCGATTTGCCGAGGCGCTGGCCGCCTGCCAGCAGTCCGTGGCGCTTTGCCGCGTCGGCGACCGCGACCGCCTCGATGGCGCGATGCACGATGCCGCCTACATGGCGGTGAACGCGGGCGAACCGCTGCCGGAGGCCGAGAGAATGTACCGCGAGGCGCTGCGGTCCCCCGGCTCCGGCTGGGCCCGGTTTGTCTCAATCACGGACTCCCGGCTGGGGATGCTCCGCCTTCGCCAGGGCGATCTGGAGGAGGGCGAGCGCCTGCTGCGGGAGGCAGAGCCGTTCCTGCGCGGGAAGGGCGAACCGATGATTGAGATCGTTCCCGTTCTGTACGCCCGCGCATTTGCCGAAGACGTGCGCGGCCGTTACCCCGAGGCTGTCCGGCTGATGAGCGAGGCGCTGGACCTGGTCACCCGCAGACGGGTCGCGTTCATGGAGCCCGATAACCTGACGCTGCAACTGGCCGCCTATGAGGCTCTCGCCGGAGACTGCGGCGCGCTTTCCCGTCTACGCGGCGTCGAGGGACGCCTGCCATCCGTTGCCGCGGTGGACCGGATCAAGCACGACCTGTTCGCAGGGATTGTCGAGGCCCGTTGTGGCTCGAAGGCCGCGGCCGAGCGTCACCTGCGCTCCGCTCTCGCCACCCAGGAGAAGGAGATGAGCAGGCAGCCGGA
>PMEV01000137.1:2220-6128 GCA_003154855.1 Bryobacterales bacterium
CCTTCGCTGAGGCGGGAACGATCCCCCGCCGCCTCACCTGCGGGAGTTGGACTAGACCCCGCGGACCACCGCGCACACGGGCTTCGATCCCACGGGGATCATGGTGAACAGCGGCGCGGACTTGGCGCGCGTGGCGGAAATGGCTCCAATGCGGATCACCGCCATGTCTCCCGACAAACTGTTCAGCACCAAGGCATATTGCTGATCGGGAGTGACGGTGATGTAGCTGGGCCCCTGCCCGACAGCGACCCCGGCGATCGCGCGCCGCGTCTCGACATCCACGATGGTCACCTGCCCGGACTGTGAGTTGGCCACCAGCAGGAACTCGACGTCCGGCCCCACGGCGTCGGCCATGGCGCCGGGAGCGCGGCCGGCGAGCGTGGTTTCCGCGACCTCGGTCCAGAACGGATAGACCACCACCACCGCATCCATGCCGGCCCCGGTGACAAACAATTGGCCCCCGTCGGCGCTGAAACAGAAGTAGTCCGGGCGGACGGCCAAAGGCAGGTGCACCACCACTCGGCCGCCGGGCGCCTCCAGAATGGACAGCATGCGGTCCTCGGCGTTGCCGACCAGCAACTGTTGGCCGTCCTTCCGAAATCTGGCGAGTGACAATCTCTTGCCGAGGATGACGGAAGAGCAGGCCCCCCGCCGCAAATCGGCCAGGCCAACCACCCCGCTCTCGCCGAAGCTGATGCCCGCCCACTCTCCGCTCCCGCAGATGTCGAAATCGACTGGCTCGCCAGGCAGAGCGATATGCGTGTCGGGCTGAAAGGTGTCCAGCGGCAGCCGGATCAGGCGCCTGGGCTGCCTGGCCAGCACCCAGATAGCCTTGCCATCGGGGGCCAGGCGCATGGCCACTGCGGCGCGCGCTATCTGCACTTTACGGCGAAACGCCAGCGTTCCCGAACCAATCTCGTGGACGCTGCCGGTGGCCGGAGTCATAGCATAAACCGCCGGGCGAACCGGATCCGCAATCAGCGCCGTTGGACTGGCATCCAGGCGAATGTGACGGGCCACGGCGAACGCGGTCAGGTCTACGGCGGCAACGGCCTTTCCTTCCTCGTTCGCGACAAAGGCGTACCCGTCGAATCCGGCGCCTTTGCGATGCCCGCAGCCCGCCAGGGCCGCGAGCGGAGCCAAAAGGAGACTGCGCCGGGTAATCAAGGCTTTCCCATTCTACCCGGCCTCGTCGAAAGGAGCCAACTGGTAGGATGAACTAAGCGCGACACCTTAGCATGAACAAACGTCTCCTCACCGCGATGCTCTGCTATGCCGTCCTGGCCGTACTGGCGGGGCTGACCCTGGAGGACGTCTCCTCCTGGCCATTTCGGAGCGCCGTCTGGGTTCTGCTGGCCGGCTTGGCAGTAAGGACCGGGATTGCAGCCTCTCGCCGCGAGTAGGTCTCCCTTCAAATTCCGATCTGAAACACGCTGTTCCGCATTGAAACGCGGCGCAGGCCGCCTCTCGATCCAAAATGGGACGGCGGCGGGCAGCGGTTCTCAGGAGCAAGATTCTGGCGCGCGCGGAATAGCACGGAGGGGCCTCATAAGTACTTCAGACGAAAACACTACTGCGACTAAGTGGGTTTCCGCGGCTGGGTAAGCAGAGCACCCCTTCCTTCCGACTGCCTCCTGGCAGCACGCTTGCACTAGAGGCGGCATGACTTCCACCTTCCCGATCGAGACCTCGGAATGCAGTACGGCTCCCCAGCGGCCGCCGGCGGTGACGCGAGGCCGGTTGACGGAACTGCAGAAGGCGGCGCGCGACCGCATCGTGATCGAGCACCTGCCGCTGGTCAAGGCGATTGCCATCCGCGTCCACGAGAATCTGCCCGTGCACGTGGACCTGGACGACCTCGTGCATGCCGGCATCATGGGCCTCTTCGATGCCGTAACGAAGTACATGCCCGAGAAGAAGGTGGCCTTCTCCAGTTACGCCAAGCACCGCATCAAGGGAGCCATCCTGGACAGCCTTCGCCAGTTGGACTGGGCCTCGCGCGACCTGCGCCGGCGGCACAAACAAGTCGAGGCGGCGACCCGCGATCTGTGCAGTTCGCTCCAGCGGACCCCGACCGAAGCCGAGATCGCCCAGAAAATGGGAGTGGATATCGAGCGCTGGCGCCACATGATGGCGGACCTGCAGTGCGCGGGGTTGGTTTCGATGTCCGCGCGCCGGCCCGACCAGGAAGACCTGCCCGCGCCCGACTACCCGGCCAAGGCGGAGACCCGGCCCGACAACATGTGCGCCCGAGAACAACTCCACGACCTGCTGTGGGGCGCCATGAGGAAACTGCCGGACCGCTATCAGAAGGTGGTCATGCTGTACTACACCAAGGAGATGACGATGCGGGAAATCGGCGAGATTCTCGGAATCAACGAAAGCCGCGTCTCGCAGATTCACAAGTCGGCGCTCGAGAAGATGGAAAGCGCCCTCCAGTTGGTGGGCATTCACTCGAGCGGGGCGTTCTAGCGGCCGGTAGCGCCGGCGGTTTTGCCGCCGGTGTCTTCCCGCCACAGCGGCAGGGCAGAATCGGCGATTCGCGGGACCAGAAGACCGCGCTACCCGGGATCGAAGTTGGCTGTTTGGTCTACCATGGGGAGAAACCGGAAGCCAAAACGGGGAACCCTGGCCGGAAACTGGCGTGAGGAGCGCTGTATGCCGCGGACGATACTCCTGAGCGGGTCCCTGTGTGCCGCAGCGCTGGCTGCTATCGCCCTGGCCGACGACGAGATTCCGAAAGGGCGCGTAGTAGACCGGGTTGTGTGCAGCGGCGACCAGAGCCAGAGCTACGCGCTCTATCTTCCCGCGGCATACTCGCGGGAGCACGCGTGGCCAATTCTCTACTGTCTGGACCCCGGCGCGCGCGGCCGTGTGCCAGTGGAGCGTTTTCAACAGGCCGCTGAGCGGGCCGGTTTCATCGTTGCCGGTTCGAACAACTCCCGGAACGGAAGCGTGGACGTGGCACGCGAAGCGATCCGATGGCTGCTCGCGGACACACACGAGCGCTTCGCCATCGACGACTCGCGCACCTATGCCGCGGGATTCTCCGGGGGCGCCCGACTGGCCCTGGCTTGGGCGGGCAACGGCCAGATCGCGGGCGTGATCGCCTGCGGCGCCGCTTTCGGTGGCTCGATCCCGAAGAACGTCCCGTTCCGCATTTATGCGACGGCGGGCGTGGACGACTTTAATTACGACGAAGTCTATGCGATGAGCGCAGAACTCAGCCGGCGGGGCGTCTCGCAGCGGTTTGCGGAGTTCTCAGGTGGCCACGATTGGCTTCCTGAGACTCTGGCCGGCGAAGCTCTCGACTTTCTGTCGGGGCGCCTGAAGCCGGCTCCGCCTCCTCCGGAGTCGCCTCAACAGAAGAAGGTGGCGCTCGGTTACTCGCGGTTCCGTCAGGAACTGGCGCGTGGAGACGACGCCGCGCGGCGTTCCACAATTTCGTGGTTGCAGCGCGATGCGGACCACCCCGAGGACAGCCCGGTCAGGCGCGTAGCACGCAGGGCGTTGCTGGGATTCTATGTCGGCGCCGCGGAGCAAGGCAGCGCGCAGCTTGACGCCAAGCGGTACTCGGAAGCCGCGCAAACATGGGAACTGGCGGTGCTGGCCCGTCCCAAGAACGCCGAGGCTTGGTATGCCCTAGCCCAATCGCGAGCGGGAATCCACGACCGGCGCGGCGCCCTGGGCGCGCTCGAGCGGGCGATCGCCAACGGATTCGACGACCGCAATCGGATCGAGCACGATCCCCTGTTCGACGGCTTGCGTAACGATCCGAGATTCGCCGCCGCCGTGTCCGCGCTCAAGCTCCCGTGAGGATCAGGTCCACGCGGCGGCTCACCTCGCGCAGATAGGCCTCGTCGCCGGCGGGCAGCTCGCAGGTGGCCGTGCCGGAGTAACCGATGGCG
>PMEV01000473.1 GCA_003154855.1 Bryobacterales bacterium
AGGACGAGCTGATCGAGGCGGTGACCAAGGCTAACAAGAACACTATTGTGGTAGTCAACGCGGGTTCGCCTGTAACCATGAGTAAGTGGCTCGACCAGGCGGCCGCGGTTCTCGACATGTGGTATGGAGGGCAGGAGGGCGGNNGCCAAGGAGTGGAAGGACTGCGCCGCCTACGGCCACTACCCGGGGACCAACCTGCACGTCGAGTACGCGGAGGGCGTTTATGTGGGCTATCGGCACTTCGACCAGCACCACATCGAGCCGTTGTTCCCGTTCGGTCACGGCCTTTCATACACCAAGTTCGAATACAGCAGTTTGAAGGTCGCCCCCGCCACGGTGGTGCCCGGACAACCGGTCAACGTGACCCTGCAGGTCCGCAACACGGGCGCGCGCGCCGGGGCCGAGGTCGTACAACTGTATGTACACGACGTCCAGTCGAGCCTGCCGCGGCCTCCGCAGGAGTTGAAGGGCTTTCACCGGGTAACGCTCGCGGCCGGAGAGCAGAAGACCGTGAGCTTTGCGCTGGACCAGGCCGCCCTATCCTTCTACAGCCCGGAAAAACACGGCTGGGTGGCCGAGCCGGGCGCGTTTGAAGTGCTGGTAGGGGCGTCTTCGCGCGACATACGCTTGAAAGGCGCGTTTACGCTGGGCCAGTAGGGACGCTGTGCTGCTCGATCCGGTGGCGGCATACGATCGGGTGGCGCCCGTCTACGCGCGACTGGCGGCGGAGCGCAGAGCGTATATCGAGGCTGTCGAGCGGCTGATCGCCGCCGAAATCCCGCCGGGAAGCCGATCGCTGTTGGATGTGGGCGCTGGGGATGGCGCTCGCGCGCGGCGCATCGCGGAGGCCGCGGGGTTGCGGGAATTGGTTCTGCTGGAGCCAAGCCCGGCGATGCGGAGTTACTGCCCCGCGGAGGCGGCGATCTGGGCCATGCGGGCGGAGGATCTGGGCCGGCAGGTGGGCAGTTTCGATGTCATAACTTGTTTGTGGAACGTGCTGGGACATATTTTCCCTTCGGCCGCCAGGGTCGAAGTACTGCGGCAGTTTGGACGGCTGGCATCCGCGTCAGGCCGGATCTTCATCGACGTGAATCACCGCTACAATGCGCGTCATTATGGGGCGGTGGCAACGGCAGTGCGGGTGCTCCGCGATTGGGTTTCGCCCCGCGAGGGGAACGGTGATGTTACGGTCACCTGGAACATCGAGGGACGGCGCTGCTCGACGACGGGGCACGTGTTCACCCAGCGGGAGTTCGCGAGGCTGGCCGAGAGCGCCGATCTGCATGTCGAAAAGCGGTTTGTCGTGGATTACGCGAGCGGAGAAACCCGGCGGCGAAGCTGGGAGGGTAATCTGCTGTATGTTCTTCGGCGGGCGACCGGCCGGTCAGGATAAGTGACCGCTATCGATGACCTCGCGCAGGGTCAGGCAGACCTCGGCGATCTCGGCGTCCGTCAAGCGGTTGAAAAAAGGCAGCGCGAGCGTGCGCGTGGCCACCTGGTCGGTGACGGTGAGATCGTGGCCGCGATCGGCGCAGGCGGCGTAGAGCGGTTGGCGGTGCAGAGGGGCGAAATAGCGCCCGCACCCGATACCGCGCGAAGCCATGAAGCGCAATATGGCATCGCGGGCCTGCCCGGTGAAGCTTGGCGCCAGCCGGACGGCGAAAACGAACCAGGAGATGCGCCCGTCGGCGGAGTCGAAAACGGGGACGGCCACTTCCGGAATGCTACGCAGACATTCGCGGTAACAGGCCGCCCGATCCGCGCGCTGCGCGAGAATGCTCTCGATCCTGCGCATCTGCGAGAGGCCCAGAGCGCAATTCAATTCGGAGAGGCGATAGTTGTAACCGAGCAGGCTATGATCCAGCCATCCGTCCGCCGGCCTGCGGCCCTGATTGCGGAGCGCGCGAACCGTCTCGGCGAACTGGCGATCGCGGGTGACGAGCATTCCGCCTTCACCCGTGGTGATCGGCTTGTTGGGATAGAAGCCGAAGACTCCGAAGTCGCCGAAGCCTCCGACTGGCCGGCCGTGGTACTGGGCGCCAAGGGCCTCGCAGGCGTCCTCGATCACCCTGGCTCCGTGGCGGGCGGCAAGCTGCAAGATGGGATCGAGGTCGGCGGGACAGCCGAAGGTGTGGACGACGAGGATGGCGCGCGTGCGGGGCGTGACGGCACGGGCGACGCTGGCTGGGTCGAGGTTGAGCGTGAGGGGATCGATGTCCGCGAAAACCGGCGTTGCGCGCTGGTAAAGAACGGCGTTGGCGGCGGCGATGAACGTGAAGGACGGGAGAATCACCTCGTCGCCTTCACCGATTCCCAGGGCCGCCAGACCGAGGTGCAGGCCGGCCGTGCCCGAGGACAGGGCCACGCCGTAAGGCACGCCGNNGCAGCACCGAGACGACGGCTTCGATATCCGCAGCGTCGATATCCGGAGCCGAGAGGGGAATTCTCATGGCGCGCGCTTGACTAGCAGTTCCTCGCCCAGCGGGACGCAAGCCAGAACGGAGGCGATTCGCTCGGCCGCGTGACCGTCGCCGTAGGGATTCTCCATTCCTTGAAGCGAGCGGCGAAATTCGTCGCTGGAGGCGGTCCGGATGCCGTCCAGGATGGAGGCGATGCTGGCCTCGGCGTCGAGGACGTTGCGGGCGCGTTCACGGCCGCGCTGGCGCATCCCGACGTCGACCACGGGAAGCGCGAACGACGCCGCCTCCATGATGCCGCTGCTCGAGTTTCCCACCAGGAGATCAACGCAGCGCAACAGACTCCAGTAGAGGACGGGATCCAGATTGACGAAGACGCGGCCGTCCCCACGCTCGCGGACGAAGGATTCCGTGCGGGCGATCAGCGCGCGGCTGCCGGCGTCGGCGTTGGGATAGCAGAACAGAAGCTGCGCCGGAACGGATTCGAGCGCGGAGAAGAGCGCATCGGCCTCGCGGGTGGGGTCGCGGGCAATGGTGGTCGGGTGGTATGCGACGAGGGCGGTGGGCGGCTGGAGATGGATGCCGAGGCGCGCCTCGACCTGATCGCGCGCGAGCAGCGGAGTGCGGCGCAGGTGGTCGAGCGAGCCGGCGCCCACGCGATGGACGCGCCAAGCCTCCTCGCCCATGGCAATGACGCGCGCGCGGGCCAGTTCGGTGGAGGTGAAGTGAACGTGGCTGAGCTTGGTGAGCGCGTTGCGGACCGCGTCGTCGATGGCGCCTTCGCTGATCTCGCCGCCTTCGATGTGCGCCAGCGGAATGCGCAACGCGGTGGCCACGGCGGCGGGCGCGAGCATCTCGTAGCGGTCCGCGGTGACGAGCAGCAGATCGGGGCGCATCGAGCCCAGGCAGTCGGCCAGACCCAGCGTCGCGAGACCGATGGTCTTGGCCATGCCGACGTCGCTATCGGAACTCAGGAGACATTCGATCCGCGCCTCGATGGGGAGGCCGTCCTTTTCGATCTCTTGCGCCGTGCAGCCAAATTCCGGGGACAGGTGCGCTCCCAGCACGATGATCTTCAGATCGACTGCCGGGTGGGAGGCGAGCTCGCGAAGCGGCCAGTACAAATGGCAGTAGTCGGCGCGGGAGGAAGTGACCACGGCGATCTTGCGCTTCATCGATCGGCCTTTCCGCCGGCGTCCATCGCGGCGAGCACCAAAGAGCTTGGTTCGTATTCGGGAACCGCCGAGCGTATGGTGTCGATCAGCCCGGCGAGATCGCCGCGCGAAAGAAGGGCGGCAAGCTGTTCCATCAGACTGTGCAGCTCGGCCGGCGCGGGAGCGGGCGTCAGGATGACAGCCAACGGCCCCGCGGCAAATCCGTCCCGAGTTTCCGCTGGATAGATCAGGTCCTCGTCGAGTTTCTCGCCCGGACGCAGGCCGATAAAGCGGATCGGAATATCGTTTGCGGCGCCATCCCCGGCCGCGCCGATGAGGAAGCGCGCGAGATCCGCAATTCGCTCCGGCTCGCCAAGCTCCGGCAGCAGGATTCTCCCCGAGCATTGGGCGGCTCCAGCGGCGAGGATCGCCTCAACGGCTTCCTGCAGGGAGATGAAATAGCGGCGGGCATCGGGATGCGTGACGGTGAGAGGAGCGCGCTGACGGATCTGCTCGAGGAAGATGGGGAGCACGCTGCCGCTCGATCCGATGACATTGCCCAACCGGACGGCGTTCATCCGGCAGGGCGGAGCGCTGAGGGCGGCCACGGTCAATTCCGCAAGCCGCTTGGAGGCGCCCATGATGCTATGCGGGTTGACAGCCTTGTCGCTAGAGACCAGTACGAGCGTCGAGGCGCCGTGGCGGAGCGCCGCCTGCGCCAGCGTATAGGTGCCCAGCGCGTTGTTGCGCACCGCGGC
>PMEV01000345.1 GCA_003154855.1 Bryobacterales bacterium
GCTGCGCGGCAACTGGTGGGAGATCTATGGCGATCCGGCGCTCAATGCGCTCGAGGAACGGATCGGCGTCTCGAACCAGAACGTGCTGGCGGCCGAAGCGCAGTATCGGGCCGCTAAAGACGCCGTTCGCTCGGCGCGAGCCGCGCTCTATCCCACCGTGTCGGCGGGCGCGTCGATCACCACTTCGAGAAACCGGGCTGCGGGAGTCACCAACAGCTTTCAAATCCCGGGCTTCGACTTCTCTTATCAGGCCGACGTGTGGGGAAGCATCCGGCGCACGGTAACGGCGAGCGCGGAAACCGCGCAGGCCAGCGCCGCTCAGCTCGAGAATGCCCGCCTGTCGCTGCAGGCCGAACTGGCCATCGACTACTTCGAACTGCACGGCTTGGACGGCGATATCGGCGTGTTCGAGAACACCGTAAAATCGTATGCGGATTATCTGACGCTGACCAAGAACCGGTTCGCCGGCGGAGTGGCGAGCGGCGCCGACGTGGCGCAGGCCGAGACGCAACTGGACACCGCCCGGGCGGAACTGACCGATTTCGGAGTGGCTAGGGCGCAGTACGAGCACGCCATCGCCATGCTCACCGGACGGCCTCCCTCGGAGCTGACTATCGAGCGGCGGTTGCTCACGGCCCCGCCCCCGCCGATTCCCGTGGCCGTGCCTTCGGCGCTGCTGGAGCGGCGGCCGGACATCGCCAACGCGGAACGGCTGATGGCCGCGCAGAACGAGCAGATTGGGATCGCGATGGCCGCGTTCTATCCAACCATCGGCCTCGGCGGCACGGCGGGCTTGCAGGGGACGAGTCTGCTGAATGTCTTCAGCTGGCCGAGCCGTTTCTGGTCTCTCGGCCCGAGCGCCTCCCAGTTGATCTACGACGCGGGGCGCCGCCGCGCCATCCTGCAACAGCAGCAGGATCTGTTCGACTCGAGCGTGGCCAGCTACCGGCAGACCGTGCTGACTGCGTTCCAGCAGGTGGAAGACGCTTTGTCCGCGCTGCGGATACTGGAGAGCGAGTCGGACCAGGTCAAACAGGCCGTGGACGCCGCGCAGCGATCTCTGGACATCTCGACCGACCAGTACAAAGCGGGAATCGTCAGCTACCTCCAGGTCATCACCGCACAGACGTTCCTGCTGCAGAATCAGCGCACCGCGGTGGATCTGCTGGCGCGGCGCCTGGCCGCCAGCGTACAGCTTATCGAAGCTTTGGGCGGGGGATGGAATGCGTCGCAACTTCCATCGGTGGAGAGCCTCAAAGCGCGCTCGCATTGAAGGGGGATAGCGCAACAGTTCGCGGCCGTGGCCGGGCGCCGATTTTTTCCGCCGGGCGGGCAGGACTGGGCCTATAATGAAGGCGTTGCAGTGCAGTGTGCTCAGGGGAGTGCTTGATGAGCTCAGTCGCGGCGGAGGTAACACTCAAACGAACCTGGGGCCTCTACGAGGTCTACATTGGCAAGAAACTGGTCATGGCGGCCAGCGGGGTGGTTCTGGTGCTGTACATCTTCGGCCACCTGGCGGGCAACCTTCAGATCTACGCGGGGCCGGAACGGCTGAACGCGTACGCCGGCTTCCTGCATGCGCACACGGGCCTGCTGTGGGTGGCGCGGGCGGTCATGATGGCGGCGGTGGGGCTGCACGTCTGGTCGAGCTTCCTGCTGTGGCTGGATAAGAGGCGCGCGCGCCCCATCGGCTACGTGAAGAAGGACGACGTTCCGGCCTCCTACGCCTCGCGCACGATGATGTGGAGCGGCCCGATTGTGGGGGCGTTCGTGGTGTTCCACATCCTGCACCTGACGGCCGGCGGAGTGCCCGGGCTGGCGCTGCGGGAGCCGGTGGAGGGGCAGTACTTCGCCTACCAGAACGTGGTGGGCGGGTTCCAGCATCCGATGGTGGCGCTGGCCTACGTGGTTGCGATCGTGCTGCTAACCATGCACCTGTATCACGGCCTGTGGAGCATGTTCCAATCGGTTGGCATCAGCCATCCGCGCTACACGCCGGCGCTGAAACGCACGGCTCACGCGGTCTCGATCCTGGTGGCGGCGGGTTATATCTCGATTCCCGTCTCCGTGACGTTGGGTTTGGTGAAATGATGGAACTCAATTCCAAGGTCCCGAGCGGCCCCATCCAGCAGGCCTGGGAACGCCGCAAATTCGAACTGAAGCTGATCAACCCGGCCAACAAGCGGAAGTACACGGTGATTGTGGTGGGATCGGGCTTGGCGGGCGCCTCGGCCGCCGCGACGCTGGGCGAGCTGGGGTACAACGTACAGTGCTTCTGCTTCCAGGATTCGCCCCGCCGCGCGCACTCGATCGCGGCGCAGGGCGGCATCAACGCGGCCAAGAACTACCAGAACGACAGCGACAGCGTTTACCGGCTGTTCTACGACACGGTGAAGGGCGGCGACTTCCGCTCGCGGGAGCACAACGTGTACCGGCTGGCCGAGGTGAGCCTGAACATCATCGACCAGTGCGTGGCGCAGGGAGTGCCGTTCGCGCGCGAATACGGGGGAACGCTGGATAACCGCTCGTTCGGGGGCGCGCAGGTTTCGCGCACCTTTTATGCGCGCGGCCAGACGGGGCAACAATTGCTGCTGGGGGCCTACCAGGCGCTGCTGCGGCAGGTGGCGGCCGGGCAGGTGGCGATGCACACGCGGCACGAGATGCTGGACCTGGTCGAGATCGACGGACGGGCGCGCGGGATCGTGACGCGGGATCTGATCGGCGGCCAGATCGAATCGCACGTGGGCGACGCGGTGGTGCTGGCTACGGGCGGCTACTCCAACGTCTACTACCTGTCCACCAACGCCAAGGGATGCAATGCGACCGCCATCTGGCGGGCCTACAAACGTGGCGCGCTGTTCGCCAATCCGTGCTTCACGCAGATCCATCCGACCTGCATNNGAGTCGCTGCGCAACGACGGCCGCATCTGGGTGCCCCAGCGGAAGGGCGACACGCGGCCGCCGGGCGAGATTCCCATGGACGAGCGGGACTACTTCCTGGAGCGAAAGTACCCGGCGTACGGCAACCTGGTGCCGCGGGACGTGGCCTCGCGCAACGTGAAGGCGGTGTGCGACGAAGGGCGCGGCGTCGGATCGAGCGGCTACGGGGTGTACCTGGATTTCCGGAGCGCGCTGCAGCGGCTGGGCCGCGAGGTAATCGACGAGCGGTATGGGAACCTGTTCGAGATGTACGCGCGGATCACGGACGAGGACCCGTACACGGCGCCCATGCGGATCTATCCGGCCAGCCACTACACCATGGGCGGGCTGTGGGTGGATTACAACCTCATGAGCACCGTTCCCGGATTGTATGTGATCGGGGAAGCTAACTTTTCCGACCATGGGGCTAACCGGCTGGGCGCCAGCGCCCTCATGCAGGGCCTGGCGGACGGCTACTTCATCCTGCCGTGCACCATCGGCGACTACCTGGCGACGGCGAAGCTCGAGAAGATGGATGCCGGCCACGCCGCGTTCCGCTCCGCCGAGGCCGAGGTGGCCGCGAACACCAGGCGCCTGCTGGATATCCGGGGCACGCGGTCGGTGGATTCCTTCCACCGCGAGCTGGGCGGGGTGGTTTGGGAAGATTGCGGCATGACGCGCACGGCCGAGGGACTGCGCCAGGCGCTGGCCAGGATTCCCGAGCTGCGCGAGCGGTATTGGAAGGACGTGCGCGTGCTGGGCCAGGGAGAGGAGTTCAACCAGTCGCTCGAGAAGGCCGGCCGGGTGGCGGATTTCCTGGAACTGGCCGAGCTGATGTGCCGGGACGCGCTGGAGCGCAACGAGAGCTGCGGCGGCCATTTCCGCGANNTGGGAGTTCCAGGGCGCGGGGAAGGCCCCGGCCCTGCACAAGGAACCCCTGCAATTCGAGTACGTGCTTCCCGCGCAACGGAGCTACAAATGAACCTCACTCTGCACGTGTGGCGGCAGAAGAACTCGAGCGACCCGGGCCGTATGGTGCGCTACGAGGCGACGGGCGTCAGCGAGCACATGTCGTTCCTGGAGATGCTGGACGTGGTGAACGAAGGGTTGATCGCCAAGGGAGAGGAGCCGATCGCCTTCGACCACGATTGCCGCGAGGGCATCTGCGGTATGTGCGGATTCATGATCGACGGCGTGGCGCACGGGCCCCGGCGCGGCACCACCATCTGCCAGCTCCACATGCGCTACTTCAAGGACGGCGACGAGTTGTACCTGGAGCCGTGGCGGGCGCGGGCGTTTCCGGTGATCAAGGACCTGGTGGTGGACCGCGGCGCCTTCGACCGCATCATCGCGGCGGGCGGTTATGTGTCGGTGCGAACCGGCAGCGCGCCGGAAGCGAACTCCATCCCGATTCCCAAGGAGCGGGCCGAGCTGGCCATGGACGCGGCCGCCTGCATCGGCTGCGGAGCCTGCGTGGCCATGTGTCCCAACGGTTCGGCGGCGCTATTCACCGGGGCCAAAATCGCGCACCTGGGCCGGCTGCCGCAAGGCGAGCCCGAGCGCGACCGGCGGGCCATCGCGATGGCGGTGCAGATGACCAAGGAGGGTTTCGGCCACTGCACCAACATCGGGGAGTGCGAGGCGGTGTGCCCGAAGCAGATCAAGGTGGATGTGATCGCGCGGCTGCACAGGGACTACCTGCACGCGGCGCTGACGGGGCGGTAGCCCGCGACGGCGACGCACGATATGCCCATGTCTACTTCGTTGCGCTTGGCCGGCGGACTCGATGCGAATACACCGGCGGCAAGACCGCCGGCGCTACCGCGCGCCTCGTATCCACGGGCATCTCCTGCGTCGGACGACGAATGCGCGTGAATAGAGCGGGCTAACAACCTTCCTCTTGAATACCTCGTTGCGCTTGGCCGGCGGACTCGATGCGAACCCGGCAGAGCGGCCGATCTGGGAATACACCGGCGGCAAGACCGCCGGCGTTACCGTGTGCCTCGTGTGAAAAACGCGGGCCAGTTCCTGGAGACTACGCTAGATTGGGAGCTTGACCGGAGGGATTGGTGCGGCGGTAGGATTGAGCGACGGGGAGGGAATTATGTGTCATGGAGAAAGTTGCGGCTGCCGGGGCGCGGGCCTTGCCGCCTTGCGCATGATGGTGGGCGTNNCACATGGGGATACCGCTGCCTGGCGTTGCGGGGCCGCTGGTGACGTTCGTGGAGCTTCTGGGAGGCCTGGCGCTGTTCTTCGGGCTGGGCACGCGCTGGGCGGCCATCCTGCTGGCGATCAACATGGCGGTGGCGGTGCTGGCGGTGCATGCGAAGAACGGGTTCTTCTTGCCGACCGGCTGCGAGTACGCGCTGACGCTGCTGGTGGCCAACGTGGCGCTGGCGCTGGCCGGGCCGGGCGTCTGTGCGGTCGACAACCTGATCTGCAAGAAGAAGGCCGAGGCGCCGCCGGCGGCTTAATCGGCCACTTCGATGCTGGGGCCCCGGGGCGCGCCGGTCTCGGCGATGCGGGCTAGCGTGTTGCGCGCGAGGGCGTAGAAGGCGGCCGCGTGCGGGTCGTCGGGCGAGCGGAGAGCCACCGAGACGCCCGTATCGCCGCCGATGCGCACTTCCGGATCGAGCGGCACCTCGCCGAGGAACGGGACGCCCATCTGCGCCGCGGTGCGCTGGCCGCCGCCGTAGCTGAAGACGTCCACGCGCTGGGCGCAGTGCGGGCAGATCAGGTAGCTCATGTTCTCGACGATGCCGAGCACCTCGACGCGAACCTGGCGGAACATGTGCACGGCCTTGCGCGCGTCTTCGAGCGAGACGTCGGAGGGAGTGGTGACCACGATGGCGCCGGTAATGGGCGCCGTCTGAATGAGGGTGAGCTGCACGTCGCCGGTGCCGGGAGGCAGATCGACCACCAGGTAGTCGAGCTCGCCCCAATCCACGCCGCGCAGGAACTGCTGCACCACGCTGTGCAGCATGGGCCCTCGCCAGATGAGCGGCTTATCGCCGGGGCTGATGAAGCCCATGGACATGACCGACAGGCCGTGGGTCTGAATGGGCTGGATGCGGTCCCCGATGGCTTGCGGCGTCTCGCTAATGCCCAGCATGAGGGGGACATTGGGCCCGTAAACGTCGGCGTCGAGCAGCCCGACCCGGTGGCCGAGCCGGGCCACGGCGAGGGCCAGATTCACGGCCACGGTGGTCTTGCCGACGCCGCCCTTGCCGGAGCCGACCGCGATCAGATGGCGAATGCCAGGAATCGGGAGCTTGGGCATCTCGCCCGGTTGTGTGGGACCCATATGCTTGTATCGTATCGCGACCGGGCCCACTCGCGCCGCTGAGGTGGCTTATCCTACAAGACATGCAAGCCAACGAAACGAAGCTGCGCGTGCGCTACGCCGAAACCGACCAGATGGGCGTGGTCTACTATTCGAATTACCTGGTGTGGATGGAGGTGGGGCGGGTGGAGTACTGCCGGGCGGCGGGCTTCAACTACCGGGACATGGAGGAGGAGGACGGCGTGCTGCTGGCGGTGGTGGAGGCGCAGTGCCGCTACCTGCACCCGGCCCGCTACGACGACGAGGTGATCGTAAGCACGCAGGTGCGGAAAGCGGGCCAGCGCGGGGTGCAGTTCGGCTACGAAATGCGCCGGGCCGCGGACGGCCGGCTACTGGCTACCGGAGAAACCAAACACCTGTTCTGCGGACGGGACCTCAAACCCACCAGGTTGCCGGCGAAGCGCCATGCACAGTTCGGGCTATGAAGGCCCGGAACCGTGCCGCCGCGGCTCCGGGAGGGAAAACCAGTTACTGCTGCTTGGGCGCGGCCTTCTTGACGGGATGGTGGACCGGAGGCGGCGGGGCCGGCCAGCCGGTGACGTCCTTCTTCTCGACCGTGAAGGTCAGCATGAACGGGTCGGCAACGAACTTGCTGGCGACGCCACGGAAGTGGAGTACCGTGCCCGGCTCGACCTTGCCGGAGATGGGAGGATCGAAGGTCAGCGTCACTTCCGCCACCTTCGCATCGACGATGCCCAACACCACCGACTTGGCAATGTGCAAACCCTCCTGGCTGATCACGATGCCGCGGAAGGCAGGCTTGTCTTCCGGCGGGATCACCGCACCTTTGATGGACTCCCAGTACTGCGCGCCGCCGTCGGTGGTCAAGGCGTCTTTCAGCCGCACCCAAAGCGGGAGGGCAGGATCTTTGCCCGCCAGTTCCTTCATCTTGGCCTCGTTGACCTCCTGCGCGCTGAGGACCTTGAAATCGGCGGGCGGGAGAGCCTGGGTCTTGGCCGCGGCCAGCAGTTGCTTCAAGCCATCGGGGTCCGGGCCATGGTAAGCCGCGTAGTCCTTGGTGACGAAGTCGAGCACCTTGGGCCTGGTGGCGGCATCCAAAGCGCCGGGACCGTCATAGGCGGCGGCACGGGCGATGTAGAACAGCGCGTCGGAATTGCGCCCGGTCACCTTGCGGAGGATCAGTCCCAGCCAATAAGACGCCTCGGCATCGTTGGGATTGAGTTTCACGTCTTCGACGAGGTGCTTCTCGGCGTCCGGCGGGCTCTGGCGCTTCCAGTTTACCCAGCCCAGGGTCCGCTGGGCCAAGGCCTCCAGATCGACCCGCCCCTGCTTCCAGGCGGCGTCGGTAGCGGCGGCCGGCTTCTTGTCCGGGGCGAAGACGTCGTCGAGGATGCCGAGCAGCGTATTGGCGGCCTGATCGCCGAGATCCAGCTTGGCCGGCGCGGGGTCGTTCATGCTGACGACCAGGAGACAAGTCCAGAACAGCCCATTGACGTACTTGGGGTCTTCCTTCAGCATTTCCTGCGCCGTATCGAGCATCTTGGCGGCTTGACTTAGCTGCTTGTAGGTAGCCAGGTACTGCTCGAGGCGAAGCATGATCTGCCCGGTGGTGGCGTACTTGTCCTTCCACTGGTTGAGCAGGTCGAGCTTCTTGTTCGCGTCCTGCTCGCTGGATATGGATTGATACAGGTCGTACTCGGCCCGGTCCTTCCATTCCGGCGCCTTCTTGGCTTGTGGAGAAGTCTGACCCCAAGCCGCCCCCAGGCCCAACACGGAAGAGATTGCCACGGCCAGAATCGCTACTGACAGTTTGTTTCGCACTGACGCCTCCTGAAATTTGGCCACAACGCTCTGTGTGGCGATAACGCTGCCCGAGCCGCACCGCTCGCGGCCTTCCCCGAAAGCGGTGCACGAAACGGAACTTGCAAATGCGGAGTATAGCCGAATCCACGCGCGGGGCGCAACAGGGAAGTGCATGAAGATTAGACACCGGGGAGGGAAGCGGGGTTCCCCGGGGGCGGGAACCCGGGTCTGGGGAGGCGGCGGGCGCCCTGCCGGGCGGACGGATCCGGCAGGCGGGGGTTGTGCTAGTGTAGTCGGTTGCGGTACCCCGATCTGGCGATTATCGCCCTCTACCTGGCCGGTATCACGTGGTTTGGCGCACACTTCCGCCACAGCCAAAAGAGCCTCAAGGACTATTATCTGGGCGGGAGAAACGCGCCCTGGTGGGCCATCGCGCTGTCGATCGTCTCGGCCGAAACCAGCACTTTGACCATCATTGGGACCCCCACTCTGGCTTTCGCCGGCAACCTGGCCTTCCTGCAGGTGGTCTTCGGGTACCTGCTGGCGCGGGTAGCGATTTCGACTTTGTTTCTGCCCCACTATTTCCGCGGCGAGACGTTCACCGCCTACGAGCTGATGGAGCGGCGCTTCGGGGTCCGGCTGCGGCGGCTCACCGCGGGCACCTTTCTGGTGGTGCGCGGCCTGGCGGAGGGAATCCGGGTGTTTGCGATCTCCATCGTCATCTCGATCATCCTGGGCACCGGGGAGATGGCTTCGATCGTCTTGATCGTCTGCCTGACGCTTTTTTACACGTTTGAAGGCGGCATGACGGCCGTCATCTGGACCGACGTGGTGCAGATGTTCCTCTACGTTTTCGGGGCGGTGGTGAGCTTCTATGTGATTCTGCAGCATATCCCCGGCGGCTGGGGACACGTGGTGGCGGTGGCGGGGCCGGCGGGCAAGTTCGCCCTCTTCGATTTCCGATTCGCACCGACAGCGGAGTTCTTCGCGCGCAAGTACACGTTCTGGTCGGGCCTGATCGGGGGATGTTTTCTGACTACCGCCAGCCACGGCACCGAGCAGTTGTTTGTGCAGAGGCTGCTGGCGGCGCGCAGCCAGGCCCAGAGCCGGCTGGCGCTGTTCGCGAGTTGGGCCGTCATCCTGGTCCAATTCAGCTTGTTCCTGGGGATCGGGGTCATCCTGTACGTGTTCTACCAGGACGCGAATCTGCGGCCGCCGCAGCCGCCCGACTGGCTGTATCCGGGCTTCATCTGGCGCTACCTGCCGCCGGGATTGGCGGGCCTGGCGATTGCCGCGGTGCTGGCGGCCGCCATGTCCAACCTCAGCGCGGCTTTGAACTCGCTCTCCTCGACCACCATTCTGGATTTTTACAAGCCACTCAGGCCGGGCCGTTCCGAACAGAGCTATGTGAAGCTGGCGCGGGCGGCCACGCTGATTTGGGGGCTGGCGCTGGTGGGTGTCGGAGCGGTGGCCCGCCACTGGGGGCCCGTGCTGGAGGCCGGCCTGACGGTGGCCTCGATTGCCTATGGAGGGCTGCTGGGAGTCTTCCTGCTGGGGGTGCTCACCAGGCGGGTGGGCGAGAACGCCGCCCTGCTGGGGATGGCGGCCGGGCTGGCGATGCTAGTTTATGTGCGGCTCGACACGGGCATTGCCTGGACCTGGTACGTGGCCATTGGCTCCAGCGTCACTTTTCTGACCGGATGGCTGGCATCGCTTTTCTGGAAGGAGCGCGCGCATGGCTGAAAATGGGGTTGCGGCGCCGGGGCTGAAACGGGAATTGGGCCTGTGGAGCGCTGCCTCGATCGTGGTAGGCACGGTGATCGGCAGCGGGATTTTCCTGGTGCCGAAGAAGATGATCGGCTACGTCGGCTCCCCCGCGATCCTTTTCGGGGTTTGGATTTTCGGCGGGTTGCTGACGCTGGCCGGCGCGCTGACCTACGCCGAACTGGCGGCGGCTATGCCGGAGGCCGGCGGAGAGTACGTGTACTTACGCCAGGCCTACGGCCCGCTGTGGGGTTTTCTTTACGGCTGGACTCAACTGCTGGTCGCGAAAAGCGGCTCGATCGCGGGCTTCGCGGCGGCGCTCATCATCTGCGTGGCGGACTTCTGCCCCACGCTGAACCGGGTTCTGTACACGATTCGGCTGCCCATTGGGCCCCAGGGCGGCCCGCTCGAAATCCACTACGGGCAACTGCTGGCGATGACCATCATCCTGACCCTGGCGGTGGTGAACTACCTGGGCGTGAAATTCGGAGGCCGGCTTCAGGTGGCGGCCACGGCGGTCAAGCTGGGGCTGATCGGGGCGATCATCGCCATCGGACTGGGGAGCGGGCAGGGGACGCTGGCCAACTACAGCTCCTCGATACCGGTGGCCGGGGGCGTGACGGGCTTCTTTGCGGCACTGGTGGGCGCGCTGTGGGCCTACGACGGATGGAACAACGTGAGCATGGCGGCCTCGGAAGTCCGCAACCCGAAACGCAACCTGCCACGGGCGCTGATCGCGGGCACGGCCGTGGTGATCGCGGTTTACCTGCTGGCCAACCTGGCGTACTTTTACGTTCTTTCGGCCCGCGAAGTGGCTGCGAGCGACCTGGTGGCGTCCAGCATGATGGGCCGCATTTTCGGGCTGCGCGGAGCGGCGGTAGTGAGCGTCGCGGCGATGGTGTCGATCTTTGCGGCGCTAAACGGGTCGATCCTGTCGGGCGCCCGGGTGCCCTATGCGATGGCGCGCGATGGGTTGTTCTTCCGCAGCGTCGGGAAAGTGCACCCGGTCTACGGGACGCCGGGAGTCTCGATTCTCGCGCTCAACGCGTGGGCCGCGCTGCTGGTATTGAGCGGCCGATTCGAGGAGCTGTACACCTACGTGATTTTCGCCAGTTGGATTCTGTATGGGATGACGGCGGCGGCGGTCCTGGTGCTGCGGTGGAAGCAGCCGGAGCTGGCGCGGCCGTACCGGACACTGGGTTATCCGTGGGTTCCCGTACTATTCGTACTGGGGGCGCTAGCTGTTGTCTTTTTCACTCTCAGGCAGTCCCCGCGCGAATCGCTGCTGGGGCTGGGACTGATTTTGTTGGGATTACCCTTTTATTTTCATTGGCGACGGAGATTTTCGGGGTAATCGGGCAGAATCCTCCGGTACCAGGCCGAACCCACGTCCTTTACCCGCAGAAAGGAGTGGGATTTTTTTTGTTCTGAAATCGGAACAAAGCTCTTGAAAAGTGCGCGAAAGTACGGTAAAACAATTGTAGGATTCTTAACATGCGCGAGTCAGCTGTTCCGATTTCAGAACGAGGTGCCGCTGCACCGAGGGCCGGTACTCGCGGGAGCGAAAAAATGGACGTCACAAAGATCCTGGGCGAACTGCGCCAGGAGCGAGAACAGATCGAAGAAGCGATTATTAGTTTGGAGCGGCTGGCCCGGGGGCGCGGACGGCGTCGCGGCAGGCCGCCCGCCTGGCTGTCGGTGGCCAAGAAACGTGGCCGGCCGCCGGGGAGCAAGAACAAGAATACGGGCCTGGCGAAAACGGCGGTGGGCTGAGGCGGGCTCCGGCCCACCGGGCGGGACCGGCGCGCGGCCGTGGCGGCCTCGCGTGGCTATTTATAAAGCAGATACTGCTCGCGGACCTTCAAGAAGGCGCGGAGGGGCTCCTCGTAGTCCTGCTGGATGAGGCTGGGGTCCTGGCCCGCCTCGAGCATCTGGACGGCGCGCCGGGAACCGATCAGGCCCTGATGCTGGGCCAGGTCGATCCGCGGTGGGTAGAGCTTGCGAAGGGCCGCGGCGATCTCGAGGCCTAGCCGGGAGCTGGGGAACGCCTCACGGTCGGTGACCACGAAGCGGACGCCCTCAATCCACACTCCGGCGAAAGGTGAGGCGGCCGGGCGGAAGCGCGTGGGGTACGCGCGGACGCCGGGGATGAAGCGCGCATTGAGGCTGGAGGCAAGCTCTGCCCCGCGGATCCAATCGGCGCCGATCTGCTCGAAGGGCGCATCGGTCCCGCGTCCGACGGAGTAGTTCCCAGCCCGCTCGAGCATGGCCACCCCGGGGTAGAGCAGCGCCGCGGTCAGGCTGCGCATATTGGGAGAAGGATCGGTCCACACCAAGCCAGTGGAATCGAACCAGTCGCCGCGCTGCCAGTTGCGCATGGGAACGGCATGCAGCTCGGCGCCTATCTTATTCTCCGCGTTGAACATCCGCGCCAGTTCGCCGAGGGTCATGCCGTGCCTCAGCGGCAGGCCGGCGAAGTAGCCGGTGAAGGAGCGCAGGTCGGCATCCAGCAGCGGCCCCTCTACGTGGACACCGGTGAGGGGATTAGGCCGGTCCAGCACGAAGAACGGGATGCGGCGCGGGGCGGCGGCTTCCATGGCATACGCCATGGTGGTCAAGTAGGTGTAAAAGCGGGCGCCAATGTCCTGGATGTCGAAGACCAAGGCATCGATCTCGCGCAGCATCTGTGCCGTGGGGCGGCGGTTGGCCGCCGAGTAGAGGCTCCAGACGGGAATCCCGGTGGCGGGGTCCTTGGTATTGCCGATGTCCTCGCGGTTCTCGGCGCCGGAGAGGCCGTGCTCGGGAGAGAACAGGGCGGCCAGGCGCACGCCCGCCTCGAGCATGCGACCGGCGTTAGGCCGGACGTTGCGATCCAGGCCGGTTTGGTTGGTGATCAGGCCCACGCGGTAGGGCCGCAGCGGGGCGAAGCGCTCTTCGGCCAGGGCGTCGAGCCCGGTGAGCACGCTGGCATTGCGGGCTACCACGCGATGCAGGCCGGCTCCCGCCAGGGTCTCGTTGTATCCGGTCAGGGTGACGCCCGGAGCCTGGATGCCTACCGCCACCGCGACCAGCGTGGCGACGCGGCCGCGCAAGGCGGTGATGGGGGGACGGCGGCGCGGATGCACGCTGTTGGCCAGCAGAATCACGTAGGTCTGGGAAAGGGGATCGATCCAGAGTGAAGTGCCGGTGAATCCCGTGTGGCCGTAGGAGCCGATGGGGAACAATTCTCCGCGGTTGCCGGAATAGGGCGAATCGATGTCCCACCCCAGGCCGCGCAGGATGGGCTGATCGGGCGGCGACTGCGGCGTAGTAAACTTCCGGATCGCGAGCGGGCTGAAAACGCGCACGCCGTTATAGTATCCCAGCCCCAACATCATTTCGGCGAAGCGGCCCAGATCGGCCGCGGTGGTAAACAGTCCGGCGTTGCCGGCGATGCCGCCCATATAGCGCGCCGATTCGTCGTGAACGACGCCCCGCAGAAGGCGTCCGTCGAGGTTCTCGGTAGGGGCAATCCGCGGGCCGAGGGCGGGCGGCGGCTGGAACATGCTCTCGCGCATCCCCAGCGGCTCGAAAACGTACTGGCGCGCGTATTCCGCGAGCGTCATGCCGCCGATTTTTTGGACGATTTCGCCGAGCAGGATGAAGTTGATGTCGCTGTAAATGAAGCGGGCGCCGGGGGGAGCGACCGGCGCCTCGGCCAGCGCCTTGCGAATTCCCGTCTCGTAGCCGCTCCAGGGCGGATCGATATCCAGGTCGGGGCGCAGGCCCGAGAAGTGGGTCAGCAGATTCCGTATGGTGATCTCGCTGTGGCCGCCCTGGAACCCCGGCAGGTACTTCGTCACCGCGTCGTTGAGCCGCAACTTGCCGTGCTCGAACAGGTGCATGATGGCGGACGCGGTGACCACCGCTTTGGTGAGCGAGGCGGCGTCGAAGACGGTGTCCAGCGTCATGGGCTCCCGGGCCGGGACCAGGGAGCGCCATCCGTAGGCCTTGCGGTGCACAATCTCACCGCGATGGCCGACCAGCAGGACCGCGCCGGGGATCTGATCGTCGCGGATCGCCTCTTCGATGGCTGCATCCAGGTCCGCCGCCGCGGAAAACGCCGGGGCCGTTGGAGCCTCCTCGGAGCGACTGGCGCGCAAGGCGGCCGGCGCCAGCCCCATTCCGGCCACCACGAAGCGGCGAGAGACCTTCATTGCAGTTTCCGAGCGATTTCCTCGAGCTTGGCGGCCAACTCGGCGTCTTTGGCGGTGACGCCGCCGGCGTCGTGCGTGGTGAGGTCCACGGTGACCCGATCGTAGACGTTCGACCATTCGGGGTGGTGGCCGAGGGACTCGATCATGACGGCCGCGGT
>PMEV01000192.1 GCA_003154855.1 Bryobacterales bacterium
CGATGTGGTCCTCGTGCCCGTGTGTAAGCACGATGCCGCGCACCGAGTCGGCTTTGCCCAGCAGGTAGGTGATGTCGGGAATGACGGCGTCCACGCCGAACATTTCCTCGTCGGGAAACATCAAGCCACAGTCCACGACCAGAATGTCGCCGCCGTACTCGTAGACGTAGAGATTCTTGCCGATCTCGCCGCTGCCACCGAGCGGGATGAACCGCAACGGCATCGTCTGAGGAACCATTCGCGTCAAACCTCCCGCCGGGCGCCGCACTGGAACTCGCGCCACGGCATGAACGGGCCGTCGATACAGGAGAGCGCGCCGGATGGGCTGGCGCACTTCCCGCAAATGCCGACTCCGCAACTCGTCATGTATTCGATGGAGCCCAGGATGCGCTCCTCGGAGACCATTTCCTTCTGGATCTCGAAACAGCGGTGCACCATGGGCGCGGGACCGCAGTTGATGAAGACCAAACGCTCCCGCTCGGCCTGTGGCAGGCCGGCGGCCACTTCGGCCAGGAACTCGGGGGCGAGGCCGTGGCGGCCCAGGCTGCCATCGTCGGTGGCCAGCGTCACCGGCCCCAAGCGCTCGAACTTATCCACGTCGAAAAGTTGCTCGCGAGTTCGCGCGCCCAGCAGGAACACTTCGCGGTTCCCCGGCTGCAATTGGTGGGCGATCTCGAGCAGCGAGGCGATTCCCGTTCCCCCGCCCACGAATACCAGCGTGCTGTTCTCGAAGCGCGGCACACCGCGTCCATATGGCCCGCGCAGCAGAATCTCCGAGCCGGGCCCGAGGCCCGCCAGGTGCGCGCTGAACTCGCCCACCACGCGGACGATCACGCTCTTCTCCGAGGCCGAGAAAATCGCGAACGGCTTCTCGCCCACACCGGGCACGCAGAGGAAGAAGAACTTCCCCGCCAGATTGCCGTCCCGATAGTCCGCCGGCAGGCTGTCGAAGGCGAGCTTGAAGAGGCTGGCGTCGTAATCCACGCGCGAGCGAATACGCGCCGTTGCGTAATCCATGGGGACGACGGATTCGCAGGAGCGCCGGCAGCGATCCTCGCGAGGGGCGCGGCAGAGGTCGCCGTGAAGCTCGGCCAGGTAGTCCCGGAATTGCGCGCTATCCAACCCGGTGAGGGCGCTACCGATGCCGAACAAGTCCGCCCCAGCCGCCGCGTATTGCCGCACGTGCTCGGAGGAGGCGATGCCGCCCATTCCGATGATGACCGGCCCGTCGCCCACCGCCTTGCGCACCTCGCGGATCTCCTCCATGTGTCCGATGTAGCTGGGGATCGCCGGGCCGGTTGCGTGCTGCCCGCCGCCGGGATGGATCTTGTACCCCCTGTATCCCTGGGCCTTAGCCTTCAAGACATCGGGCACATAGTCTTCCACGGTGGCCAGGTGCTGCGAACTGGCATAGGCCATGACGCGGTTCTTGGTTGGCGTGCCGCCGGAGAGTATCTTGTAGATCGGCTGGTTGACCGCCTTGCCCAGGATGTCCCANNCGCCGCTATCGCGATAGCGGCGCTTCCCGCCAGGTTCGGAAGCATGGCCGAGAGCTTGACGAAAACCGGGGCATCCGCAATTCGAACCACCGCTTCGGTAATCGCGCGGAGCAGCTCCGCATCCTGGCCAACCTCCGCGCCATAGCCCTTGGCGTGCGGGCAGGACATGTTTAACTCGAAGCCGTCCGCGATGGGTTTCAGAATGCCGGCCGCCTCGACGAAGCTGGCTACGTCGGAGCCGAAGATCGAGACCAGCAGGAACTTGTCGGCGGGAACCTCGAGGCCCTCGCACTCCGCGAGGAATTGCCGGGCGCCGGGGTTGGCCAGGCCGACCGCATTGATGTAACAGCCCGGAGCATAGCGCGCATAAATCGGCTCCCGGTACCCCTTGCGCGGCGCCGCGCTGATGCTCTTGGTGGTGACCACGCCAATCGACGGCGTCTCCAGAAAGCACTTCCGGATGGTGGAGGCGTGCGTGCAGCGGATTCCCGACGGAATCAGGAACCGGCCGCGAACTGTCTTTTCCCCGAGTCGATAGGGTTGGTCGAAGGAGGAGAGCCGCATCGTTTGAAACACTCAAATGATAGCAGGAACGCGGATGAGGGCTGGGGATCAAGCCGCGGGGCCGCGATCTTCGAGCGCCTCGATGTCCGCCAGATCCTTGGCGCGCCCAATCGCCCGCTTATTCGCGATGAACGCCTGGCGTCCGAGGAAGCAGACCGGAACAGCGCCATAGGCGCCAAGTTGCCGGGACTCCCAAGCGGTTTCCCAAGAGACGCCGGTGAGGGATGACGTGATGTGGACTTGCACCGGCGGCCTGCCGAGTTGCAGGAGTGTGCGCTCGCGCAGCATATCGTCCGGATGGATGTCGGAGCCGCGAAATCCGAAGTCTCGCAGCGCGGCGGCCAGCTTGTTCACATTCTCAGGCGTGGGCCGAAGGAAGATGTCAAGGTCACCCGTGAAGCGCGGGGCGCCGTGGAAAGCCAGGGCATAGCCGCCGACTACCAGATAGTCAACGTTGTGCGCGTTCAACGAAGCGCAGAGATCCTCGAAGTCCTTCTGAATCTCCATGGGGGCCGGTTCCTCGCAGACGTTCCATGTACTCGCGCCGGAGACGCTCGACCTCGGCAATCCGTTCGGCGGGCGGGCGGCTCAGCCAGTAGGCCAGGGATGCGTTGTGCGCGTGAACTTCCTCGACGCCGACCAAACGCATGACCAGATCCATCGCCTCAAGATAGCACGCCAAACGCGGGGCGAACTTGTCCGCACGGCAGTCAGTGGCGCCGGCGGAGGCGGTTGGATGTACAATTGGTCTTTGCCAGGAGCCGGAAGGGACGCCCTGGACCATTGAGAGAGTATGACGATTCGACACGCTGGACTCCGTAGACTGATCGGCGGCCTGCTTCTGGGCTGCGCACTCCTGATTGCCGCGGCGACAGGGATCGTCCTGTGGGCGGCCCATACAGGCACTATCCCCGGGTTCGTTTGGAGTGGGGTGGCTGGCGTAATCCACATCAAAGAGTTCCCCCACGCCGCGCTGCATCGGAACGCGAGATGCACCTTCTCGGACGCGTGGTCGCTGACCCCCTCGCTTAAGCAATCCAGGCCGTGGATTGAATTGCGGGAGACCTTTCGCGTTCAAAAGCAGGACGGCCCCTTCACGCTGGTCGACACTCCAGCGGGTTCCTACTGGATTCCCGCGCGTGACATCCTGACGCTGGCTGAAACGGAGGATGAACAGAGCAGAGACATTTACTCCGGCGGGATGGTTGACGTGATGCCGGGCGATGTGGTGCTGGATTGCGGCGCCAATGTCGGCGTCTACACGCGCCATGCGCTGCAGAAGGGGGCCAAGCTGGTGGTGGCCATCGAGCCTGCGCCGGAAAGCCTGGAGTGCCTGCGGAGGAACCTGGCGCCTCAGATCGCCGCGGGCCGGGTGGTGGTGTACCCGAAGGGTGTCTGGAACCGGGACGAGGAACTGCAACTGAGCGTAGGCCCCCAGTGGGCGTCCACGGCCTCGAGCGTGGTGCTGGATCGGGGCAAGAAGGGGCCGACGATAACGCTCACCACCATCGATAAGATGGTGGCCGAACTGAATCTGGCTTCGGTGGACTTTGTCAAGATGGACATCGAGGGCGCGGAAATGCAGGCACTGGAGGGCGCCGCGCAAACGGTGCGCCGCTTTAAGCCGCGCATGGCCATTTCGTTGGAGCACCGCCCTTCCGACCCGGATACGATTCCAGTGTCCGCGCAGAAGTTGTGGCCCGACTACATCTTCAAGTGTGGGCCCTGCACAAATATAGGCGGCAGTATTCAGCCGGATGTGATGTTCTTGCGGTCCCGATAGCGGCCCGCCGGTCCCGAACCGCGCGCGAAGCGTCACTCATCCTTTGGCCAGCGCCTCGAGCACGCGGGCCGGGGTCATGGGTAACTGGAGCACCCGGGCGCCGAGGGCGTCGTAGATGGCGTTGGCCACTACCGCGCCCATGGTGATGATCGCCGGCTCGCCGCCGCTGGACGGCGGAGACTCGCGGTTCTCGATCAGCACGGTTTCGATCTTGGGAAGCCAGGAGAAGCGCGGGGTCCGGTACGTGTCGAAGTTCCGGTCCAGCACTTCGCCGTCCTTGAAGCGGACTTCCTCGCTAAGTGCGTAACCCAGCCCCATCACGATGCAGCCTTCCATCTGCTGGCGCAAGCCNNCGCCCGGCCCGCCACCCAAACTGCTTCGCGACGGCTTCCAGCGCCCGCCGCATCCTTTGATTCGAGAGCTGGCTCAATCGGAATTCGAGCGGATCGCGCCCGGCCCTGGCGGCCAGCATGTCGATCTGCGATTCGCGCGCGAAGGTGT
>PMEV01000297.1:0-2879 GCA_003154855.1 Bryobacterales bacterium
CCCGGTAACAGCCCTACTCGCCTGCCGGGCGGGCGGCCTGAGAGGCCGCCGCAGGCCATGGGCCCGCCCCACAGCGCCAGGGAGTTCCCGGCGTCAATCCAGGTGGAACACCTCTTCGAGGCGGATGAAGCTCTCATCCGGACGCCGGCCTTCGAGCGCGGCAAAGAAGGACTTCATTTGCTCCTGCCAGCGGGCGTTGACCTCGCGGCCAGCCATCCCATCCTGAGCCTTCTGGTAATCCGGGGTCTCGAGATAGCCGACGAGCAGGCCGTCGTCGCGCAGGTACAGCGAGTAATTGTGCCAGCCCGTCTCGCGAAGGGCTTGTAACATCTCCGGCCAGACCTCACGGTGCCGGCGCTTGTATTCATCCAGCAGGCTAGGTTGAACCCTGGCCAGAAAGCAGACTCTCTCCATACGCTCTCCTATCTAAGGAATTGCCGCCTCCGCGATGAGCCGGACCGGCCCGAGCAGTCCGGATGGCAAGGGCTGGAGGCCGCTCATATCCTGCGCGTCAAACCGTCTACCGTACTTGCGAATCAGCGCACTGTAATCCAGGGGCGGGCTCCCAGCCAGCTTGTTAATCGCGAGATTGGCAACCACAACCTCCAGATGGTTGTCGCCCGGACGAAGAAAACGGGTGACATCAATCCGGTAGGGCGGGCGCCACACCGAACCGGCGCGCTGGCCGTTCACAGACACGACCGCCGCTTCGCGAACGGGAGATTCCAGCCAGGCCCGCGTGCCGGGACGTCTCCGTGCGTCGTCGGAGACCGGCGTGCCCTCTCCAAAGTCGAGATAGACGCTGATTCCGGGCCGCAGGAGATCCGGGCCCACCGGCACGGTTTTCCGGTAGGTAGCCTGGCCGGAATAAAACCGGGTCTGGGGATCGTCGGTCCAGGAGCGCAGTTTGGGGAACTCCACCGCCTGCGTGTTGTCGCCGAAGCCGACTTTCCAGCCAGCGCTGAGGTCCAGCGGATCGGGGAGCCGGGAAGGGGCGGGCGGCTCGGGCGGGCGCGCCGACCGGACCGGCGAGAACACCAGGAATCGGGATTCGTAGGGCTGGAGATCGAGCGCGACGGTAACGGCGCCGTTCGCGCGAACCTGAAAGGGCGCGGGAGCTGTGGCGCCGGCGAAGGCATCCCACCATTCCGGCTCGAGATCGCGCACCCGGAAGGTGGCCAGCGTGTGCTGGGCGACGTTCCCCGTGTTGACCAGGAAGTAAACCTCGGCAAAACCGGTGGTGCGGTGGACGAAGCCGATGGCAGGGGCCGCGGGGGAGAGCAGGACGTCCGGATTGCGAAGCTTGCCGAGGGCCGCCGCCAACCCGGCTTCCTGCTCCTGCACGAGGAGTGCGTGAGCTGCGGGACCATCGAACAACCGCTGGGAGATGGCCCGCACTTCCGCGGTCTCGGCCTGCTCTTCCAGCCCCGGCGGCAGCGCCGGCTCCCGTCCCGTGGCGATCAGGCTGCCCCCGGCGCGAACGAAGGACTCCAGTGCCCGGTAGGTCTTGAGCGGCACACGCTCGACGCTGGGCAGCACGACCACCGTGAAGCGGTTCCCGTCGATCTCGAGTGCGCCGCCGGCGATGCGCGCGGAATCCTGGATGAACCTGTCGTCCACAAAATCGAAATTGAAACCGCTTCCGAGGATCTGGGGAATGACGCCCGAGTGGTCGATCATTCGCTGGAGGGCCTCGCTGAGCGCCGCGCGGCCGGCCGCGAAGGAGGCGCGGGCATCGCTGGAGGGCAGATACACCGCGACATCGTTGGCTTCCCTGCCCTGGCGCAGAAGAAAGCTCACGCGCTGAAGATAGGCGGCCAGGTCCGGCATCACGATCCACCAGGGATTGTGCTGGTTCAAGGCCCCGGCAGCGTAGAAGCGCCATCCGGGCTCGCCGGCGATCTCGGGGGAATACGGCCATCCGTGTCCGACGAGCTGATTCACTCCTTGCAGGAACTGTTGGTCCGCCTCGGCCTTCATGTCCAGAGGCGTGGCGCGGAAGGCCGGCGAATGCAGCCACGTCCAGGTCTCGGCGGATACGACAGGCCGTCCTAGCAGGTGGGCGGCCGAGGTAGCCCAGCGGGTAGGCGTGAAGCGGTTCCAGAAGGAGCCTTCGCCCTCGGGCAGATCCACCAGCCGGTAACTCGAGAGGGCCACCGGCGGGGTGCCGTAGAGTTGGGCGCGGAGGCGGGTTCCGTGACGGAGCGCCCACTGGTTGAGCGGGGCCACAAAATGCTCCTCGGCCAGCTCCGTCAGGGTCAGTCCCCAATCGTTGCGGACGGCTCCGGTATTGGGTCCGATATCTCCAATCAGGGCGGGCAGATACGGCTTGAGGTCGTATCCGCGCCGCGCCTGAAACTCGGCCAGAAGGTCGCCTGTCCAGTCCGAGCCGAACACCTCCAGGCTGTCGCAGAAAATGGCATAGGGGGGATGGGGCCCGAAGGCCTTCAGCAGGGTCTCGCCGACGGTGGCCAGGTAGCGATCCAGGGGGGCGCGATCATAGTGGTCGAGGACGTAGCCTTCGGCGCCGGCGGCGGCCCTCTTCACCAGCATGCCGGTGCGGCTGGAGAAGAAGAACAGCGCCACCTGGGGCTCGGACGAGGCGGGCACGGCGAGCGAGCGGCTGCCGTCCAGGGCGATCTCCCGAGTGTTCCCGGGCAAGAAGGGGCCCCGGTCATCCTTGGCCAGGAAAGCGGCAATCAACTTCTCGCCTTCCTTCTCAGGCGGGGGAGAAACCTCGCGGCTGCCAGGGAGGATCTCAACCCGTTCGAAACGCAGCCGGCCCGCCGCCAAGGCGAGGGGGATCTGCGGACCGCCGTAAGGCCATCCGCTGCCGAGCGTCAGGTCGGCTCGGAGGCCCAGCTCGCGGGCCTTGCCGG
>PMEV01000297.1:2885-18002 GCA_003154855.1 Bryobacterales bacterium
GCCGGGCCGAACCACCACCAGCGCACCATCATCCGCGCGTCGTCAGGAGGGTGCAGGAACTGCCGTTTGAGAGAATCGATCTCACCCCGCTGTGGCGGAACGCCAACTGCCGCGATGGAAGCAGCGATCAGAGCCAGCCCGCCGATTCCACGGATGGTCATGCAAACCCCCTCCGAGCCGCCGCTGCCGGTCCGCGAAAAGATGCAGGAGAAACGCCTGCCCACGTCCGCCAGCCTAACATGATGCGTAGCCGGTATGTAGCGTCCCCGGTACCATCAGGGAGCGGCCTAGCTGCCTTCCGCGCAGACACTCCGGAGCGAGATGACCGCACGGAGACACAGCTCATCAGCAAGGAAAGGATGGGCCAAAGTTCAGGAAGCCTCAATGGGCCAGCCTTGAAATATTCCTAAAAAAGATCTAAGATCAGCAGTGGCCCTTTGAAAACACATAGGATATTCAGATTCGGTCCCTTTCGCCTGGACGCCTCTACAAAGGTGTTGCTGCGGGAGGACCAGCCCGTGCACCTGGCCAGAAAATCGGTCGAAACTCTGCTGGCGCTAATCGAAAGCTCCGGGCAGGTAGTGACCAAAGAGGATCTCATGGCGACGGTCTGGCCGGACCGCATCGTGGACGAGGCGAACCTGGCACAGAACATCGCCGTCATCCGAAAAGCGATCGGGGCGGCGCACGGAGAGCCCGGTCAAATCGAGACGTTTCCGGGCCGGGGTTACCGCATTCTAGGGCCCATTACGCTCTTGCAAGAGGCCGGCAAGGTGGCGCTGGAATCCTCGGGCGAAGCGCAGGCCCCGGCGCCAGCCCGCCGCCCGATCCTGGTTCTGGGGGCGCTGGGCGGCCTGATCGTGCTTCTGGGGGTGGGCGCCGTGCTGTTGCTTCGCCCAGGCGCTCCATCGTCTCTTGGCGAACTGCACCGCATCCCGGTCACCCGCTTGGCCGGCAAGCAGTTCCAGCCCGCCGTCACAGCCGATGGCGCCACCGTGGCTTTCGTTTGGGAGCAGGAGGACGCAGAGACGGCCGGCATTTGGATCCAGGCCGCCGGCGAGAACTCCCCGCGCCGGATCAGCATCGAGGAAGCGCGCCACAGCAGCCCCGCCTGGTCTCCGGACGGCCGCCGCCTCGCATACCTCCGCTTCAAGGGAAGCGAGGGCTCCATCGTAGTGGCCACTTTGGAGCCTCGCCGGGAGCGAGTGGTGGCCAGCGTCTTCCCGGGCCGGTACGGGATACTGAACCGGCACCTGGACTGGTCGCCGGACGGCCGGCACTTGGTCATCGACGACGCCGAGGCGGCTGGCAAGCCATTCGGCATCTTCATCGTCAGCCTGGATACGGGACAGAAGACCAGGCTGACCTGGCCCCCGGACAACATCATTGGAGACATCGATCCGCGATTCTCCCCCGACGGGAGCACCATTTCCTTTGTGCGCGCGTTTCACCGCGCCCACCAGGAGCTGTGCGTCGTTCCAACCGCCGGCGGCAAGATGGTTCAACTCACTTCCGACATCCGGCAGGTGAGCGGACAGGACTGGATGCCCGACGGCCGGTGACTGGTGTTCGGCTCGGACCGTGGCGGCGAATTCCGGCTGTGGAAACTGGAGTACCCTCCAGGCCGGACCCAGCGTCTCCAGCCGACCGCGCTGTATGGCGATTCCTTGTTGCAGATTTCGCTGGCGCGGAGGGCCCCCGTCCTGGTGTACTCCATGATCCAGCACGCCTTGTCCATCTGGCGCCTGGATTTGCAGGCCAAGGGAGCTGCAACCGGCCGCTGGACCCGGCTCATCTCGTCCTCCGGCCAGGATGCATCGCCGCAGTACTCGCCGCGGGGCGACAAGATCTGCTTCCGGTCCGACCGGTCGGGGCAGGAGCAGTTGTGGGTTTGCGACAGCGACGGAGCCAACCCGGTCCAGGTGACGCACGCAGGTCTGCGTCCGTCGGTGGCGCGATGGTCGCCCGACGGGCGGGCGTTCGTCTTCAACGACGCCAGAACCCGCGAGATTTTCGTGGCGCGGTTGGGCGCCGATGGCACATGGGCGGTGCGACCCAATGGCTCCAAGGGAGTACATCCCGTGTACTCTCCCGACGGGCGTTGGATCTACGTGGGCGCCGACGACGCCATTTTGCGGATACCGGCGGACGGCGGTCCTTCATCGCCGGTGACGAATATACGCGGCATCTCGCTGGGCATCTCGGCCGACGGCAAGCAGATCTACTTCGTCCGGGAGCCCTCGGGGACCGATTTGTGGCGCGTGGAAACCGCCACGGGACGCATCGAAAAGGTTCTGCAGGGACTGGTGCCCTACTGCTCGAGCTGCTGGGCGCTGGCCGCCGGGGGAATCTACTACCTGGGCCCCAAGGAGGGATCGCTCGACAAGCAGGCGATCTACTATCACAACTTCGCCGCCGGCACCGACAAGGATCTGCTCGACTATCCGGAAACCGTCCCTGCCATCGGCAGCGGGCCGTTCTCGCTTTCCCCAGACGGCCGGTACCTGCTGTGCGTGCGCGTGCACCCCTCGAACGCGAACGTCTTCCGGGTCGAGCCGTTTCGTTGACCTCCGGAGCCTCTGCATCCTGGCCCCTGGTTGCACCCGAGGGCAGGACCCGGCTCGATCTGGCTGAAGGGCGATATCGGGAAGATGGCTTCAGCGCGCAAACCGGGTGGCCCGGGGGTTAACCCCGCGACGCGACAACCCAGCCGCTGCCGCATAGGGAGAAGCACTCGCCGCAGTTGGCGCAATCGAGCGGCGATCCTTCGACCAGCGCCGGCTTGCGGTCGATGCCCCGGCCCTTGAGATAGAGCACGTTCTTTTTCTTCACCTCGGCGCAGTAGCGGACACACAGCCCGCAAAGGCTGCAGTCGGCGAGTCCCGTGGTGAATCGCGAATGGGTCACGCCATACTGCTTGGCGAAGCGCTGCGTGGCCGGCCACAGGAGTTCGACGATCATGCGGCGGATGCGCGTCACCTTGTCCGTTTCGGTCTGCACGGTGAGGCCTTCCTCCACCGGGTAGAGGCAGGAGGCCACCAGCCGGGTGCGCCCGCGCTTTTGGATCTCCACCATGCACATGCGGCAGGCGCCGTACGGCTCCAGCCGCGCGTCGTCGCAAAGGGTCGGAATGCCGACGCCGGCGGCCTTGGCCGCTTGGAGGATGGTCGCTCCTTGCGGAGCTTGCACCGGTTTACCGTCGATCTGAATCGTAACTAGTTCCATGATGACCTCTCCTCACGCTCTGATTTCCAATGGCACGGGCGGGACCCGGATCTTCCAAACCGGAACCGCCGCCGGCGCCTTATGCACTGCGCCGAAGCGGTCCGGACACGCGGTGTAGCAGGCGCCGCACTTGATGCACTTTTCCTGCAGGATCAGGTACGACCCGCCGTCGACCTTCTCGATCGCTTCCACCGCGCAGGCGCGCGCGCAGGCTCCGCAGGGAGGGTGCGAGCACTTCTCTTGGTCGATCTCGTACTGTATGAGCGCCTGGCACGCGGCGGCCGGGCACCGTTTTTCCCGGATGTGGCTTTCGTATTCCGCGCGGAAGTAGCGGATCGTGCTGCGCACCGGATTCGGCGCCGAGCGCCCCAGGGCGCACATCGAGGCCAGCTCCATGAACTCCGAGAGTTCCTCCAGCAATTCGATATCGCCTTCGCGGCCCTGGCCCGCGACGATCCGGTCGAGAATCGTCAGCATCTGCCGCAAGCCTTCCCGGCACGGAACGCACTTGCCGCACGATTCATGAGCCAGGAAATTGACGTAGTAGCGGGCGGTGTCCACCATGCAGGTGTCTTCGTCCATCACGATCATTCCGCCCGAGCCCATCATGGAGCCGACCTTGTCCAGCTCGTCGAAATCCACCGGCAGATCGAGCAGCGACTCGGGCAGCACGCCCCCGGACGGGCCGCCGGTCTGCACTCCCTTGAACTTCTTTCCCTTGGGAACGCCGCCGCCGATGCGGAACACGATGTCGCGCAGCGTGATGCCCATGGGCACTTCCACCAGCCCGCTGTTCTTCACCTTGCCGACCAGGGAGAAGATCTTGGTTCCCTTGCTCGCTTCCGTCCCCATGCCGCGGAACCACGCCGCGCCTTGGTTCACGATGAACGGAACGTTGGCCCAGGTTTCCACGTTGTTGAGGCAGGTGGGTTTTCCAAACAGCCCCTTCTCCGAAGTGTGGATGTACTTCGGCCGCGGCTCGCCCACGTGCCCTTCAATGGCGTTCATCAGCGCGGTGGATTCTCCGGAGACGAAGGCGCCGGCGCCGCGGTGGATCTTCACGTCGAACGAGAACTTCGAGCCGAGAATGTTCGCGCCCAGCAGCCCGTATTCCCGAGCCTGGTCGATGGCACGTTGCGCGTTCTTGTGCGCGAGCGGGTATTCCTGCCGCACGTAGATGTAGCCTTCCGCGGCCCCGATCGCGTACGCCCCGAGGATCAGTCCCTCGAGGACGCTGTGCGGGTTGCCCTCGAGCAAGCTGCGATCCATGTAAGCGCCGGGGTCGCCCTCGTCCCCATTGACGATCACGTACTTGGGAACGGCTGCCGCCTTCCGCGTGGACTCCCACTTGGTGGCGGCCGGGAAACCGGCGCCGCCACGGCCGCGCAGGTTCGCCGTCTTCACTTCGGCCAGAACCGCTTCCGGCGTCATTCTCGCGAGGGCCTTCGCCAGCGCCTCGTAGCCGCCCACGGCGATGTAGTCGAGGATACTGGTCGCATCGATGAGGACGTTGTTGGCCAACAACACGCGGTGCTGATTCTTATAGAAGGGGATGTCAGCGGCTCTGCGCACGCGCTTGCCGGTTTCCTCGTCCAGATAGAGAAGGCGCTCGATCGCTCCGTCTCCGAGGACGGTCGTGTCCATGATCTGCGGGACGTCTTTCGCCTCCGCGTGCATGTAACAGACGCCCTTGGGCTCGACGACCACCATCGGTCCGCGCTCGCAGAAGCCGTGGCAGCCGGTGCGCCGAAGTCCGACCAGGTTCTCGACGCCGCGCTTCTCGATCTCTTTCTCGAAACCGTCGGCGAGACCCTTCGCCCCGCAGGCGAGGCATCCCGTGCCGGTGCAGACCGTGATCCACACGGGCTTCGTCTGGCGTTCGTACAGCGCCTCCAGCTTCACACCCGCCAAGTCGGCGGGGGTTCTCAGTCGCGGCATGGAACTTCCTCCTGTTTCTCAAAAGTCTCGACGATCTTCTCCAGCTTTTTCCGGCTGGGGTCGCGGTGATACTGGTCGTCGATGGCCACCACGGGCGCCAACGCGCAGCATCCCAGGCAATGGACGGTTTCCAGCGTGAAGTGCTGCCGGCTGTCGGTCTGTCCGGGCTTGAGGTTGAGCATCACCTCCAGCCGCGACAGCAGCTCCGAAGCGCCCCGCACGTGGCAGGCGGTGCCGGTGCAGACTTGCACGCAGTGGTGTCCGCGCGGCTCCAGGCTGAAGGCTTCGTAGAAACCCGCGATCGTGTATACTTCCCGCGCAGGCACGTTCAGCCGGGCCCCGATCCAGTGCAGGATGTGGCGCGGCAGCCAGTGGAATTTCTCCTGCACGTCGAGCATCACCTGAATCAGCGCGCCCTTCTGGAAGTCGTACTTTTCCATGATGGCGTCGGCTTCCAACAGGTCGTGGCGGATGTCCAGAATGGCCCGCTCTTTCCGCTTGACCTGGCCCAGGCTCTGGGCGTGGTACTTGGCCTCCGACTCGAGGTAGGAGAGTTGTGCGAGCAGGTCCTGCTTATCGATCCCGATGGAGTACGCTTCGCCGAGCACGCCCAATCCCCGCAGCAGCAGGTCGTTCCTGTCCTGAGGAACCGGCAGTTCGGCCTTCCCAATCTCCTTGGCTTGTTCCTTCGCCGCTTCTTTCTCTTTGCGCAGCCCGCTGAGGCTCATGCCGCGGCGCACGGAGTCGAGCAGCTTCTCGGGCTCGAACGGCTTGCTGAGAAAGTCGAAAGCGCCGATCTTCATCGATTCGACGGCGGAGTCGACCGTGCCATGGCCGGTGATCACGATCGGAACGATGGAGGGCGAGGTCTCCGACAAGTGGGTCAGCACCTCCAACCCATCCATGCCCGGCATCTTCAAATCGACCAGCACGACGCTGGGCCGCGCGGTCCGCACAAGATCGAGGCCGAGCGGCCCGTCCCTCGCCACCGCCGAGCGGTAGCCGCCCATCTCCAGGGTCTGCCGGCAACCCTCGGTGAAAGTCTCTTCGTCGTCGATCACCACCACGTCAAGAAGTGTCTGGGAGTCCATATGCGCTCCCTTCCAGAGCACGACGGATGCCATTTTCGGATTTGTTACTCTCTGCGCACTTAGAAACGGATCGCCTTTATCGCACCGGCACTTTTAGTAGCGACTGGGCGGGAGCCGGTACGAAATGTACCAGCGGGCTTATGGGCGTCGACCGGCCTGCATCAGCGGCCGAGCTCGTATTTCCGGATCTTTTCGCGCAGAGTCTTACGATTGATTCCAAGAAACTCGGCTGCCCTGGTCCGGTTCCCGCCGAACTGCTCGAGCACCCTGCGAATCTCGCTCTGCTCGATGCGCGCGAGGTGCCCGTCTTCCACCGGGCTGGCCTCGAGCAGGCCCTCTCCGGAAGGGGCCTGTGCGCTGTAGGGCAGATCCTCCAAGCCGATCGTGTCGCCCTCCGAAGTGACCACCGCGTATTCCAGGGCATTGATCAGCTCGCGCACGTTGCCCGGCCACTCGTGCCTCTTGAGGAACCGCATGGCCTCTTCCGAAACCGAGGGCGTGGGCCCCCGCCGTTGCGCCGCCAGCTTCCCGACGTAATGCGCCACCAGCGCGGGGATGTCCTCGAGCCTATCGCGCAGCGGAGGCACAACGATCTGGATGACGTTCAACCGGTAATACAGATCCTCGCGAAAACTCCCTTCGCGCACGGCTTTCGGTAAGTCGCGGTTGGTCGCGGACAGGATGCGCACATCGACCTTCCGCTTCTGCGTGCCGCCCACTTTCGAGATTTCGCGCTCCTGCACCATGCGCAGCAGCCGGGCCTGCATCTGGATGCCGATGTTGGCCATCTCGTCCAGAAACAGCGTGCCGCCGTCGGCCAGCTCGATCTTCCCGGTGGTCGCTTCGACGGCGCCCGAAAACGCTCCCTTGACGTGGCCGAACAGCTCGGTCTCGAACAGCGTTTCTACCAGTGTTCCGCAATCGACGGTGACGAACGCCTTCGCCGATCTGCGGCTCAGCCGGTGAATCGCCCGCGCCACGACTTCCTTGCCGGAGCCTGTCTCCCCCGTGATCAGAACCGTGGAATCGGTGGGAGCGGCTTTCCGGATCAGGCGCAAGACGTTGCGCATGGCTTCCGAGCGCCCGATCAGCTCGTTCGACAGCATCTGCCGTTCGAGCTCCTGCTGGACGCACGCCTCCTCGATAGTCCTCCGCCCCGCCGCGGCGGCTTTGCGGACCAGGGCGGTCAGCGCCTCCGGCGTGAACGGCTTCGGCAGGTAGTTGTAGGCCCCCCGCTGGATCGCTTCCACCGCGGACTCGATGGTGGCGTACCCGGTGATGACGATCACCGCCATGTTGGGAGACTCCTGCTTCAGCAGCCTCAGCACGTCCAGGCCGGGCAATCCGGGCATCCGCAGATCCAGCAGCGCGACGTCGAAGGATTCGCGAGACGCCGTCTGGAGCGCCTCCTCGCCACTGGCGGCAAGCGCGACGGTGAACCCGCTCGCCTCCAGCGTCTGCGCGCACCCGATCCGCATCGATTCGTCGTCGTCGACGATGAGGACCTTACCGCGCGCCGCCATTAGCGAGTCCCTTCGGCGACCGGCAGCGACACCGTGAACGTCGCGCCGGCGCCCGGAGCGCTGGAGACGGCAATGTCCCCCTGATGGCTCTGCACGATGCCGTAACTTACCGAAAGCCCCAGCCCCGTTCCGTGGCCCACGCCCTTGGTGGTAAAAAAGGGATCGAAAATGCGCTCGATGTTCTCCGGCGGAATGCCGCAGCCGCTATCGGAGATGGCGATCTCAACGAACCCCGCCGGCGCGCTTTCTTTCGTCGCCAGCACCAGCCGCCCTCTCCCGTTCATGGCGTCCACGGCGTTCAGGACGATGTTCATGAAGACCTGCTGGAGCTGTAACTGGTCGCCGCGTATCTTCGGAAGTTGCGTGCCGTACTCCCTGACCACCTGTATGTTCTGGAAGAGGAACTGGCCCTCATAGAGTTTGAGGGTCATGTCCAGGACTTCGTTCACGTCGAGCGATTCGACCAGCGGCTTGCGCTCCCTCGCGAAGTCGAGCAGGCTTTTGACAATCACGTGGCAGCGCTTGGTTTCCTTCTCGATCCGGTCGAGGTTCTCCCGGATTCTGCCTTGCGGGGGCACCTGCTGTATGACGAGCCGGCTGAACAGGAGAATGCTACCCAGCGGATTATTGATCTCGTGCGCCACCCCGGCCGCCAATTGGCCGATCATGGCGAGGCGATCCGATCGCATCAGCTTGTCGTGCGTCTGCCGGTGGAGTTGCTGATCGCGGGCGCGTATGGCGGCAGTCATGCTGTTGAACGCCCGGCCGAGCGCCTCGATCTCGGGCGGCGCGCGATCCAGTTTGATCGCTTCCAGAGAACCGCCGCCCGCGATCTTCTCGGTGGCGGCAATCAACGAGTTCACCGGTTTCATGATGGACTTCGCGAGCACATAGCTCAGCGCGGTCGCCAGGATCACCGCGAGGATCGTCAGCGCCACCAGGATCGCGATGGCGCTGTGCTCGGTTTCCTCGAACTTCCGCTCCAGAAGCCCAAGTCCCACGGCGCCGACGACGCGGCCCGAAGGATCCCGGATCGGCTCGTAGGCGGTGAGGTACCAGTCGTCCACGATGTAGCCCGGTCTGATCCAGCGTTCGCCGCCCAGAAGCACGTGTTTATACACATCCTCCGCGATGAGTGTGCCCACCGCCCGGTCGCCGGCCGCGCTGGCGGCGGTGGTGGCGATGCGCTTGCCGCCCAGGAAGATCGAAACAATCGCCACATCGCGTTGCTCGAACGTTTCTTCCCGATACAGACCGCCCTTGATCCGATCGACGACCGCGGTGCGCCGGTTCAGAAGCTGGCCTACGCAGAGCACGCCGAGCAACTCCCCGTCGTCGCTGGTCACCGGAATGGCGGCGGCCGCTACCAGCCCCTGGGAGGCATCCGTCTGCTCCCCTACGGTCGTATGCGGAGTCGAAACCACCTCGATCCGTGCCCGCTCCGCAAGTTCCGGGCTCTCCGCGGCCAACTCGGCCTGCGAGAACACCACCGCCGCGGAGACTTCCTTCCGCTGGCGCAGGGCCTGCCGCACGATCGTCGCCAAGCCGGGCACGGCGATCCTCTGGCCCCGGTTCTTGAGCGGCAGCAGCAGGTCGCCGCGCACATCGGTCAGCATCAGGATGTCCAGGTCCTCGCTCTGCCGGATGGCCTGCAGCGGCGTGATCAGGCTGTCCAGGTCGCCGCGCTGCAAGTTCTCCCGGATGTTCCGCCGCCGCGCCATCAGCCGCCCCGCATCCGCGATGTGGGCGCCGTATTGACGATAGATTTCCCGTGCGGCGCCCAAATCGACCGCCAGAACGTCCTGCACGTGCGGCAAGGTCCGGTAAAGGAGGCCGACCCCCATGAGCGCGGACAGGCCGCCGACTAGCAGCACGATTCCAATGAAAGCGAGAAGCAGCCTGACCCGCAGGGTCATGTTCGCAAGCAGATTGTGGATACGCATTGTCATCGGCGGGCCCGCCTCGGCGAATAGAGATGCACCTTGGTTAGTTTACGCCTCTGTCGTCGGGAATCGCAGCAGCCGGCCCGTTCTCCCGAGGCGGTTGATCGCCATCTCCAGATAAACGAGTCCTCGGACGGCGCCTTCGCCCAGCATACCAGCGTGCTCGTCATCCGAAGTCCTCGATCGGCGTCGATCCGGCACGCCGGCTACTCACTCGCCAATCAGTATCCCACAGCAGATCGGCGCGGTACCCGAGACGGCGACCATCGCCGGGCCGCATCGCGAAACGCCGCCCGCTTGAAAAGCAAGCATGTCCCCAATATCGCCTACTGCGCCGCTGTCGTATGCACGACTGAGCCCTACCGGCGCCACTTCGTACGCGGTCGGCAGCCCGTCGCCGGGCGCGGCACGCGCGGCCTGCATCCGCTCCTTTCTTCGCCGCGCCGCTAGGGCGGTCCATGGTGTAGCCGTGGGTGGCGCACTGCAGGATGCGCGGAGCCCGGGCGTTCTCCGCCTCTTCCTCCACCGCCGGTTCCCGGTCATGGCCGTCACCGACCAGCCCAGCCGACCGAGCTGCTGGCTCGCTTCGTCGATGAGGTGCTTCGGAATCGGTGCCTGGGAAAAGGGCCTGGAAACATCCAGGCGCAGCCTTGCGCCGCCGGCGATGGAACCCAGCGTATAGAAGGAGCCGGTGGGTCCCATCGCATCCCCCGCCAGTGTGCGGGCAGCAGACCGAAGGCCGGCCACCACGGCGGCCTCCCGCGCGGGGTTGGCGTGGAACGGGTGGATGAACCAACGGCAGGATGACGGATTACCTCAGTGGGAAGGACCGGGTTCTTCGGGAGCACTCGGATTACAAGGTGTTTATAGTCATAAGATGGCGGAGAGAGAGGGATTCGAACCCTCGATACAGTTTCCCGTATACACGCTTTCCAAGCGTGCGCCTTCAACCGCTCGGCCATCTCTCCGGGGGGCGGGCTACGCGCGGCTGCTTTCTACAGAATACCAGCATCCTCAGGGAATCGGCTGGAGAGCTGCGCGGTACAGCGCGTCCCTCACGCGCAGGTACCACTCGGCGCCCAGTTGCGGCGCTCCTCCCGGGGTCTGGCACCATTTGGCGCGCTCGGGGCCGCCCAGAGCTGCCAGGATGTCGCCCGCCAGCGTCGCGCTCCGAAGCGAGCGCGCCAGCGCCACATCCTGGCGCGCGTTGCGCCGGATCAGCGCCCGGATCGAGAGCGGCCCTTCCTCGCCTCCGGGTGTGGCCCCGCACAGGTACGCGCGCAGTGGGTTGGCGGCGGATGCGGCGGCTGGCGCCTCCACGGGAGCCAGCGGTTCGAGCGGGCCTCGCGCGATGGGGATAGCCGGCACGACGATGCGCAACTCCAGCGGGTAGACGATCCACTGCTTCCCGACGTAAAGCTGCACCTCGAAGCGCGTTCGCCGAACCGGCGCGTTCGCGGGGACCCACAAGTCCAGCCACACCACCGTCGCAGTCTGACCCGGAACCTGGCGCGCAATGTTCAGTATCTGGCGGGTGGCCGAGAGTTTGAGCGGCTCCAACTCGTCGGGAATCCAGGCCGTCCCGCGCTGCATATAGATGGGCCTATACGCCGCCACCTGAACGGCGTCCTCGGGGTTCTGGACCGCAAACAGGCTGTATGGCTCCCCGGAGGGCAGCGCGATCACCACTTGGAACGTGGCGTGCGCGTTGCGGGCCAGGGCCGGGGAGAGGATCTCGCGCGGCCGTTCCGCCCGGTCCGCGGCCACCACGGCGCCGAAGGGGTCGATGCGCTGGAACTCCGAATACATGCGGAGAGTCTGCGCCCACGCGCCGGCAGCCAGCGCCGCCAGTGCCAGAGCGAGCCGGAGGGCCATGCGGATATTCTAGCCCCGTGGGCGCCGGCTACACCAAGTCGAACTTCTCCTGCTGCAAGGTCGCGTCGCCGATCACCAGCACCGGGCGGCCGAGCACTTCCTCGATTTCCTCCAGGTACTCGTTGTCGCTCGATTTCAGCATTTTCGCGACATCCGGATTGACCCGCAGGGTCACGTCGGAGCCTTCCACGGCGCGGGCGATCTTGTGCGCTTCCTGCATAATCTCGCCGATCACGGTCTGGACGCTCTTGACGTAGCCGGCGCCCTCGCAATACGGGCACGGCGAGCACAAGGTGCGCTCGAGGCTCTGCTTGACGCGCTTGCGGGTGATGGCCACCAGGCCGAAATCGTTGAACTGAAGAATCTTGTAGGGCGCCCGGTCGGCGCGCATGGCGTCCTCGAGCGTCTGCATCACCTTCTGCCGGTTCTTGCGCTCGTCCATGTCGATGAAGTCCACCACAATGATGCCGCCCAGGTCGCGCAGCCGGATCTGACGCACGATCTCCTTCACCGCTTCGGTGTTGATCTTGACGATAGTGTCCTCCAGACGGTTCGAGCGGCCGACGAACTTGCCGGTGTTCACGTCGATGGCCACCAGCGCCTCGNNCTCCTCGTTATCCACCCAGATGGTCTTGAACTGCTCGGTCATCTGGTCGCGCAGGATGCGGCTCACCAGGTCCAGATCGTGGTGAATCAGCGCCGGGGCCTTGCGCGCCTCGGCCTTCTTGCGGATGTCCAGCCAATGGTTATAGAGGAACCGCATGTCGGCGGCGATCTCCTCTTCGCTCTTGCCTTCTCCGGCCGTGCGCACGATGTAGCCGCCGGGAACGCCGGCGCGGTGCGGCTGCAGAATCCGTTTCAGGCGCAAGCGCTCTTCCTCGGAGACGATCTTGCGGGATACCCCGAGGTGTTCGACGGTGGGCATGTAGACCACGTAGCGGCCGGGCAGAGCGATATGGGAGGTGATGCGGGCGCCCTTCTGGCCCAGCGGCTCCTTGGCGACCTGCACCAGAATCTCCTGTCCCTCCCTGAGGAGTTCGGAGATGGAGGGCAGCGGCGGCCGTTCCGGACGGGCGGGCGCTTCCGGCTTCTCCTCGGGCGCAGGCTCGGGTTCTTCCCGCGGCCCCTCCTGGCCCTCGGCCACCTCGGCTGGGCCGGGCGCTTCGGAGCGCATCTTGCGGCGCATGCGGCGGCTGACCCGATGAGGATAGCGATAACCCTGCTCGCGTAGCGCGGCGGTGAGGCTGACCGGAGTCCTGGCGGGCTCGACCTCTTCCGCAGCGGAGGGCGCGGGCTCCGCCTCAACCGGTGCGGACTCGGCCTGCGCCGCTTCCGGCTCCGGCAGTTCGGGGATCAGTTGATCGGGCAACTCGGCGACCTGGTCTTCCAATTCCTCTTCCAGCGGCTCGGGCTGGCTGGCGAGGCCGGCCTCGGGCGGCACCTCCGGCTCGGCCACCTGGGTGGGCTGTTCTTCGGGCTCGAGGGTCCGGACGGGCGGCTCTGGCTGGGGCTCGCTGGACAGGGCGGACGGTTCTTCTTCCAGTTCGGCGGCAAAGCCGGCCTCAGGCGATTCCGCCGGCTCCGTGGGGGGCGTGTACTTGGCCAGCGACTCGCCGGGCAGTACCGAAAACTCCCCGGCCCCGGGCGCTTCCGCGGCAGGCTCCGGCAGCGGCAATACCGGTTCCGACTGCTCTTCGACGGCCGGGGGCGCGGGAGGCGCGGCTGGATACGTGGATTCGGGGAAGCCGCGGCCCCGCGGGCGGCGGCGTCGCGAACGGCGGCCCCGGCGGTCTCCCCGGTCGTCCTCTTCCGGACGCTCGACGGGCCGGGGCGGCGCCGGCGCGGCGCCTTCCACCACGGCGGCCGGAGGAACGGGCTTGGCGGCGCGCAGGACCTTCTCCTCCGCCGCGCCGACGATCTTGTCGTACTCCTCGTTGTCCTCGAAGAAATCCGACACATACAGGAACGCGTCGCGCGCCAGTCCGATATCCACGAACGCCGATTGCATGCCTGGCAACACCCGCGTCACCCGGCCCTTCTGAATGCTTCCGGCCAGCGAATACTCGTTGGCCCGTTGAAAGAAGATCTCGACCAGTTGGTCGTCTTCGAGGATCGCCACCTTGGTTTCGTGGCGGTTGGAGGAAATAATCAGCTCTTTTCCCATGCGTCGCTCCGCTCATCGCGGCGCGAGCGCGGCTGCCCGGAGAAGAGAGGCTGCGCGCGGTAAAAAGACCGGTGGGGCTCCGGCGACGGAGTCAAAGGCCTCGAACGTCACCTGGAAGCCGCGGAAATCCGCTCGGCGCGACCAGCTATCCTCGTGCCGCGCACGGCGTTTCCGAACTGCTCATCGAACGAAACTCGCGCCGACCTCAATCTCTTTGGCGAACCAGCTTGCGCCGCATCTAACTGACAAATCGCCAGAGCCTGACACTGTTCACCAGGCCCAGCATCAAGAAGAACGAGAGGATGTTGGATCCGCCGTAACTCATCAGCGGTAAGGGGATGCCGGTAACCGGCATGCTGCCCACCACCATCCCGATGTTCACCAGAATGTGAAATAGCAGCAGGGCGCAGACCCCCATGCAGAGGTACATCCCGGATCGATCCGGAGCCATCTGCGCGTTCTGCACAATCTGCATCAACAAAAGAAAATACANNCCCCAACATCACCACGACTCCCACGAAGCCGTGTTCCTCGGCGAACGCCGAGAAGATAAAATCCGTGTGCGGAACCGGGAGGAACCCGTATTGCGTCTGCGTCCCTTTGGTGACTCCTCTCCCCCACAGCCGGCCCGCGCCTACCGCAATCCTGGACTGAATCACCTGGTAGCCCGAACCCTGCGGATCCTGCCCCGGGTCCAGGAAGGTCACCAGGCGGGTCTTCTGATAGTCTTTCAGACCGTAACGCCAGCCCACGAAGACCGCCAACGGCAGAATCACGCCGAGCACCACCCAATACTGCCACCGCAGCCCCGCCAAGAGAATCCCGACGGCCAGGATCGGCAAGTAGGTCAGCGCGGTCCCCAAATCCGGCTGCTTCACCACCAGCAGCATGGGCGCGGCCACCAAGCCTCCCAACCTCAACAGGTCACGGCCTTCCACCCGATCCGTCTTCAGCTCCGTCATGTAGCGGGCTACTAGCAATATTATCACCGTCTTGACGAACTCCGAGATCTGCAAATGAAAGCTTCCGTACCCGATCCAGCGCCGGCCTCCGAACACTTTGGTGCCGATGAACAGCACCAGAACCAGGCTGGCAATCGACAGGAAATACAGGACATACGCTTGGCCGAGCAGCGTGTGGTAATCGATCTGGGCCACGATCCACATGACCAGCAGGCCGCCCAGCACCCAGAGAGCCTGCTTCCACCAGGCATCGTCGTACTTGGTACCGCGGGTGGCGCTGTAGATTTGCAGGACCCCCATGGCACAGATCAGCAGCGTGATGACCAGCAGCGGCCAGTCCAAATCGCGAATGGAACGGTAGTGCGCCATGTCAGTCGGGGTCGGCCTCGGCCGCGG
>PMEV01000297.1:18035-19436 GCA_003154855.1 Bryobacterales bacterium
GCGTTGTCCTTCATCTTGGGCACGAGCCCGGCCTTCACGGCATCGTTGGAGACCCGCTGCGCACTGCCCGTCTTCCCACACACGCTGATCCCCGGCAGCCGCGCCCGCGTGCCAGTGCCGTATTCGTTGACCACTCCGTACATCCCGTAGACGATCTTCTGAGCGTTGGCCGGGTCGATCTTGCCCAGGCGGGGTTTCCCAGCCTTAGCGGGATCCTTCACTAAGTGTGGCTGATACCAGACGCCGCCCATGGCCAGTCCGCCGATCGCGTACGCCAGTTGAATGGGCGTCACCGTCACGGGTCCCTGTCCGATGCCCACCGAAACCGTCTCGCCGGCGTACCATTTCTGCCGGAAATTCCGCATCTTCCATTCCGAGCTGGGCACCACGCCCTGCATCTCGTTGGGCAGGTCAATGCCGGTCTTCAGTCCGAACCCGGCCATCCTGGCGGAGGCGGCGATATTGTCTATCCCCGCGCGAATGGCCACATTGTAGAAGAACACGTCGCAGGACTGGGTGATTCCCTTGTGGAGGTCCACCGATCCGTGGCCCCCTTTCAAGTGGCACTTGAAGTAGCGTCCGTAGAACGAAGCGCCGCCCGCACAGTGGACCTTGAAGGTATCGTCAATGGCGCCGCTCTCCAGCCCCGCCAGCGCCACGAAGGGCTTGAAGGTCGACCCCGGCGCGAGCTGCGCCTGGATGGCGCGGTCCAGCAAGGGGTTATCGGGGTTGTTGCGCAGCTCATTCCAATCCGCCGACCGGATCCGCCCGGCGAACTTATTGGGGTCGTAGGCCGGCGTCGAGACCATGGCCAGTACCTCCCCGTTGCGCGGGTCGAGCGCCACCACCGCGCCGGTCTTATCCTCCATGGCCAGCTCGGCCACCACTTGCAGATCCAGGTCCAGGGTCAACTGCAAGTTCTTCCCCGGGACGGCCTCCTTGATGCCCAGGGAATTCCGGACCGTGCCGTGGTTGTCCACCACCACCTGTATCTGTCCGTCCACGCCCATCAGTTGGTCGTTGTATTCGCGTTCCAGCCCCGCTTTGCCGATCACCGCGCCCTGGTCGTACTTGATGAATTCCCCAAGGTTCAGCTCGCTCTCGCTGATCTCGCCGACATACCCGATCACGTGGGCCGCCAGGCCGTTCTGCGGATAAAGCCGCCGCTGCGCGCGGATCAACTCGAGTTCCGGGAAAGTNNAGCTCGTTCTTGATGAAAATGTTCTCGTACTTCGGCCGCGACTGGAACCGCTTCACCCGCGCCTCCAGTTGATCCGCATCCAGGCCCAACCCCATCGCGATCGGACGAACGTGCTCCGGCCGCAGGTGCTCTCTGGCCAGCATCAGGCTGTACGAAGAACGGTTGTCCACGATCACCCGCCCGTCCCGATCCAGGATCTT
>PMEV01000437.1 GCA_003154855.1 Bryobacterales bacterium
ACAACCGCGAGATGGCCCACGGGAAGTGGGATCACATGATGGATCAGACCCACATTGGCTACACCTTCTGGAACCAGCCGCCGGAGAATACGATGCCCAAAGTGGCAAGTATCCCGGTCCCGCCCGCGGCGGACATGGGCGTGGCCGTCGAAGGCTCTGCCGCGGCGTGGCCCGGCGCTTCTGGTGAGCCGGCTCTCCCCGAGTTCGATGCCTTCAATCAGCCCTCCCGCTTCATCGACGTGTTCAATCGGGGGCAAGCCCCGTTCGAGTTTTCGGCCGTGGCGAGCGCCCCCTGGATCGTGCTGAGCGCGGCGCGGGGCACGGTCGAGAAGGAGCAGCGCCTCTGGGTGAGCGTCGATTGGAGCACAGCGCCACGGGGTTCGTCCGACGGCTCCGTGAAGATCGCCCGGCCCGGCGCGAGCGAGGTGACGGTCAAGGTCCGGGCGTTCAACCCGGCCGAGCCCTCCAGGTCGTCCCTGGATGGTTTTGTCGAGGCCAACGGCTACGTCTCGATCGAAGCGGAGCATTTCACCAACAAGATCGACACGGCCGCGGTCCGCTGGGAGAAGATCGCCGATTACGGGCGGACCCTGTCGTCCATGACCGTATTCCCGGTCACCGCCACGCGCACCATCCCTCAGAAGGATTCCCCGTGTCTGGAATACCGTATGTACCTGTTCGATCCGGACCAGGTCACGGTCCAGGCGATTCTGGCGCCGACCTTGAACTTCGTGCCCGGCCGCGGCCTGCGGTTTGCCGTCTCCTTCGACGACCAGCCCCCGCAAGTCCTCGATGCACTGGCCCGTAACTCGCTGCAAGATTGGGAGGAATCCGTGAAGGACAGCGTCCGCGGCATCCCCTCCACCCACCACCTGACGGCCTCCGGCTACCATACCCTGAAGTTCTGGATGGTGGATCCCGGGGTGGTGTTGCAGAAACTCGTCGTGGACCTGGGCGGAGTGAAGCCCAGCTACCTCGGCCCGCCGGAAAGCGCCTTTACTTTCCGCCGCAATGCCTTGTAACCTAACAGTTTGTTGGTACGCCTTACATCCGAGGGTTAGCGAGGTACGTTCGGATGCCGGCAATCGGGCCGCATGCTGGTAGATTCAGAGCTGATCAAACGAGCCTGCGAGGGCGACGACGCCGCCTTCAACCAGGTCGTCGTGGCCTACCGCAAGCGCATCCTGGGAATCATCGCCCGGCTGATCGGAAGGCCCGAGGACGTGGAGGACGTCGGCCAGGGTGTGTTCCTCCGTCTCTATTTCTCCATGGGTCAGCTCCACGCCCCGGAAGTCTTCGAGGCCTGGATGTACCGTCTGACGGTGAACGCGGCCTACGATTACCTGCGCCGGCGGAAGCGGCATGGCGAACTCCGCATGTCCGACCTCTCCGAGCAGCAGGTCATGATCGCCGATGCGGTGGCCGGCTCCAAGCGGGAGGACGAGCTGCAGCGCCGCAAGCGCGTCCGCGAATTGGTGGATACGCTCTTGAACTCGGTTTCCGATCAAGACCGGATCTTGCTTACCCTCAAGGAGATCGAGGGGCTCTCGCTGAAAGAGCTTGAAAAGGTGTACGGAGTGAAGGAGAATGCCTTGAAGGTCCGGCTGTTTCGGGCGCGCCAGCGGGTCTTGAAGGTCTACCAGGAGATGGAGGAGCAATCCACCGTCCCCGAAGGAACGGAAGGCTAGGGAGTCTTATGTTGGACGAGCGAGACGCACGGGGGCTGAACCCGGACGCACGGCTGTCCGGACTGTTTGCCGAATATCGGGCGGCTTGTCCCGATCCGGAACCCAGCGCGATGTTCACGCCGGGACTGTGGGAGAAGATCGAGGCGCGGCGGAGCTACGCCTACCGTCTCAAGCTGTTCTCCCGTGCCATTATCACCACTGCCGCCATGCTGTGCCTGCTCATGGGCTTGTTCCTGGCCCGGCCGGAGCCCTCCGCCTCGTACCTGGAGATTGTCACCGCCGATCAGAGCCACGGTAATGCAGCCGACGAGGACCTCGTAGCCGTCCTATACGAGAGGAATCGATGAGGCGCCCCACCCTCTCCGTCGCCGTCTACCTGTGCCTGGTGTTCCTGAGCGGCCTGCTGGTAGGCGGCTTCGGGGTTTCCGTCTACATGAAGAAATCGGCCGCTGCGAAGCCCACTCTCGAACAGCGGCAGCTTCGCTACCTGACGGAGATGCGCACCCGCCTGAAGCTCAGCGACGACCAGGCCCGCCAGTACAAGAGCATTTTGGAGGACACCGGCAAGCAACTCCATGCCTTGCACGACAAGATCAGGCCGGAGGAGCACGCCGTCATGGAGCGGCAGGCCGAGAGCGTTAACGCCATCCTGAACGAGTCCCAGCGCGCCGAATTCCAGAAAATACGGGAAGAGAAAGAAAAGCGCCGCCAGCAGCTAGACCGAATGCCCTAGGGCTCTGACCGCCAGGAAACGTGCGCCCGATGAACACCGCTCACTGACGCTCGCGGCTCGGATCGGAGCCCCGACCGTAAGGGAGGGGTTGGCGAAGGGCGTCAAATCGCTCGGTCAGAGCACTAGCTTTGCCGATCGTTATTTCTTGGCCTTGGCCGCCGCCGCGGCGTCCTTCGCATCCTTCATGACCTGGGTCTTCTGGACCTGCTTCTGGAAACGGTCGATGCGGCCGGCCGTGTCCATCAGCTTCTGCCGGCCCGTGAAGAAGGGATGGCACTTCGAGCAGATTTCCACGCGGATGTCGCCTTTATTCGTGGAACGGGTGCGGAACGTGTTGCCGCACGCGCAGATGACACTCAGTTCGTTATAAGCGGGGTGAATCCCAGCCTTCATGGACAGACGCTTCCTTTCCTCGGGTGGCTGAATCCGTAGTATAGCAAATATGGCAACCCCGCCTGGCGTCCGCTGGTCCAGCCGCAATCGCAGACCGCGCTGGCCGGAGGCAAATCGGGTGGCAGTTGGATGTGCGGGTCTGCGTCACGCTGCCCCGCGGCATGTTCANNAGCAGGTTATAGGTGTAGGTGGACTGGTAGGTCCCGCTTCCCGGCGCGGGTTCGCTCACCTGGATCAGGTCGCCCGCCGCGTCCGAGTCCGGCCCCCCTGCACGGCTCCGCCGGGCCGAACGTCTCCCGCGTGCCCTCGGCGCCCTGTGAGGCGGCCACATGAACTCCGAAACGCAGACCTCTGACACAGCCCAAAACCCTGCAAACGCCCACCGCACACCTCCAGAGAAAGTGACCGGCCGGGCACCATGGCGTTGGGAGCGTCAGGATGCGAGTGTCTACCTGGCCACCCGAACCAGCTCTTTACCCTCGATCTTTCCGCGAGGACCGAAAAGGTAGATTACGTCGGACCGGCCGGAAGCGTCGGAAGGCCCTGTGACGGAAGGGCGAAGCTCATATTTCCGAGCGGCGCGGTTCTCGTCCCTCAGCCGGAAGTCGCCCGCCGCGACCAAGCGGCCGTCGGATGACCATGCCTTGCACACGTTAACATCTCTTCTCGCGTCGATCGAGCAGTCAAACCACGTGGCGGACTCCCAGGTGAACACGTATTGGGCAGTAGCTGAAACTCCGGCCGGCCGAACCAAGGGGTTCCACCACCCAAGCAGGATTCCAGACCGGTACGCGCACCAGCCGACTCCTGCGACAAGGACGGCGGAGACAACACACAGAACCACTTTGAGACTGGTCATGGGTAGATTGGCGTAAGCCAGCCACCCTCGCCGCTTGTTCCGGGTGGTGGCGAGAAGTAAAACGCCAAATTAACGCTCAGAAGCAACCAGTGGGCCAGGCTGTTGCTGTTCGGCCCGCCTATAGCGTCGTACGCGACAGGGTGGGTTGAATAGTAGTTCTCGGCCTCAAAGATCTGATTGATCTTGTCACACAAGTCAGGTACGGTAATGGTGTTCCGCGCAGAGGATTGCCAAGAAACCAACTCCGGTCCCGACTGGCTGTCGCTCGTCGCATTCGTCCCGCCCCTCCCGTTCGGCGTATTCTCGAGGATCAAGAGATCCCAGTCCTCGAAAATGTTATTCTCTGGGAAACCCTCCATAGTCACGACGTTGCCCCACTGGTCCTGTACCCAGAGGTACGCGTGGCTGTAGCCCCCAGAGTTTGGTACCGGACGGTACTTCAGCTCCAAAAAACACTCAGGCTGGTCTCGCTTCTTCTTCTGCTTCCGCTGCACGGCGCAAGGAGTCGGGTCCGGTTCCCCGTCCCAAAACGATCCGGTGTTCTGGTTGGCGGAGCAGACGAACTCCCCGTCGTCCAGACCAGGGTCGTCGCCCAC
>PMEV01000226.1:0-5392 GCA_003154855.1 Bryobacterales bacterium
AACAACCTCAAAGGATGCGTGTTCGCCCTTCGCACTCAGAAAGCGAACGCCCGGCGCCTGCGATGCTGCGGCCCGCCCCTCGCGGACTTGATCCGGCGATGAGGCCGGGAGGACTACCGTGGCGGTCACCCCCGGCGGAAGCTCCAGGTCGAGATTGAAGAGATCCTTCTCGACACGCCAGCTCACCCCGACCGGCCCCCGAAACGTCTCCCACGACGCTTCGACCGAGTTCAGGTCGCCCACCACTTCCGGTTGAATCCTGAGGCGGCGCAGGCCGGGCGCCTCGGTGTCCGGCCGGATGCCGGCCAGCCCGGCGAAGAACCACTCTTCGATATGTCCGAGCATCAGATGGTTCTGGGAACTGCGCGGGTCCGCATCCCACGCCTCGGTGAGCGAGGTGGCGCCGGCCTTCAACTGTGCGCCGTAGCTCGGCGGATCGGTTCGGCTGGCCATGGCGTAAAGCACGTCGCTGCGCCCGGCCTCCATCAGCGCCCGGATCACGTACCGGTAACCGATGTCTCCGGCGCTGGTGTGGTTGTCCCGCTCGCGAATGCCGGCCACCAGCTTTTCGATTAGCGTCGCCCGCGCGGACTCCGCTGCCAGCCCCAGTACCAGCGGCATCGCTAAAGCGGTCTGACTTGAACTGCCGTAACTCGCCGGATCGAGAAAGGCCTTGCGATACGCAGCGCGGACCTTTCCGGCACGTTCCGCAAACACGCCGGCGTCCGCCTCCTTGCCCAGCAGGCGCGCGGCGCGTTCGAGCACGCGCAGGTCCGCGTAATACGTGGCTGTCGCGGTGATGCCCTGTGGGGTCAGTTGCGAGGGCCCTGGGCGGCCGGGACCGATGTCGTACCAGTCGCCGAGGCCGTAAGCAAGCAGAGACCCTTCGGACTTTGCGCCCAGATAGGCCGCATACCGCTGCATGGTCCCGTAGGAATCCTCCAGCGGCTGCCGGTCGCCGTACCACTGCCACTCGAGCCACGGCAGCATCACGCCCGCGCTGCCCCACTCGGGCGAATCGCGAAAACCTCCGTCGAAGGCGACGTACTCGGGGGCGATGTCGGGAAGCAGGCCGTCGCTGGTTTGGGCTTCCCGGATGTCGCGAACGACCTTCGGCAGCCACGCCCGCAGGTCCCAGTTGTAAAGCAGCGCCGGTCCCATCAGGTAAGTCTGCTCCAGCCAGCCGAGCTTCTCGCGGTGCGGGCAGTCGGTCAGCACATGCTGCAGGTTACTCCGGACGGCGGCATCGATCAGCCGGTGAATGCGGTTGAACAGCTCGTTCGAGCAGCGGAAGCGGCCGGCGCGGCGGGCGTCGAGGTGTAGGAACTCGCCATGCAGATCGTGAAGAACCGCCGCCCCTTGCCTCGGCACGGACTCCGGCGCGGCTCCTTCCACCTGGACGTAGCGGAATCCGTAGTAGGAAAAGCGCGGAGACCAGGATTCCCGTCCCGAACCCCGCAGCGTATACGTAAAGAACGCCGGACCACCGGACGAACCCTGGCTGACCAAGCCCGATGCATCGAGCAGCTCGCCCGGCGTCAGCCGCACTGGCGCGCCGGCCGGGCCGCTGACCGCGATGGCCGGCCAACCCGCGAAGTTCTGGCCCAGGTCGTAGACGAAGACGCCCGGTCTGGGTTGTGTCACGCGAGCGGGCGCGAACCTCTGCTGGACGCGAATCGGCGGGCTCGACTGCGCGCGCAAGACGCCTCCCGGAGCCTCCACCAAGGCCGGTCTCCGCCACTGGGAATCGTCAAAACCCGGCCGGTCCCAGCCCTCCGGTTCGAGGCGCGCATCGAAGTCCTCGCCTCCGTAAATGCACGAGAACGTCAGCGGGCCGTCGCGGACCCGCCATGAGCCGTCGGAGCCGAGATCGCGGCGGCCGCCGTCTTCGAATTCCAGGTGCAGGTGCAGGGCCAGCCGGGGCTGTCCGAAAGAGCCCGTGTACTTCGCGTAGCGGCCACCGGCGACATTGTAGAAGCCGTTGCCGAGCAGCACCCCGATAGCGTTGCCGCCCGGCCTCAGCAGCGAGGTAACGTCGAACGCCTCGTACAGGACCGTACTCCGGTAATTGGTCCAGGCCGGCGCCAGGACGGCGTCGCCTGCTTTCGTGCCGTTGATCCGCAGCTCGTGCTGCCCGAGGCCGGCGACAAAGACGAGCGCACGGCGCACCGGGCGCTCCACCGAAATCTCCTTTCGGAAGATGGGCAGCGGACCGGATCCCATCCTGGTCTCCGGGTACGCAATCCAGGCCCCTCGCCAGTCCTTCGGATCGAGTACGCCCATGGTCCATTGCGCCGGCTCGCTCCACTCCGAGACGGAGCCGGCGGCGTCCCACACGCGCACCCTCCACCAGCAGCGCCGGAAGGATCGCAGCGCCCCTCCCCCATAGCCAATCCACGCGGTCTCTTCGGACTTCGTGCGGCCCGAGTCCCACAGCTCCGCCCGGCCCGGACTCAGCTTGTCGCGGCTGGTCGAAACCTGGATCTGGTAGGCGGCCTGCCTCTCTCCGCGCTCGGCTGAGCGCAGCTTCCAGCCCAGCCGGGGCTGCGCCACATCCACGCCGACGGGGTTGCGGCGCGCCTCGGTTTCGAGATCATAGGGCGTCAGGCCGGCTCCCAGCCCCATTCCGATGGAGCAACAGGCGAGCATTGCGATTCGCAAGCGGTTGGCCATCCTGAACACCAGCTCCGGCTTTCGGGGGTCACCGCGCCAGGAAGCGCGGGCAGAACGGGTACGGCACGTCCACCGGCTGGCCGGTCGGCGTCAGCTTTCCCGTCTGCTGGTCGATGCGGAACACCATCGCGTTGTTGCTTCCGTGGTTCGTCACCAGCAACCACTGCGCGCTGGGGTCCAGGTCGAAGTTGCGCGGCGTCCGGCCGCCCGAAGGAACGTCCTGGATGGGTGTCAGCCGCCCGGTCTTCTGGTCCACCGAGAAGACGGCGATGCTGTCGCGCCCGCGGTTCGACGCGTACACAAACCTGCCGCTCGGATCGACCTGCACCTCCGCGCACGTGCTCGCGCCCTGGAAATCCTTCGGCAAGGTCGACACCGTCTGCACTTCAGACAGGGCGCCGCGAGTGGCGTCCCAATCGAACAGCATGATGGTGCTACCCATCTCCGTAATCAAGTAGACCCAGCGCCCGTTGGGGTGAAATACCACGTGCCGTGGGCCCGATCCCGGAGCCGCCTTCGCGAACGGCGGATCGTTGGCCGCGAGCGATCCGTCCTTCACGTCGAACTTGTAGACGAATAGCCTGTCCAGCCCCAGGTCCGCCACCAGCACAAACCGGTTGCTGGGATCCACCCGGATCGAGTGCGCGTATGCATGCGATTGCCGCTGCGGGTTCACGCTGCTGCCCGTGTGCTGCACGAAGGCGGTGCGCTCTCCCAGGCTTCCGTCGGGATTCAGCGCCCACACCGCAATGTTGCCGCCATCGTAGTTGGCCACGAAGACATAGTGTCCGGTCTGGTCGANNTGCGCGGTGGCCGGATCGATCGAATAGGCGCTAACGAATCCCGTCGAGTTGCAGGCGTACAGGCGGCGGCCGCCCGGTGCGATGACGAAATAGGCGGGCGCGGGAGTTTCCAGCTCGAACTCGGGCTTGCTCAGCGCGCCCGTCGTGGTGCTGAAATGGGAAACCGAAAAGCCCTTGCCCGGCCCCGCCGTGTGTGTGCCGAAATAGACCGTCAGGTCCGCCGCAGCCGCCGGCGGAAGAAACAGGGCGGCCCAGGCGGCCGCTGCCGGCAATGAAACTGCTCCATACGTCTTCATGGTCACGGATTGACTTCCTTTCCCGTCCGAGCTTCCAGCTTACTCCCGCGGCGCCCACCCGGAAGTCGGGACCTGTGGCGATGTGGTTGGAGTTCTGCCGCCCCGGCTAAGAGCCCGGCTGGGGAAAGCTGGTCAATCGCCTACTCCTGGTGAGATTCGCGCCTCACGACTTCTTCCGTGCCATTCAAGAAACATCAAGCACTCGCGGGTTTCCCGGCCGATAACAAAGGACTTAGGGAAGAGCGATTTGGACGCCAGTGGACGCACCGGTGCGACTCTTGGGCGTCTGGNNTGGACTCCACATCGGAATCGGCGCCCTGCGTGCCTTCACATGTGCGGTTGTCCGGCCGGCTTAGTGGGTTACGTTCAGCAAGGCCGTCTTGCTCTTCACTCCGCCTATTTCCACCACCACCGCCTGATAGCCGGCGGCCAACGACGCCGGCACCGGGACATCGATTTGCAGCACCCCCACCGACCAACTCGGAATCCCTATATACACCGGTGTCACCGCAACGCCTCCGATCGTCACCGTCACCGGAAGGTTGGGAACCGGTGTGGTCCCGGCGGACGGCAGGTTGCCGGTGGCCGCCGCGGGAGTCACTAAGCCCGCGCCCGTCGCGTAAATTCCAATGGTCGATCCCCCGGCAGCCGACTCGTCCGGAACGACATTTCCGTTGCGGTAATCCACGAAGATACCCGGGGCCGCGGCTTGAATCGTGAAGCCGATGGCAGCGCTCTCGCCGCCGCTGCTCACCACCAGGTTCGCGCTTCCCGGGGCCGCCTCATAGGGGATTTGGAGGTTGATCTGAGTCGCCGAGATGTACATCAGCGGAGCCGCGATCCCGTTGATCGTAACCGATGTTCCGCTGGCCGACGCGAGGGGCAGAGGCGCGGAACTCACGATTTGCGGGCTGCCCGAGGATAGGCCCGTTCCGAATACGCTCATCAGCATTCCAGGCGCGAAAGTCTGCGTGAACGACGCCGAGTTCGCTACGCCGGCCACCGTGACTCCCGAAGCCGGGGCAATCCCGGTGGCGCTGAAAGCCACCTGGCAGCAACTGAGACCGGCGGCCGAGGCGGTCACGACATTCGGCCCGGGATTCGCGCTGAGCGTCAAATTGGCGGACGCCACGCCTTGTGAATCGCTCACTATCGTTGTAGCCGATAGGCTTCCTCCGCCGTAGACGGTGAAGCTGACCGTAACCCCCGCGACCGGAATGTTTGCCGAATTCGTGGCCACCAAAACCAGCGGGATAGGCAGGGCCTGCCCCGCTAACCCGGTCTGAGCGTCGCCGCTTACTTTGGAAAGCGCCATGGCCGGCGCTGCCCCATTTCCGGTATCGTTCCCCGTGGCTCGCCAGGTGGCGCCCCCATCCGTGCTCTTGAAGACTCCGTCGCCATTGGTCCCCGCATAGATCGTGGTGGGAACCGATGGATTCAGTGCCAGCGACAGCACGGACAGATTCGTGAGGCCGGAGTTTGCCTGCGCCCAGTTCGCACCGCCGTCATGGCTGATGAAGACGCCGCTTACGTCGGTACCGGCATATAGCGTAGAGGAGTCGCTGGGATCTACTGCGAGGGCCTGAATCCGCACATTCGGGAGATTCGCGTTGAGCCCGT
>PMEV01000226.1:5439-26457 GCA_003154855.1 Bryobacterales bacterium
CAATAAACCGTCGCCGGGTTGGACGGGTCGATCGCGAAGCCATTGATTCCCGCAAAGGTGCTGGTGGTGGTTCCGTGCGCCATCCCGCTGATAGTCGGCAGACCGGTATTGGCGGCGTTCCAGGTCGCGCCGCCGTCCGTGCTCTTTATGACGCCTCCGCCCGAGAGAAAGCCAACCATGTTCACGGTGGGCCCGGCGTAGATCGTGGCGGGACTGGACGAATCAATGGCCAGAGACTGAACCCCATTCAGTCCGAAACTGAGTGCCGTCCAGCCCGCGCCTCCGTTCGGGCTCTTGAAGACGCCGCCCAGGGAAAAGCCCGCGCCCCACAGCGTCCCTGCGTAAACGTTGGCCGGGTTGGCGCGCTCCACCGCCAGAGCCAGCACCACCGGCTGCGTGCTCAGTCCGTTGTCGGCGGCGCTCCAGGTCGCCGCCCCGTCGACGCTCTTGTAGAAGCCGCCCAGCACAGCTCCCAGATACACCGTAGCCGGGCTGGCCGGGTCAACCGCCAACGCGTTGAACGAGCCGCCGCCAAAGGCGGTCGTGGCTTCCAGTCCCGCGCTGGCAGAGGTCCAGCTCGCGCCTCCGTTTACCGTCTTCCAGACCCCGGTGCTGCTGGCGGCATAGACCGTCTCCGGATTGGCCGGATCGATGGCTAGCGGCGTGCCCATGTGCAGGTCGGTCAACCCGGTATTGACGGCCGTCCAGGTCTCTCCGCCATCGCCGCTCTTGAAAATCCCGCTGTCGTAAGTCCCGGCATAGAGCGTCGCCGGGTTCGCCGGATCGATCGCCAGCGAATAGACATACAGGCTCGCGAGCCCGGTGTTCATGGCCACCCAGTTTCCCGCCGAGTTGGTGCTCTTGAAAACGCCTCCGCCGTTGACCCTGGCGTACAGCGTTGCCGGATTGCCCGGTTGAACCGCGATGCCCAATACGTCGGTAGACGAGAGTCCGTTATTCGCAGCCGACCAGCTCGCGCCACCGTCTGTCGACTTGAATATCCCGCCGATGATGCAGGTGTAGAGCGTCGCCGGAGTGATTGGGTCGATGGCTAGGGATTCCACCGACGGCAGCGCTCCCAGGCCGGCGTTCATGGGGCTCCATGTAGCTCCTCCATCGGTACTCTTCAGGACGCCCGCGTAAGTAGAGCCCGCATAGACGGTCGCCGGAGTCGACGGATCGACCACCACGGCCCGCACGTCGGTAATGACATTCGTGTCCGCATTGAGCAGCGTCCAACTCGTGCCGCCATCCGTGCTCTTGTAGACCCCGCCGGCCGTCGAGCCACTATAGACCCCGGCATAAATGGTCCCATGGTGGATGGGGTCCAGAGCGATCGTCTGGACGTCGGAGATGGGAGGGCCCCCCGTCGCCGCCGCGGCAGTTCCCACAACGGTTGCGGCCGCCAATCCCAATACTGCAAGAAACCTTCCGCGTGAAGTCATACGGTCGGATCCCCACTTCCCTCCTGCACCTCAATTATAGGCCGCGTTCGCGCAGGGGAACCAAAGGCGCGCCATAAGATGCGGGGGGGCAATCTCGCCCTCAGCCGGCCGTCCCTACGCCACCGAGAGTGTTAGCCGATTCGAAACAGGGGCCCTTTGGACGCGCTCAAGCTGGAATTTCGAATCGCTCACGTTGCTTCCAAAACGGTGCGGCTGCGCAGGCGATCTTCCACCCAAGCACGGAGCGACTTCAATAAAGCGCGCGTCTCAGCCCGGTTCAGGGACTCTGTGCCGTCGTAGTCGTCGTACCGATACACCGCACCAAACGGCGTGAGCACGTCTAAATTCTCAAACTCGTCCGGCAACGGCGCGCCCGAGCGTGCGAGAGAATCCATCAAGGCTCCCAATTCGTGGGTCTTGTGGAACGCGATGCCCAAGTCGGACAGCAACGCCTTCAACATCTTCTCCGCAGCCTGCTGACAGTGGAAGCCGACTACCTCGTCGCTCACGCTGTCGCATTCGAGGACTGCATCCAGCAAGGATTCATCCTGAGCCGCCTTGCGCAGAAAGAGCAGAGCCTGTTCACGCCGCTTCATACAAAACCTGCCCCTCGGTGGCAGCTTCGTAGTAGACGTTGCCGGGAGTGTCCCGCCAATACTGAAAGTTTTCGTCGCTGACAACCAAAAGATCGATGGCCATATCGAAGGAACGAAGGAGGCGATTCAGACGGACGATCTCCGCAAAGCGATTGGCGGGTTTCTCTTCCACCACCATGATGTCGAAGTCGCTATCGCTGGCGGCTTCGCCCCTTGCCCGCGAACCGAAGAGGATGATCCGTTTGGGATGGGCTGCCTGGACCAGCACGCCTGTCACGTTTGAGACGATCTGTCTGGTTGCAGGACTCAAGGCTAACACGACTCCGACGACTAGTTTGCCACATGTAGGCGCCGGACGCGGTGGGAGCCGCGCTCAAGGGCCGTATTTGAGGAATTTGGTGGACCTGGTGAGATTCGAACTCACGACCTCTTCCATGCCATGGAAGCGCGCTCCCAACTGCGCCACAGGCCCANNCGAGAGCAGAGCGAAGAAGCCGGGGAAGGAAACGTCGGCCGCCGCCTGGCCCATGATCGTCGATTCGCCCGGCGCGGCCAGGGCGGCCACCGCAAAGGCCATGGCGATGCGGTGGTCGCCGAAGCTATCCAGCTCGGCGGGGCGGAAACGCTGGCGCCCCGGCACGCGCAGGCCGTCGGGGAAGACTTCCACCCGCACCCCCATGCGGCCCAGGTTCTCGGCCACGGTCGCGATGCGGTCGGTCTCCTTCACGCGCAGCTCGGCGGCGTCGCGCACCACCAATCCCTCTTCGGAAGCCGCGCCGAGCACGGCCAGCACCGGAATCTCGTCGATCAGGGCCGCGGTGATGTCCTTCTCGATCGTGCCGCCGCGAATCCGCGAGTAGCGCACCTCCAGATCGCCCGCTATCTCGCCCGCTTCGACGCGCCGATTCGAGATGCGCAGTTCCGCGCCGATCGACACGAGGAAATCGAGGAGCGCCGAACGCGTTGGGTTCAGGCCCACGCCCTCCAGACGCAACTCGGAGTCCGGAACCAGCAGCGCGGCCACCAGAAAGAAGGCCGCCGAAGACAGGTCGCCCGGGACCTCGAGCTGGCGGCTCTGTAAGCGCGGCCGGCCCTGAAGCGAAATGGCGCCACCCAGCACGTCGATCGCGGCGCCGAACTCCCGCAGCGCGATTTCGGTGTGGTCGCGCGTGCGCACCGGCTCCCGCACCGTGGTCACGCCGGCGGCGTTCAGCCCGGCAAACAGCACGCAGGTCTTTACCTGGGCGCTGGCCACCGGCAGGGTGTAGTCGATGGGGCGCAAGGTGGCCGGCCGGATCTCCAGCGGCGGAAAGCGTCCCTCCCGCGCAGTGATCGAGGCGCCCATGGCTCCGAGCGGCCGCAGAATGCGTTCCATGGGGCGCCGCGAGAGCGATGCGTCGCCCCCTATGCGGCTGGGGAACCGCTGCGCGGCCAGTATGCCCGAGAGCATGCGTATGGTGGAACCGGAATTGTCGGCCTCCAGCATCGCGGTCGGCGGCTCCAGCCCGTCCAGGCCCCGGCCCGCGATGCCGACGTTCGCCCCTTCGCGCTCCACCCGCACGCCCACAGATTCGAGGGCGCCCAGCGTCGAGGCGCAGTCGGCGCCGGTCGAGTAGTTGCCGATGCGGCTGTGGCCCTCGGCGATGGCGGCCAGCATGGCGTAGCGGTGCGAGATCGACTTGTCGCCGGGAAGCCGGATCGATCCGCGAAGGCGTGTGGCTGGGGAGATTCGCACGGCCATGGGAATTTCCCATTCTAGCGCGAACCCGATTCGCCGCTCGGCCGGCGGGGCCCGACCTATAGTTTGGGTTCTCCGACGCCGATACTTCATAGGTCGATGAATGCCGGGTCCGGCGCCGAAACCAAAGCCGTCGGAGGCGTGGCCTGACGGAGATCGCGTGGTGCAGGCCGGCGATGGCGCCGTGCCCGCGCCTGGGCGTGGAACAAGCCAAGATCATGGAAATGGCGCAAGCGAGAACGGGTGGCAGACTTCCGGCGAGTGCAACGTGGCCCTCGCTGGGCGCCTCGTTTCGGGATCCGGCGGGCTTCGTATTCGAGGAACGGGGGATCTACAAGCGCGCGGTCACGCTGCGGGGCCAGCCGGATTACGACCTGCTGCGCTCGTCGGGGCTGTACGATGCGCTGGTCGAACGGGGACTGCTGGTGGCCCATGCGGAGGAACCCCGGCACGCCCAGCTTCCGGAAGGCATTTACAAAGTGCTGGTGCCGGAGCAGATCCGGCACATCTCGTATTGCTACGAATGGTCGTTCACCGAGCTCAGAGACGCCGCACGGCTGACGCTGGAGGTCCAGAGCCTGGCCCTGCAACACGGCATGACGCTCAAGGACGCCTCGGCCTACAACGTGCAGTTCCGAGGTCCCGCGCCCATCTTCATCGACACGCTTTCCTTCGAGCGCAACCAGGCACGGCCCTGGGCCGCCTACGGGCAATTCTGCGGGCATTTCCTGGCACCGCTGGCCCTGATGTCCTACGTCTCACCCGAATTGAGGGGCCTGTGGCGGAGCTCGCTCGATGGCGTGCCGCTGGCGCTGGCCTCGCGGCTGCTGCCCGCCCGGACCCGTTTCCGCCCCGGCTTGCTGCTGCATCTTCACTGGCACGCCCGCAGTATCCGGAAGTACTCGCAGGCGCGCGGCGTCGAGGTGGCGCCGCCTGGCGAGGCCCGCGGCCGCGATCCCCAGCCGGCCATCGTGGATTCGCTCGGCCGCTCCATCGCCAAGCTGACCCCGCCCCGGCTGCGGACGGAATGGCTCGGCTACTACGATCATGCCCAGCACTACAGCCGCCGCGCGGAGAGTTTCAAGCGCCAGCAGGTGGCTCGCGTGCTGGCCGATCTCCAGCCGGAGTTTGTCTGCGATCTGGGCGGCAACGTGGGCAAATACAGCCGGCTGGCGACCGCCCAGGGAATCGATGCCATTTGCTACGACTTCGATCCGATCTGCGTCGACCGGAACTACCTCCGTTCCCGGGCGGCCGGGGACGCGCACATGCTGCCGCTGGTCATGGATCTGGCCAACCCCAGCCCGCGCCTGGGCTTCGATCTCGAAGAACGCCTGGGCTTTTTCGACCGGGCCCAGCCGCCGCTGGTGCTGGCGCTGGCCTTGCTGCATCACCTGCGCATCGCGGCCAACGTGCCGCTCGAGAGAATCGCGCGGTTTCTGGGCCGGCTCGGCGAACGGCTGTTGATTGAATTCGTTCCGCTCGAGGATCCGATGGCGCAAACGCTGCTCGGCAACCGCCCCGACATTTACGGCGACTATACGGCCGCGAATTTCCGGCTCGAGTTCGAGCGCTACTTCGAGCTGGAACACTGGGCCCCCATTCCGGATACGCTGCGCTCGCTGCACCTCTACCGGAGGCGCCGGTGACCGGGATGCCGAGTGTGCGCTCCTTCGGCGGCCGGGCCAGCATCCTCTTCTGCATCCTGGGAGTGCCGTTCTTGGCGTTCGTGCTGCGCAGCGGCTACAGCCCCGTCCGTTTGGAGGTGCTCTCCGTTGCCCTAGTCCTCGCGCTGGCCTGCCTGGCTATCGCCTGGGTTTGCCGTGGCCTGGCGTTCTACGGGGCGAGCTGGGTCTTGATTGTCCTGGCGTCGGCGGGCGCGGTTCAGGGCCTGTTGTATCCGGGTTTGGACGTGCGGCTGCGCTGGATCGTCGTGGCGATCGGATTGGCCGTGCTGGTTCCTATGTACTGCATGCGCGCCGAGTTCTTCCGCTTGCTAGTCGTCTTCACGCTGGGCTCCTTCGCCGTCTCGGCGACGCAGTTCCTGGCCGCCCGGGTCCATCCGACGGAGGCACTGGCGCAGGAGAGCCGGCCGCCCGGGTTGGGGCATATCGTCTATCTGGTTCTCGACGAGCACATCGGGCTGGCCGGACTGCGCTCCGAGATCCCCGAGTGCCGGAAAGCCCGCAACCAACTTGAGAATGTACTGGCCAGCCACGGTTTCGAGGTTTACCCCAACGCCTTCAGCAACTACGCCGACACCCTGGATTCGATTCCCAGCATTCTGAATTTCGAGGTGGAGGCCCGGCGGCACCAGTTTTCACGCCGGGATTCACTCTCTGGCCGGCGGGTGACCCAAAACGCTCTGTTCGAGCGATGGGGATCGCAAGGCTTCGCCATCGCCGCTTACGAGTCGGACTACCTGGACTTCTGCGCGACGGAAACGGAGTGCACCACGACCACCCGCTACGCGGCCAACGCGATCGGCGCTATGGAATCGCTCCCCATCCCCTGGACCCGGAAGGCGGGCTATCTGGCCGGCAACTATCTGCTCTCCAACACGATTGTCTGGGGGATCGCCTATCACTCGGCGCCGCGCCTGCTGCACCTGGCGGACTGGCGCACCGGTCCGCTGAGCGTGGCTGGGATCTGGCCCGAGCGGTTGTTGCAGGACATTCTGCACGCGCGGCGCAAAACGGTGTTCTTCGTGCACCTGCTTACGCCGCACAAGCCCTACGTGTACCAGCGGGACGGCACGCTGCGCGACGACCGGGACTGGATAGACGGCCGGAAATGGGCGGTGGCGGACCGGGCCGCCTACGCGCGGCAGTACGCACGTTACGCGGAGCAGGTGGAGTACCTCGGCACGCAACTGGACGGGTTCCTGCGCCGGCTTCGCGCGGACCCCGTCTACGACGCCAGCCTGATCGTCATTCACGGCGACCATGGGTCGCGGCTCTTGGAGCGGCCGCCGGGCAACGCGAACGGCTATTCGGGGGCGGGGGAAGACCCCAGCGTCCGATATGGCGCGGAGACGCCGCCGGCCGGCGACCTGATCGATGCGTTTTCCACGCTGTTGGCGATCAAGGCGCCCTGGGAGGCGGAAGGCCGTGTCGACGGGCGTTGCTCCAGCGTTCTGGAGGTGATGTCGGAGGCCTTCGAAGCGCCGGGCCGGGCGGCCCGGCCGGGGGCAGCGAGCGAGGTGTATCTTTTCGACCTACAGGGCCGGCCCAGAGCCATCTCCATGGCCCAGGCCTGCCGGGAAATGGAAGGACGGTCCAAATGATGGCATGGCATGAGCCCGGGTTGCTGTACCTGGATCCGGCGACGGGCAGCATCGCGCTGCAAGTCGCTATCGGCGGCCTGCTGGCGGCGATGGCGGCGGTTCGGATCTACTGGGGCAAACTGCGCTCTGTGTTCGGCCGGCGGGACAAAGCGCCGAGCGGGGATTCGCTGACCCGCGTTTCCGAGCGCGGCCACAGCGCAGCGCACTGAGAACCAGCGGGCTGGATCCCGCCGGCCGATCCGCCTACAGTCGGCCAGCTCTGCCGCCGATACTCTACCAGTCATTGGACGCCGGCTCACGGGAACAGGGTGGACGCGGGGCGCCCGCGGCCCGGCCCGGGCTGCTTTTGAGGACACGACAGGAGCATGGAAATGACACCGCCGGGATGGATCGACAGGCTGCAGACCCTGGCTCACTACCTGGAGACCGTGGGTTGGTGGGCGACCCTCGGCCGGGCGGGCCTGAAGCTGCGGAGCGCGCTGGGTCTGGCGGCGCCCCGGACCGTGCAAATCCGGCCCGATCGAGTGCGCTTTCCGCTGACCAGGCGCACCGGCCACAGCAGCGACGGGGCGGTCTTCTGGGAGATCTTCCTGCAGCGGACCTACCGACGGCGGGCGGACCTTCCGGAGCCCAAGCTGATTCTGGATCTGGGCGCCAATGTGGGTGACGCGAGCGGGTCCTTCCTGAACCGCTTTCCGAAGGCCCGGGTGGTGGCCGTGGAACCCGACCCGGCCAGCGCCGCCATCTGCCGCCGGAACTTGGCTCCCTACGGCGGTCGAGCCCGCGTAATCGTGGGCGCAGTCTGGCCGGAAAGGGCGCGGCTGGTCCTGTCGCGGGGCGCCTATGGAGACGGAAGGGAGTGGGCCACCCAGGTGCGCGAGCGGAGGGAGGGCGACGACGGAGAGGAGGCCGAAGGCGGGGACGTCGCGAGTCTGATCGACCTGGTTGGGGCCGAGCGCGCCGGCTTGGTCATCGTCGACATCGAGGGTAGCGAGGGGGCGCTGTTCGGCCACCCGGCGCGGGCCTGGCTCGAGCGGGTGGATAACCTGTGCATCGAGCTGCACGGAAGCGCCTGCCGGGAGGCGTTCGGGCGGGCTTTGGCCGGCTACGACCACGAGATGGAGACCTGGCCGCACTTGACCATCTGCCGGAACCTGCGGCGCCAGGCGCAGTTGGCGCGGGCGAACTGAGATGCTGGAGCCAATCGTGATGGTGGCGCTGGCCGCCGCCCTGTGCCTGGTTCCGTTCGATCTGCTGATTGGCGCCTACCTGCTGCTGGCGGTCAATCTGGAGGCCTACCGGTTCGCGGCGGGGGCGTGGTCGTTGAGCGTGGAATCCCTGGCCACCGCCGTGGTGGCGTTCCGCACTTTGCTGGAGTGGGGAATCGACCCGGGGGCCAAGTCCGCCCTGAAGGAGGGGCGCTGGTTCGCCTGGGCCATCAGCCTGTTTGTGCTGGCCGGCGCGCTCAGCGCCCTGTTCTCGATCGATCCGTTGCGGAGCTGGAAGGCGGTGCTCCGTTACTCGACCTACCCGGTGGTGGCCATCGGAATCCTGCGCACGGGGCAAAGAAACGGCGGCGGCTGGATACGCAATCTCTGCCTGCTCAGCGCGGTGGTCCCCTGCGTCTGCGCGCTGCTGCAGGTCTGGGATCCCAACCTGAACTTCGGCGACCGGGACTGGAAGCCGGCTACGCTGGGGACCTCGGCCGGCCTGCTGGACCTGGTCATCCCCCGAGTGAACGGAACTCTCAACAACGCGAACGCCCTGGCGATGTACCTGTTAACGGTCGCGGGCTGGGCCCTAAGCACCTCGCCCGCCCTGTGGGGCCGCAAGAGGCCATATGTCCTGCTGCTGGGGGCGGCCTTTTCCTTCCTCATGATCTTCCTGACCTTCTGCCGCGGGGCCTGGGTCTGCGCCGCGCTGATCCTGGCGGCGTGGGCGATTCTCAACGCCAGGACGCGGGTGGTTCTGGGAGGCATCCTGTCGGTTGGCCTGGTGTTGACTGTGGGAGTTCTGTCGGGATTGGTCGCGCAGCGATTCGCGGACATGGGGGGGCCGAACAACAGCCTCACCTGGAGGGTGCTGGTGTGGCAAGGAGTTCTGGACAGGGACATGGATACCCAGCACCTGCTGGTGGGCCACGGCCTGGACACGATGATCATCGACAACCAGGTGCAGGAAGGCAAAAAGGCGCACAGCGCCTACGTCGCGACCTTCCACGACTGCGGGTTGGTAGGCCTGACCGCCTTGCTGGTGCTGTTCGGCGCGATGATCGCGGCGCCGCTGAAAATGCTGCGCCAGCACTGGGCGGACAGGCGGCTGCGAGCGATGAATTCCTTCGCCTTCCTGCTGGCCTGCGGATTTGCGCTGCTTTCGATCGCCGAGGAACCGCTGGCCACCCCCACGGTCACCATCTACTACTGGACAGTTCTGGTGATCTGCCATCTGGAGTCGAGCGTGGGTGCGCAGCGCGTATGGCGCGCGGTGGAGATGGCGCCGGCCGCCCTGCCGGAGGAGGCGGAGCTTGCCTACACTGCAGCTCGAGTATAGCTGGACGCCGTACGCGGAATCGGTGGGGGGCATCGACAGCGTGCTGAACTGCTTTCTCGGCTATGCGGAGCGGCATTGGCCCGGCCGCATCGAGGTGAAGTCGCTAGGCGGCGCTGAAGGCGAGTCCCCGGCGGGCCACTGCGCCGCCCGGACCGCGATCCGGCCCATCTGCGGCCGGAAGCGTTCGCTGGTTCCGGTAAACCTGCGGTTCCTGGTCTCGCTGTGGCGGGACAAGACGGTCCGCGGCGGCGAACGGGTGCTGTTCCTGCAGCGGAGCGATCACGTGCTGGCCTACCTGGGAGACGACGCGCCACCGCTGGTTCTCTACATCCACGGCTCGGCCGAGCACCTGCATCTGCCCAGCGAGAGCAAGCTGCGCTGGCTGCGGGCGTTCGTGCCTCTGCTCGAGGAGGGGGCCATACGGCGGGCGCGCCACATCTTCGTGTGCAGCGAAAGGGGGCGAAGGTACTACGCGCGGCTGTACCCCAGATACGCCGGCCGGTTCGAAGTACTCCCCAGCGCGGTAAATGGGAGCCGGTTCCGGCTGCTGGGGACCCAGGCAGCCAGGCGCGAGCTGGGCCTCGACGAAGATGCCTTCCTGGTTCTGTTTGTGGGACGGATCGAAGAGGTAAAGGACCCGCTGCTGTGGGCCAGCGCGTTCGCCGGGGTGTGCGCGAGGCTGCCGGATGCGCGCGCGGCGATTCTGGGAACGGGCGCGCTGGCCCCGCAGATGCTGGGCTGGCTGGAGAAGCATGGCATCTCCCAGCGGCTGCTGTGCTGTAAGAGCGTTCCGGAGGCCGATCTGGCGCTATGGTACAACGCGGCCGACGCGCTGCTCGTGACCTCCCACTTCGAGGGCAGCCCCAAGGTGGTCGTGGAGGCGCTGGCCTGCGGGACGCCGGTGGTGGCGACCGACGTGGGGGACCTGCCCGAGATGCTGGCTTGCGGCGTGCCTCTGACGATCTCGGCGGGGCGCGACGCCAGAGCGCTGGCCGAGGCGGTCCTGAAATACGCCGGGACCCAGAAGAAGGATTGTCCCGAGTTTGTCCGAAGCCACGCCTGCGCCACCGTGTACCGCCGCGTGCTGGAGGTGCTGAAGGCGGTCGCGGAGGGCGGCTGAGGGGGAATCATGAAAGAGCTGGAAACCTACCGGGTTCTCGGCATTCCGGTGACTGTGGGGGACCGGGAAGCGATTGTCGGGCGGATACTGGAGTTGGGCCACGGCGCCGCGCCGGCCCTGGTTTTGCCCGTCAATCCGGAGCTGCTGGTGATCGCGGAGCGGCACCCCGCGTTCGCGAGAATCCTCAAAACCGCCGCACTCAACACCGTGGACGGCATCGGTCTGGCTTGGCTGCTCAGCTACTACGCAGGCAGGAAGGTAGAGCGTTTTCCCGGGGTCGAGCTGGTCGAGATGCTGGCGCGCGAATCGGCCCGCAGGGGCCTGCGAATGGGACTGGTGGGAGGCCGGCCGGGAAGTGCCGGGCGGGCGAGGGCGGCGTTGCTGGCCAGGCACCCCGGCGGCGATATCTGGCTGGGGCCTCCCCTCGAGGTGCCCGGCTGCCCGTGCCGGGACCTGGGATACGCGGCCGCGGTCAGAAGCGCCGGCGTGGATCTGTTGCTGGTGGCCTTGGGGGCGCCGAAGCAGGAATTGTGGCTGGCCGAGAACCTGGCGGCCTGCGGCGCGCGCGTGGGGGTAGGAGTTGGCGGCAGCTTCGAGATCCTGGGAGGGCTGGTTCCCCGAGCGCCCCTGTGGATGAGGAGATGGAACCTGGAGTGGTTTTACCGCACCTGGCAAGAGCCGCTGCGGTTGCTTCGCCTGGCGGCCCTGGCGCGGTTGCCGCTGCAGGTGCTGCGCACGCGGGCCAGCGGAAAAGCGGCGGTGACCGTGGTGCTGGCGCCGGGCGTCTGAATGGGAGTTCGCGATGCCATCAACCCTGTGCCAACCCGGCGCCACATCCAGCACGGACCCAGGCGCGGCCTACAATGCCTGGTATTTCGCCCGGTTCTACGGGGCCAGCCGGTTCCACGCGGCGGGCGACAAGCCGGTAGTGAACTGGGCGCTCAGCCGGATGCTGCGCCGGCTCTGCGAGCGGAACGGCAGGGGCGGCGGCCGGCCGGCGCTCGTGCATTTCGGATGCGGCCAGGGGTTCCTGGCCAAAGCCTGCGGCCATTGGTCCAGCAACGTAGGCTGCGATATTGCCCTGTTCGCGGCCGGCTCGGCCAGAGCCAACGGCGTGGCCAGCGTCTGCGCGGCGCTGGAGGCGGGCTGCTTTCGGGCCGGGGCCTTCGACGCCGCGACGGCGATTGACGTTTTGGAGCACCTGAACGATCCCCAGGCGGGCCTGCGCACGATGGGTGACGCCCTGCGCCCCGGCGGAGTGGCGGTGGTGACGGTGCCCAACCTGAACTCGCTGAGCAAGAGGCTCAAGGGCCGACGGTGGAGCGCGTACCGGGATCGGACCCACCGATCGCTCGCCGCGCCGGAGCAATGGGGCGAATGGTTCAGGGCGGAGGGTTTCGAGGTCCTGCGCGTGGGTACCGACGCGCTGTGGGATCCGCCGTACCTCTGCCGCTGGCCGGGACGGCTGGCGCGGCTGGAGCGGCTGGCGATCCTGATGGCGTCGAATCTCGCGATGCTGCTGAAGCCGCAGTGGTCCTGGTCTCGGGGAGACAACCTGGTGGCGACGCTCCGGAAACCGGCGCGGGAGGCAGAGTGAGAATCGGAGTGGACTGCACGTACGCCACGCGGACGGTGACGGGGATGGAACGCTACGCGGCCAGCTTGTGCGCCGCCCTGCGCCGCGCGGATACCCATCACCAGTTCGTCGATCTGGATCCCCGGCTGCCACGGCAGCTAGAAAAGCGCCTGGGCGCCAAGGTGAAGCGGTTCCTGACCGAACAGTACACGCTGGGAGCGGCAGCGGCGAGGGCCAAGCTGGACCTGATGTTCTACCCGGCGTTTCCGCCCGGCCCGCTCAGCGCGCGACCCTTCGCGACGATCGTCTACGACGCGGTGCCCTGGCTGTACCGCGACACGATGGGGCTGCGCGGGAAGTGCTACATGGGGCCGCTGGTCCGCCGGGCCGCGCGCCGGAGCGCGGCCATCCTGACCATCTCGAAGGCGGTGACCAGCGAGCTCGGGGCGCTGCTGCCGGCGACCGGGGCGGAAATCGCCTACCTGGGCGGCGGAGTGGACCCGGCGCCCGAGCCGTGCGGGTCGCGTGAGCGCAAGGAGACGCTTGCGCGCCTGGGGCTGCGGAGCCCATTCCTGCTGGCGGTGGGGTCGCTGGAGCCGCGCAAGAACTACCCGGCCATGTTTCGTGCGATGCGGCTGGTGGGCGCCGGATCGGAGGCGCAACTGGCGGTGGCGGGGCGCTGGGCGTGGGCTTCGGAGGAACTTCGGCGGCTGGCGGAAGAGGCGGGCGGCCGGATCAAGATTCTGGGTTACGTTTCCGACGCCGACCTGGCGGTGCTCTACGACGCGGCGGAGTGCTGCCTGCAGGCCAGCCTCTACGAAGGACTCGGATTGCCGGTCCTGGAAGCGCTGGCGCACGGCCTGCCGGTGATCGCCAACGACATCGCGGTGTTTCGCGAGATCGGAGCGGAGCGGGTGCATCTGGTGGACTTCGAAGATGCGATGCAGGTTTCCGAGCGCATCCTGTGGCTTCTGGGGAACCCGCAAGAACGGGCGCGGCGCCAGGCGGACGCCGTCAGGCTAACCCGGGAGTTCGCCTGGGACGCCGCAGCCGCTCGGTGTCTGGCGGTGTTCGACCGGCTAGAGAGTTCGGCGCGGGCTGGAGCGAAGATCCGTTATGAGCGTCAACCGGCGGCCTGAGAACGCGGGCGGCGCACCGATCACGGTGGGCCTTCCCATTTGGAATAACGAGCGCACGCTGGAGGCGGCGATCCGGTCGGTGCAGGCGCAAACCATTCCGGACTGGGTGCTGCTGGTTGTGAACGACGGCTCGCGCGACGATTCGGCCGCGATCGTCCGGAGCTTCCGCGACCCGCGCATACGCCTGGTCGACGACGGAGAGCACCGCGGCCTGGTGTACCGGCTGAACCAGATTGCCGCGCTCGCGGCCAGCCCGTTTCTCGCGCGGATGGACGCCGACGACCTGATGCACCCGCAAAGGCTGGAGAGGCAATTGGCCTGCCTGAGCGGAGCCGGGGGCCCGGACCTGGTGGCCACCGCCGCCTACATCATCGACCAGGATGGCAGGCTGGTAGCGACGGCGGGCGCGGAGCCTCTGGAGGCGACTCCCCGGCAGGCGCTGATCCACGGGCTGTTCATGCACCCCACCGTGGCCGGGCGGACGGAGTGGTTCCGGGAGAATCCCTACGACGAGCGCTATGTGCGAAGCGAAGATCGCGAGCTGTGGATACGCACCTGCGGGCACTCGAAGTTCGCGAAGATCGCCGAGCCACTGTACTTCTATCGGGAGTCGCGGCCGCCGGATCCGGCCAAGTGCGCCGCGAGTCACAGGACCGACCGCAGAATCCTGCGGCGCTACGGGCCGGCGATCCTCGGCGCGGCGGAAACCTGGCGGCTGGTCTGCCGGTCGTGGCTGAGAGACTGGGGCCTGAAGACGGTGCGCGAGATTCACGCAGAGCGGCTGATCGGCCCCTGGCGAAGCACGCGTCACCTGTACCACGGGCTCTCGCCCGAGCAGCGGCGGGAGGCGGAGGCGATCCTGGAGGGGATGGCGGAACGCCAGGCGGCATGAGAGAATCTCAGCATGCCCGAGAAAGTGCGATGGGGAGTGTTGGGGGTGGCGAAGATCGCCACCGAAAAGGTTGTTCCGGCCATGCAGCGGGGCGCGCGATCGGAGGTGGTGGCGCTAGCCTCGCGCGACCTCGGCAGAGCGCAAGCCGCCTGCGCGGAGCTGGGGATTCCAAAGGCCTATGGCTCCTACGAAGAGCTGCTCGCGGACCCGGATGTGGACGCGGTGTACAACCCGCTGCCGAACCACTTGCACGTGCCCTGGTCGATCCGTGCGGCGGAGGCCGGCAAGCACGTACTGTGCGAGAAGCCGATTGCGCTCGAGGCCGCCGCGTGCCTCACGCTCATGGACGCCCGGGACCGGGCCGGGGTGAAGATCGGGGAAGCGTTCATGGTTCGCACCCACCCGCAGTGGGTGCGGGCGCGGGAACTGGTGCGCTCCGGCGAGGTGGGCGATCTGCGGGCCGTGGTGGGGATGTTCAGCTTCTTCAACCGCGATCCGGGCAACATACGCAACAAGCTGGAATGCGGCGGCGGCGCGCTGCTGGACATCGGCTGCTATCCGATCCAGACCTCGCGGTTTGTCTTCGGCGAGGAGCCCAAGCGCGTGGTGAGCCTGGTGGAGCGCGACCCGGAGATGGGAGTCGACCGGCTGGTCTCCGCCCTGCTGGAATTCCCTTCCGGACAAGCCGTCTTCACCTGCGGCACGCAACTGGTGGCCTATCAGCGCATGCAGATTCTGGGGACGCGCGGCCGGATCGAGATCGAGATCCCCTTCAACGCGCCGCTGGACCGGCCCTGCCGCCTGCTTCTGGACAACGGCGCCGACGTGTTTGGCGGCGGCATCCGGGAGCAGGAGTTCCCGGTTTGCGACCAGTACACGATTCAGGGGGACCTGTTCGCGCGCGCGATTCAGGAAGGGACCGAAGTGCCGACGCCGCTCGAAGACTCGCTGTGCAACCTGGCGGTGATCGAAGCCATCTTCCGGTCGGGCCGGACCGGCCAGTGGGAGAAACCGTAAGCCAGGGGGCTCAGGCGGGCGAGGTCACAGAGACCGCCGAAGAACGGAACAGGCGCGCCCGGATGAGATTGAGGATATCGTTGGCCAGGAAGGGCTTCCTCAGAACGGGGAAATCGTACTCCTGGCAGATGGCTTCCTCTTCGGGGGACAACTGGGCGCCGGTCATGACGATGATCTGGACTTTGCTGGAGCGGCGCTGGAGTTGGACGCCGAGCTCGACGCCGTTGCCATCCGGCAGCAAGTAGTCGAGCAAGGCGGCGTTGGGCATTTGTTTCTCGATGATCTCCTGGGCCTGCCGCGCGCTCTCGGCGGTCAGCAAACGCCATCCGGCCTGGGCCATGAGGCGCTCGAGGAAGCGCAACAACTCGCGATTGTCGTCCACCAGCAGCACCGTGGGATGCTGCGGGGTGCGGACCACGGCGGGTTGATCGAGCATGCGGATGGAAAGATTCTCCTTGTCCTCGGCCACTTCGACCCGGACGCGCGCGCCGGGGTCGATGCGCCCGGCGGCGACTAGCGTGGCCAGCGGCTGGGTCAGAAAGCGATGGATGGTGCGCTTCAACTCGCGCGCGCCATACTCCGGACTGGTCCCCTTGCGCAGCAGGAATTGCCGGCTCTCGGGGGGGACCTCGATGTTGAAGTAGCGCTCGCCCAGCCGGGTGTTGACGTGGCGCTGCAGTTCGACGATCTGCTGGTCCAGGATGGTGGCGAAGGATTCGTCGTCCAGCGGGTGATAGGTGATGACGGAGTCGATGCGGTTGACGAACTCGGGGGAGAACTTCTTGCGCACGGAACCCAGCGCGATGCTCTCCAGCTTGCTGTAGAGTTCGGTTCGTTCGTGACGCACACCGGCCTGGAAGCCGAAGTCGGGATTGATCTCCTTGATCATCTCGCGGGCGCCCAGGTTGCTGGTGAGGAAGATCAGGCTGCTATCGAAGTTCACCGAGGTGTTGTCGCCCAGGCGGAGAATGGCCCGGTCGAGAATGCCGAGCAGCAGGCGGGTCATGGAGGGCGCGGCCTTTTCGATCTCGTCGAACAGTACGATCGAGAGGTTGCACTTCTCGCTGGTGACCGCGTTGAGCTTCTGCTGGGTGAGCATGGGCTGAGTTTCGCGGTGGCCGAGATAGCCGGGCGGGGCGCCGATGAGCTTGGCCACCTCGTGCTCCATCTGGTACTCGCCGCAATCGATCTTGAGGACGTTCTTCTCGCTGCCGTGCAGGACCTCGGCCAGCGCCTCAACGGTCTTGGTCTTGCCGGTACCGGTGGGACCCAGCAAGAGGAAAACCCCTACCGGCCGGCCCTCGGGAGCAAGGCCCGCCTGGAACATCTCGACGTAGGGGACGATGTACTTCATGGCGGCCGGCTGCCCAATGACCTTTTGCGATAACACTGCCACCAAGTCGTTGGGAGGGGCTTCGGGAGGTTTCTTACTCTTCGCCGAGCTGGCCAGGGTCTTCATCCGATGTACTCCGCCTCTGGCCCCATTATAGCCGCCGCCGCCGAGAAGCGCCCCGGCCGGGGCCCGATCCGAGGCGTCATTAAGAATTATTTTTGCAAGAATATCTCGTTATAAATGAGACGATTAGGTCTGCAATACGGCCGCTGGCGCGGCCATCTCCGTATGGATTGTGAACGCGCGCCATGCGCTCGTACTCCTGGGGGTCCTCCAGCAGGCGCGCCGCCTCGCGGACGATGGCATCCTCATCGGTTCCGACCAGCTTGACAGTGCCGGCCTGGACCGCCTCGGGCCGCTCGGTCTTGGCGCGAAGCACAAGAATGGGTTTGCCGAGCGATGGCCCCTCTTCCTGAACGCCGCCGGAGTCGGTAATCAAGATCCAGGCGCGGCGCATGAGATCCACGAAAGGCACGTACTCGAGCGGGTCCACCAGCAGAACGTTGGGCCGGCCGGTGAGATGACGCCGGACGGGCGCCTGCACGTTGGGGTTGGGATGGACCGGGTAGACAATCTGCACATCGGGCCGCTCAGCCAGGCGCCCGAGCGCGGAGCAGATATGCTCAAATCCTTCTCCAAAACTCTCGCGGCGGTGAGCGGTGACCACGATGAGCTTGCGGGCGGGGTCGAGCTGAGGCCAATCCAAGCCGTGCAGTTTGCCTTGCTCGAGCTTATCGCGCACGTAGAGCACGGCGTCGATGCCGGTGTTACCGGTGACGGCCACGCGATCGGCGGGCACTCCTTCGGCAAAGAGATTGGCGGCCGCCCAATCGGTGGCGGCAAAGTGCAGAGTGGCCAGGCGGGTGGCGAGCAGGCGGTTCATCTCTTCCGGAAAAGGCTGCCAGATGTCCCAGGTGCGCAGTCCGGCCTCGACATGGCCGACCGGCAGCTTCTGGTAGAAGCCCGCCAAAGCGCCGCAAAACGTGGTGGTGGTGTCCCCCTGGACCAACAGCATGTCGGGGGCTACGGAGCGCAGGACGGGGTCGAGTCCGGCCACGATGCGCGAGGTGGATTGGGCGAGCGTCTGGTCGGGAAGCATGAGGTCCAGATCGAAATCCGGAACCACCTCGAAGGCGGCCAGGACCTGATCGAGAAGCCCGCGGTGCTGGGCGGTGACGCACACGCTCACCTCGAACTCGGGCCGGCTGCGCAGACGATTCACGACGGGGCAGAGCTTGATGGCCTCGGGGCGGGTCCCGAAGACGAACAGGGTGCGGATTTTCTTTTCGAGCACGGAGATGGAGGGGCGCTTACTTGTGGCGGTAGGTGATGCGGCCTTTGGTCAGATCGTAGGGTGAAAGCTCCAGAGTGACCCGGTCGCCGGCCAGCACGCGGATGCGATTCCGGCGGAGTTTGCCTGCCAAGTGCGCCAGCACGATGCGGTCCTGATCCAACTGGACGCTGAATTGACCGGCGGGGAATTTCTCGACGACGGTCCCGGTGACTTCAATACTGTCTTCTTTACTCATTGTCCTCCTGGGCGAACGGAATGAGGGGGAGATGCGCGGAGAAGAGTTGGCGCTCGAAACTCACACGCCTCCCGGCTCGCGATTCGGGAAGCAATCGCAATTCGATTATACAGCAGGAAGCAGGGGAAGTGAGGATGCGTCAATCCCTCCGGATGCTCGCCAGGCGTTGGGTTGCGGTCCTGCCGCGCGGGGTGAAAAGCGGGCTGGCGAGCGGGGATGCCGATGACGGGCAAGGGCTTAGTAGAAAAGTGTCCGAAAATGGGATTGGGTTCGAAGGTGCCGTTTTCAATTTCCGGGGCGGGCTCGGGATTGGATGGACGGAATGGCAATAGCAGGCTCCTGGTGGGATTGTACGGCGGGGCCCAGCGGCTGGCGGGGGCAGGATTCGGTAAGCGGTGGAAGGGACAGGGAATAGAATAGATGTGAGGCGGCGACCGGATGAAGAAACAGAAACCCATCAAGATTTCCCGGCGGGAGATACGCAAGAGCGTCCGCAAGCCGATGCCGCCGCCGACCAAGGTATACAAAGACCGCAAGAAGGCGCTGCGGGAGCGGGAGATCGACGAGGAGCAACTCGGGCCGGCTTGATTAGCCCCGATTCCGGCGGGAGGCGCGCGAACACCTCTTCAGCGGCAGGGCGGGCATTGGTGAGAAGCTATTTGGAATGAGACGCATCGCAATCTGTGTGTTGGTTTCTTGCGTGGCGTTTTGCTCTCAGGCAAGCGGGCAAGCCGGGGCCATTTCTGGGCCGGCAGTTTCGGAATCCCAATCTCCGGGGACCTCGCCTGCTCGAAAAGCGCAACTCGTGGAGAGCTACGGAAAGCTTCCGCTGAGCTTCGAGGCGAACACGGGGCAGGTGGACGGGAGCGTGAAGTTTCTTGCGCGAGGCAGCGGTTATGGACTGTATCTGACGGCCGATGAGGCGGTGCTGGCGTTGCGCAAGGGCGGGTGCGCTGGGCCGCCGGCGGCGGACGCCTGGGCACACCAAACAGATGTGGTGCGGATGCGGCTGGCCGGAGCCAGCAGCGGGGCGGCGGCTCCAGCGGGAGAGGATCAGTTGCCGGGGACGGCCAATCACTTCGTCGGCAACGATCCGGCCAGGTGGCACACCAGGGTGCCCACCTACGCCAAGGTGCGCTACCACGGCGTCTATCCGGGCGTGGACCTGGTCTACTACGGCAACCGGCGGCAGCTCGAATACGACTTCGTCGTCGCCCCAGGCGCCAATCCGAAGCTAATTCGGCTCCATTTCGCCGGCGCGAAGGCACTGCGGCTGGGAACGGATGGGGATCTGGTGGTGACGGCAGCGGGCGGGGCGATGACCTTCCATCAGCCGGCGGTTTACCAGTTGGTCGATGGGCAGCGGAAGGCAGTCGAGGGGAGCTTTGCGGTGCTGGCCAAGAACACGGTGGGCTTCCGGGTGGGGAGTTACGACCGCGGGAAGCCGCTGGTGATCGATCCGGTGCTGGTGTATTCGACGTACCTAGGCGGGTCCAGTTACAGTGGCCAGAGCGGTTTCGGCGATGGGGCACGCGGGCTGGCTGTGGATGGTTCCGGCAACGCGTACGTTACCGGGTATACTTACTCCGCCGACTTTCCCGTAACCCAGGGCGCCTTCCAGACAACGTCTGGCGCCTGCTCCGGTTGTGTAGCCGCGTTCGTCACCAAGCTGAACCCGTCCGGCACCGCCCTGGTCTACTCGACCTACCTGGGCGCGAGCGGCGGCGGGGCTTACGCGAATGCGCTGGCTGTGGATGCCTCCGGCAATGCGTACATCGTCGGCAGCGCCAGAGCCGGCTTTCCGACGACCCCTGGGGCCTTCCAGACGACGAATCGCGCTATGCCCGGCGGCAGGAACGCATTTGTCACGAAGCTCAACCCGACCGGTAGCGCGCTGGTCTACTCCACGTACCTTGGCGGCACAACATCATACTTGGGCGGCGACGACGCAACGGCTTTGGCCGTGGACAGCGTGGGCAATGCGTACATCGCCGGCGTAACTTACTCCAGCGATTTCCCGGTTACCGCGGGGGCGTTCCAAACGGGGAACAATGCGGGCGGAGCCTCCAATGCCTTCGTGGCTAAGCTCAACCCGTCCGGCGGGGCGCTGGTCTATTCGACATATCTGGGCGGGAGCGGGCGCATCCAGTTTTCGTTCGGTCCCCAAGTATGGGTTGGGGACGGGGCGACTGGGTTGTCGGTAGACGGCGCCGGGGATGCATACGTAACCGGTTATGCTTACTCCGCCGATTTTCCCGTTACTTTGGAAGCCTTCCAGGCAACGAATCGTGCAACTGTCCCCTATGGCCCCGGTGGCGTCGCGCCTGGCTACAACCGATCCAATGCGTTTGTCACGAAGCTCAACCCGGCCGGCACGGCGCTGGTGTACTCCACCTATCTGGGCGGGAGTGGATCCTCTCAGCGCGGCGACAGTGCGAGCGGGCTGGCAGTGGACGGCTTCGGCAATGCGTACATCACAGGAGCGGCTGGCTCTACCGACTTTCCCGTGACCCAGGGGACACTACAAGAGACAAATCACTCCGCAGCCGGCAACAACGCATTTGTCACAAAGCTTAACCCGGCCGGCAGCGCCTTGGTCTACTCGACGTATCTGGGCGGAAGCGGGAGCGATGCTGCGAGCGGCATGGCAGTGGACGGCTCCGGCAATGCGTACATCGCGGGAGCGGCGTCGTCGACCGACTTTCCGGTGACGCAGGGGGCCCTCCAGACGACAAAT
>PMEV01000203.1 GCA_003154855.1 Bryobacterales bacterium
CGGCAGGCGGTGGGCGGCAGTGCCATCCGGGCCTCGAAGACCGCGGGCCACAGCGACCTCGAGATGAATGGCGAGTACACGTTCGTCGCGCCGGAGCGCCAGATCGAGCTGACGCGTCGCATCCACAAGCGGTTGGTGGAGGCGGCCGACAAGGACGTGGAGAAGACCGCGGAGCCGAGGCGCCCCATTCCTTCCGCCCCCGAGACTCCGCCCAACCTGGCAAACGCGGAGCCCGCCACACCGATCCTGCAGTAAGACCCATGCCGGGGCAAGCTACCTGGGACGCGATCATCGATCCGGCCTGCGACGAGTTCCGCCGCATTCGCAGCGGCCAAGACGGCGCGCCGCGCGCGTGGCTGCCGCTGCCCAGAGGTCCGCGATACGTGTCCCCGACTCCAAGGAGATGCTCTTGGACTCCGCCAATCGACAGGCGCGGTTGGACGGCACTTGACACGAGAGGGTGCCCGCTGTGGTATCGTCAGAGTCTCGTTCAGGCAGATGCGATTTTATGTTTTGGCAACATCGCATTGTTGTGATACTGTAGAATCGCATTGGATAACAACAGCAAGAAACAGACGAAGACTGTTGCACTTGATGCCGGCCTGCATCGGCAGTTGAAGATGCTCGCTGTGCAGAGGGAGAAAGATCTGTCGGACCTTTTGAACTTGGCGGTCCGGGAGTTTTTGTCCAAGTCGGGCAGCGGCGAGAGGCCACGCCCAGCAGGCTAACACCAATGCTGTTTCGGTCGATGAGGTCCATACCGGACCGATCATCAATGAGGGAGGGTCAAGTGTCGCTCGTGAGGAAGCTTGACGTGTTGATCGCGGGCCGGCTCGGTCTCAAGCCGGAGGATGTCACAACCGACTTGATTCGACGCCGACGAGCAGGCCGGAAGCCTAGGCTGGACAACGCCAACCCGTATGGGGGTCGTGTGTCCGACGGCTTGCGCCACCTCACTGAAGAAGAAGTAGCTTCCGCTCTGAGGACCTTCAGGCGCATGGCGGACGAAGCGCACGCAGAACCAGTGAACGAGTAGCCAAGGCAGTACTGGCAGTATTGGCGCGCCTGGACTAGTTACTATGGCTGACCCTCCCACCGACCCCGTCTCGCTTGCTCCGGCACAGAAAGACGATGCAAGGGTCTGCGGCGTAGACCGCAGCGTGGTTGAACGCTTCCTCATAATGGTTCGCGACAACTACCCCAAGGCCGATCGATCATCATTCTTCCTCGAAGAGGTCGCCGGCACCACCTACACACTAAGCATGGCGAACCTGCGCGACGTGCTCAGCCATCTGGCGACCTTGCTCGCCGAAGACACTCCTCCAGAGGAGTGGGAGNNATCGCACTCGGTGTGTTACGTGAGCGCTTCAACAGTGTTTACTCTAGGTACCAGGAGATCCTGCCGCACATCCGCAAGATGCAAGGGAAAGGACTTTTCCAGGGCGCACCGACCGATCAGGTGATCCAAGGCCGATTGCGGGTGATCGCACAGCTGGCGACTGCAGGTCGCGCGGCCAAGCGGAGGAACCGGATTGATCCTGACTGGGACCACGGCGTCGGAGAATATGCTGAAGCATACGACAAGCTTCTAGCACTAACGCAGGAGCTTAGCGGTCACGTCCACCAGCACGAGGCAGCCAGACAGCAGCACATCAGCAAGGTTTGGTCAATCGGCGGCGCAATTGGGACGGCGGTACTTGGTACCCTCTCACTGCTGCTCGTCCTCTTTCCCTCCTTCGTCGAGCGCATTCGGGATTGGCTGGGCATCACGCGACCGTAGATCGCAGAGCGACCGAAGATGTGGCGCTACAACAAGCGAGGTCGGCAGCCTCGCGCCCATGTGCGCTCTGAGGTTCTCGTGCGATCAGCGTCGGACTCGGCCTGCCGCGACAACACCCGTGCAAGTTCAAGGTAATCAAGATGGAGGATCTTGTCCTGATGTTCGGGTACACCCGATTCACAACAAATCGCTCTGGAAGCGTCGATATCACCAGTCGAGAGACCCGCTGTCTTTTCTGTTGACGACTGACTTCCGTTCCTGATATTCAGGAGGTGAACGCTCGCGAAGCGTTCCGCAGTCGTCCAGAGCGCCGGGACGCTCGTGAATCTCCTTCCCGCAGCTTTTCCTGCTGCTCGACGTGTGTTCAAAACCATGAACGCTCCGATCCCCGTCTATCAGGCCGACGGTAGCTTGTACGCCTGCGTGTCCGAACAACGGTTGGCAAGGCTCCAATCGGCCGGACTCGTGGCGCGCGTGGTACGCCATCGCAAGGGCCACGTCAACCGAGCCTTCCTCTTTCTCCGACCTGGCGAGGCGAAGCCGCTCTCGGCAAGCTCTGTGACGGGCACCAGGTACAGCTACAAAGAGCCTCTGGAGCACGGGCCGGCCTGGGAGCTGAAACATCTTGGCGGCAACCGCGATGGGAAGACCTATGCGCCGCCGGAGACCCGGGCGGTCTTTCTCCAGGTGGTCGCGGACTGTGTGGTCGTGTGAAGAGCCAGCGGCGACAGGTCGGTGGACGCTACCTCGCCCGGGTGCGGGCCGCGTTCACGGGCCGTCAGAAATCAAAAGGTACTACCGGGCCGAAAACTCCGGCGCGTTGCCCGATTGCACAACTCCGCTAGCGTCACGCGCAAAAAGGGGCGGTCAGGTGGTCAGGTGGTCAGGGGCGGCTGGGCGCGCCCTTGGCGGCGGGTGGGCCAACTAGCCAACCCGGAGCCAGATGGCGCAACACGGGGCACGGGGGCGCAAACGGTGGCAGGTTCCCGCGTAAGCCGAGGCGAACATCCAACGTTGGACTTCCTGGCC
>PMEV01000414.1 GCA_003154855.1 Bryobacterales bacterium
AAATCGTGCGTCGCAACAGAGGGCGTGGGACAATTGCGGGCGTCAGGACAACTGGTTGCGCACAAACTCGTAGCGCTCGAGTGTGGCAGCCACCTCGAACGGGAGACCCTGATCCGACCAGTCCGACGCCGGGGCGTCCAGACGGGTCACTTTGCCGAGACAATGCAGGTTGACGGGCTTCGACGCATCGCTGTCGGCAGATAGCGTGATCACGTACTCGATAGGTTCTCCGACCTCGATTTTGGTGTCTGAAGCGAACAAAACACCCGACGAACTGAGGTTCCGCGTGTGCCCGGCGCCGGCAATTGGCTTGACGCCGTTGCGCACCACCCTCAGCGGGAGTGCGATCTCGAATCTCTTTGATTTGCGTTGTTCTACCACGAAACTCCTTCTAATCTAGTTGCATACGCGTCGAAGGTCAATAGCAAAACCTGGAATTGAGGCGGGGACCAGTCCTGGTACTTCACATTACTTTTGGTTAGTTAGTTCCAGGCAGTACCCTCTCATTGGTGCATGAAAGGCCGGTCCAAACCGGGCTGCGAAGGCCCCCTCCCGGAGGGTCGTTTGACCCCCTCCACCGCGCCGCGGGAAAATAGGATACTGGCGGTTTGCCGCCACCTATCGGCATGCTGGACCATATCACCGTACACGGGGCGAGGCAACACAACCTAAAGAACATAGATGTCGAAATCCCCCGCAACACCTTCACGGTCATCACCGGCCTGAGCGGGAGCGGGAAGTCGTCGCTGGCCTTCGACACCATCTATGCCGAGGGGCAGCGCCGCTACGTCGAGACCCTTTCCCCCTACGCCCGCCAGTTCCTGGACCAGATGGAACGGCCCGAGGTGGATTCCATCGATGGGCTCAGCCCGGCCATCTCGATCGAGCAGAAGACCACCAACCGGAGCCCGCGCTCCACCGTCGGCACCATCACCGAGATCTACGACTACCTCCGGCTGCTCTATTCCTCGATCGGGACGCCGCACTGCCCGGAATGCGGCCGGGAGATCTCCAAACAGACCACCGAGCAGATCGTGCAGCAGATTCTGGCCCTGAAGCAGGACGAGCGGGTGATGATCCTGGCGCCTATCGTGCGCGGCCGCAAGGGGGAATACAGGAAGGACCTGGAGAAACTGGGCCGGCAAGGGTTTCTCCGGGCCCGCGTCGACGGCGTGCTGCGGCCGCTCGACGAGCCGGTCCCGCTGGACCGGCGGCGCAACCATACCATCGAGGTCCTGGTGGACCGCCTGCTCGTGAAGCCGGGGATCGCCAAGCGGCTCGAGGCCTCCATCGCCACCGCCACCCGGCTGGCGGACGGGTTGGTGGTGGTGGCGGTAGTGAACGGCGAAGAGCGGCTCTATTCCCAGAAACTGGCCTGCCCGGATTGCGGCGCCAGCGTCCCGGCGTTCGAGCCCAGATCGTTTTCCTTCAACAGCCCCTANNTGCGAAACCTGTACCGGCCTGGGCAGCAAGTGGACCTTCGACCCGGGAAAGCTGATCGTGGATTACTCCAAGCCGCTGCTGGACGGCGGGCTGGTTCCGGCGGCCTCGTCGCCCCACCTGGCGCGGGCGGTGGCCGAGGCGGCGCGGCGGCAGCGGATCGACCTCTCCCGGCCGTTCGATGAACTGCCGCTCAAGGCGCAGGAGTTCGTGATGCTGGGCGGCAACGGCTTCCCGGGGCTCCTCCGCATGATGGAAGAGAAGTTCGAGGGCGCCACCGACACCTACCGTGACTGGCTCACGGACTACATGTCCCCTATCGAGTGCCCCGCCTGCAAGGGAAAGCGGCTCAAGCCCAGCAGTTTGGCGGTGCAAGTCAAGGGGCTGTCCATCGCCCAGTTCACGGCCCTGCCCTTGGCGCGTGCCCTGCCCACGGCGGCAAGTTGGGAGTTCACCGCGCGGGAGACGCTGATCGCCGGCCGCATCGCCGGCGAGATTCGCGCCCGGCTCGAGTTTCTCTCCGCCGTGGGACTGGACTACTTGAGCCTGGATCGCCCGGCGGCCACCTTGTCGGGCGGGGAGGCGCAGCGGATTCGGCTGGCCACGCAGATCGGCTCGAANNTGGACACGCTGGTCCGGCTGCGCGACATGGGCAACACGGTGCTGGTCGTCGAGCACGACGCCGAGACTATCCTGCGCGCCGACTATGTGGTCGATCTCGGCCCCGGCGCGGGCCGGCTCGGGGGACGCCTGGTAGCCAGCGGGACGCCCGCCCAGATCGCCGCCAATCCCGCCTCGCTCACCGGGCTCTACCTTTCGGGAGCGCGGGAAATCCCGCCGCCACTTCGCCGCCGGACGGGAAGCGGGAAGCAGCTCGTCATTCGCGGCGCCCGCGAGCACAACCTCAAGAACATCGACATCGCGTTCCCGCTGGGGACCCTCACGGCGATCACCGGAGTCTCGGGCAGCGGCAAATCGACGCTGGTCCACGATCTGGTCTATCGGGCGCTGATGCGCGCACTCCACCACTCGCGCGAGGAGCCTGGAGCGCATAGCGCCATCGAGGGCCTCGAGCATATCGACAAGGTGATCCAGATCGACCAGTCGCCCATCGGCCGCACGCCGCGCTCCAACCCGGCCACCTACACCGGCGTCTTCACGCCCATTCGGGATCTGTTCGCCATGCTGCCGGAATCGCGCCAGCGCGGCTACAAGCCCGGCCGCTTCAGTTTCAACGTGAAAGGCGGGCGTTGCGAGGCCTGCGAGGGCGACGGCCTCAAACGCATCGAGATGAATTTCCTGCCGGACGTCTACGTCGCCTGCGACGTCTGCCGGGCGCGCCGCTACAATTACGAAACGCTGCAAGTGAAATACAAGGGCCACTCGATCGCCGACATCCTCGAGGCGGCCGTCGAGGAAGCGGTGGTCGTGCTCGAGAATATCCCGCTGATTCAGTCCAAGCTGCGGACGCTGGTGGACGTGGGGCTGGGCTATATTCACCTGGGCCAGAGTTCCACCACGCTCTCCGGCGGCGAGGCGCAGCGCATCAAGCTGGCCCGCGAGCTGAGCAAGCGCCAGACCGGCCGCACATTTTACATTCTCGACGAGCCGACCACCGGCTTGCATTTCGACGACATCAAACGGCTGCTGGACGTGCTGCAACGGCTGGTGGACCTGGGCAACACCGTGGTGGTGATCGAGCATCAGCTCGACGTGGTCAAATCCGCGGACTGGATCATCGACCTGGGGCCGGAGGGCGGCGAGGAGGGCGGGCACATCGTAGCCGCGGGCACGCCGGAACAACTGCTGCGCAGCCGCAAGAGTTACACTGGACAGGCGCTGGCCAAGGTCATGCGCCACAACGGAGGCCCTGCGTGAGCCGCTACCACAAGGAACCACTCGATTTCACGGCGCTCAAGACCATTCCCATCCGGGAGCGCGGCGGCAAGGTCCGCGTCGAAGACTTCGCCCGNNCGGTGGTCGAGGCGGTGGCGGCGGCGCGGACCAAGGGCAAGCCGATCCTGTGGGGGCTGGGCGGGCACGTGATCAAGTGCGGCCTGGCGCCCGTGCTGATCGATTTGATGCGCCGCGGCTACGCCACCGCATTCGCGATGAACGGGTCCACCGCCATTCACGATTTCGAGATCGCCATATCCGGCGCGACCAGCGAGGACGTCGAGGCCGTGCTTCCCGACGGCCGCTTTGGGACCGCCGAGGAGACCGGGCGCGAGATGAACCAGGCGATCGCCGAGGGCGACCGCGANNATACGCCGCATACCCATCCGGCCGCCGACCCGGGGGCCATCGGCCGCGCCACCCACCGCGACTTCCGCCTCTTCTGCCGCCTGGTCTCCGAGCTGCACGAGGGCGGCGTCTACCTCAACCTGGGTTCCGCGGTGGTGCTGCCGGAGGTGTTTCTCAAAGCCGTTTCGGTGGTGCGCAACCTGGGTTGCCCGCATGAGAACTTCACCACCGTGAATCTGG
>PMEV01000354.1 GCA_003154855.1 Bryobacterales bacterium
GCGGGGTTGGGAAACGGGACGACGCCCGGCGTCAGCACCCGCGCCCAACCTCGACTCTACCGCCGGTGTTGTTGGCATGTGGTGCGTCGCAACGCACTACAAAAGAAAAAACCCCGTCCGGACCTTGTTGGCCCGGGCGGGGTGGGGTTTGGATACAGCCAGCGGACTAGAACATCAGCTTGGCGGCGAGCTGAATGGTACGCGGATCGTACATGGAGGTTACTGTGCCGAACTGCGTGCTCGGGTAGGAAGTCCCGATGCCCTGGAACTGGGTATGGTTGAACGTATTGAACGTCTCCACCCGGACCTCGAAACGGCTGCCGCGGGACTCGCTGAAGAGGAAGCTCTTGAACAAAGACACGTTCCAATTGTCGCGGCCCGGACCGTACACCGAGTCCTTAACCAGGTTGCCCCATTGGCCCAGTGCGGGCGTTGAGAACACCGAGGTATCGAACCACTGGTTCACGGTCTGCGGATAGGAAACGCTGCCGCTGACACTCGGCCGGTTGGTCGAATTGGGGAGACCGTTGGAGCTCTGCGGCCCGCTCAGGGCGATGCCCAGGGGCAGCCCCGACTCCATGGTCACGATGCCCGACAGTTCCCACCCGCCTAGCGTCGCCTTCAACAGATGGTTCGGGCTGTGACGCAGGATGGGGAGTTGGTAGATGAAGTTGACGAGCGCGATGTTCCGGCGATCCATCGGGCTCGGCCCGACGTCGTAGTTGCGGTTGTAAGGATCCGAGACGTTCTGCAGGTCCTGAGCGCTGCCGCTCTCGACCACCGGATCGATCGCCTTGGAATAGGTATACACAGCCTGCAGGCTCAGGCTGTCCCTGATCTGCGAGTGGAAGTTGAACTGCAAACCGTTGTAATGCGAGTTCATGTTGCAGCCTTCCAGCCGGATAGAGCCCCAGCCGACGTAGGGAACGATGGTGTTCTTCACGACGGTGCCCTGAATCAGCGCCGGAAGCTCGCTGGGATTCGGGAGGTTGATCTCGGTGTAGTTGCCCAAATGCCGGTTTTGATTGCCGACGTAGGCGACCGACAGCACGGATTCCTTCCCCAGTTGTTGCTGCACACCGATGCTGTACTGATTACTCGTGGGGGCCTTGTAGTCGGTGTAGTAGGTCCCGGAGACGCTGGAGATGTTGATCGGCGCAACCAAGGTCTGACCGGTCAGCAGGCTGAGATTCGGGTTCGAGAAACTCACGTTGCTGAACGACACGGTGTCGCCGAACGGGGGGTTGGTAGCGCCGTTATACTGGTCGTTGCCCTCCATGCGCTCGAAGAAGATCCCGAAGCCGCCGCGGATGACGGTCTTGCCCTTGCCGGTGACGTCATAGGCGAAACCGATGTGCGGTCCGATGGTGGCCCAGTGGCTCTGTACCAAACCGTTCGGGATGCCATTCTGGCCCGCAACTCCGATGCCGTTCAGGTAAAGCTGGTAACCCGCCAGCGCCGGAAGTGGGCTGGTGCCCAGACCGGGGCTGTTCGGGCAGATACTGTTGCCGCCATTGCACAGAATCGCCGCGCTCGACGCACTGTACAGGTTGGGATAGAAGTTCGACTGCTGGTTGCTCGCTTCGTAGGTGTGTGGAATCCCATCCCATCGCACGGCCAGGTTGATAGTCAGACGCGAGCTGGCCTTCCAGGTGTCCTGAACGTAAAGCGCCCAGGATTGGTTGTTCCAGTGGCCCGCGCCTTGGTAGCCGTCCTCGCTGTACCCGCTCGCCATACCCAGCAGGAAATCCGCGAAGTCGTTTCCGCTGTACCCGCCGTTGAAGCTGAACTGGCCCTCCGTGTCGGCGAAGTAGGTCTGGATCTTCTTGTAGATGGCCCAGCTTGCGCCGAACTTGATTTGGTGCGCGCCATGCGTCCACGAGAAGTCGTCGCGGATCTGGTAGTCGTCCGCCTTGTTGGTCCAGGGCAGCCAGTTGAGGGTGTAGTTCGTCCCGGTTCCGCCGCTTAGTGAGATGGCCGGGATGCGGTTCAGCGCGTTGCCCGGGAACAACTCGGGAACGTTGAAGCCGCTCGGACGCGCCACGATGCTGTTCGACGACGGCAGAATGTTGATCCGGTTGCCGTTGTAATTGAAAGCTGTCTCATTGAGCAGCGTCGGGCTGATCGTATAGGTGGCGTGAATGACGCCGCTATAGGACGGGTTTCCGAACGTGTTGCCGGCGGTCGGAACGTTGTCGCCGCTCCACATCGTGGTCCCGTAGGTCTGGTCGACCGCGTCGTCAATCCAGTGGCCGAACAGCCAGAACTTGTCTGTGAAGTGATGGTCGATGCGCACGATCTCCTCGCGGACATTGGTCGGAGCATTGGCGCCGCCCACAAAGTTGCTGCCGCTGTTAGGAGCCGGGAAGATCTTGGCGCTCAACAGAGCCTGGGCATTGGGGTCCAGCAACGAAGTCGGGATCGTGTTGTTGGGGAACTGCTGGCCAGGCGACAAGCCAGCGGCCGCGAACCGGGCAATTTGCTGTGCGGAGAGCTGGGCCGCGGCGGGAACGAAGATGTTCGTCGAGCCGAAGTTTCCTCCGTATTCGCTGGTAAACGGGACGGTCGTCTTGAGCTGTCCGCCCTGAAGCTGCCTGCGCCACTCCATGTTGTAGAAGAAGAAGGTCTTGTCCTTCTGCTTGTTGTACACGCTCGGGATGTACACCGGGCCGCCGACATTGAAGCCGAAGGTATTCAATCGGTTGAGCGCCTTCCCTTGCCCCGCCTGGTTGCGGAAATAGCTATTCGCGTCCAGATCCTCGTTGCGCATAAACTCCCAGGCCCCGGCATGGAAGTCCTTCGATCCGGACTTGAGCACGAGGGTCATGGTGGCGCCGGAAGCCAAAGTCAAATCGGCGCCGTAGTTCGATGTGAGCTGGCGGAACTCGGCGATGGAGTCCATCGAAGGCATCACGCTGATGGTGCCGCTGCCGCCCCGGTCCAGGTCTTCGCCGCCGTCGATCATATAGATGTTCGCCGGTATGCGCATCCCATTGAAACTGATGGTTGAGTTGCCGCCGACCGGCGTGGCGCTCTGATAGTCCGGCATGTTGCTTGAGGCGCCGGCGGTCAATGCGGCCAGCGAATAGATGCTGCGGCCATTCGCCGCCAGTTGGGTGACCTGCGCTCCTGTAATGACGTCGCTGATCTCGCCCGATTCCGACTGGACAGCTATGGGCGCCGCCTCCACGGTCACGCTCTCCTGCGCGGCGCCGATCTCCAGTTTGAAATCCACCACGTGGCGGTCGCCGACGGCCAGGACGATTCCTGTTTGCTCGTCCCTCTTAAAGCCGGCCACTTCAACCCGGACCGTATAGTGCCCGATCTGCACGGACGGCGCCACGTACTGGCCCACGCTGTTGGTGGTGGTCTGGTGAACCTGACCGGTGTCAGTGTTCGTGATGGTGATCGCTGCGTTCGGAACGGCTGCGCCGGACTGGTCCGTCACAGTGCCGACAATGGTTGCTTCTTGTGCCAAGGCCCGAGAGCAAAACACTCCCAGGAGCACACAAATGAATAAAACTACACGGAGACTAACCTGCTTCACACGTACCTCCCTTTGAAGTTCAGACATCTTCGTTTGTCTTCCATGCGCAGAAACACACGCCTGGGGACTAACCGGGCCGTAGCATAGCCAGGGTGGGGGCCACAAAAAAGGATGCTACGGGACCGTACCTTAGGTTTCTTTTAGAATCAGTGGCTTGAATGATCCCTAAGCGGCCTCTCTGTTTTATGTATAGTACCTGTACACATTTGTGATACGATGGCCCTCAGCAGGAGGTAGATGTCCCGTAGGCCAGAGGTCGTCGAAGGCACCCTGTCTCCCTTGCCACCGGAGAAGGCGGAAGAGATCCGCGCCGCGCTGGAACGCGTTCTGAGTAGCCATCAGTTTCGGGGCAGTCGGCGCTGTCAGAACCTGCTGCGCCACATCACTGAGCAGACCCTCGCCGGTGCTACGGGCGGGCTGAAGGAACGCTCTCTTGGAGTGGAGGTCTTCGGCCGTCCGCCGGACTACGACACCAGCCAGGAGCCCGTCGTGCGGGCCACGGCAGCCGAGACTCGAAAGAAGCTGGCGCAGTACTACCAGGAGCCCGGCCACGAATCGGAGGCCCGAATCGAGTTGCAGTCGGGGTCCTACGTTGTCGAGTTCCATTTCAACCAAGCGGTTGACGCCGCGGCTAAGCGGCCCAGGACGCGCTTTATCTTGGTCTGGGCGGCCGTGGGTGTGGCCGTCCTAACCCTGCTGGCGGCCGGACTGGTGATCGGGCGCCCGGCGCGCTCGGTCCTGGATCAGCTGTGGGCGCCCTTGCTCCAGGCTCCGGGCGCCACCTTGATTTGCGTCGGCCAGCCGATCGTTTATAACCTGAAGTCGACCGAAGCCCAGGACGCTATACAGGGTATCCTCGCCCTGCAGAATCACCCGGGGACTGCCGCGGAGGGTACCGTTCCCAGAAAGGACCTGCTGGTTCGGTCCGCCGCGGGAGATCGGGCCGAGGATCCCCGCCTGGCCTCGCAGACCATCCCGAGGAAGGATCTACTGATCCTGTCGGACCGCTACGTCGATCTGGGCGATGCCATCTGTCTGGCGCGCGTGGCCTCCCTCATTGACAGGAGCGGAAGACCCTATCGCATCCGCGGCGACCAATCCACTTCTTTCACCGACTTGTGCGAGGGCGCCTCCGTCCTGATCGGTGCTTTCAATAACCAATGGACGCTCCGCGCCCTCAGCCGGCTCCGCTACACCTTCGTCAAAGACAGCGTGCACGAGATCGACATGATCCGCGACCGGCAGCACCCGGAGCGTACCGACTGGACGCTGAAGGGAGCTTGGCCGTATTGGGATGTTTCCGCGGACTACGCGATCGTGTCGCGCATCGTGGACGCCACGACGAACAGACCGGTGATCATCGCGGCCGGCATCACCCGCCACGGCACCACGGCGGCGGGGGAGTTCGTGACCAACCCCGAGTACTTCGCGGATGCGGTGGCGCGGTTCCCCGCCGGCTGGCAGAAGAAGAATCTGCAGGTGGTGCTGAGTGTCCCGGTGGTGAATCGCGTGCCGGGACGTCCGCGCATCCTTGCCACGCACGTCTGGTGAGGGCGCGACCGGCCTCGCACCGCTACTGAACCGGCGTCAGCTTCAGCAGAATCGCGTCGTGCATTGGGAGGGAGGCGCGGAATTCGCCGGGGGCTGTCCCCAGGTCCTTCCCCTGCCACAGATCGCGGACCTTATAGGATCCCTTGAGGAACGTCAGGTTGTTCCAATCGATCCGCAACTGGACGGCCTCGTCGCTATCGTTAAAGAAGCAAACGGCCCAGGCGCCGTTGGCGAGTTCCTTCGCCCAGATCTGCTTGCC
>PMEV01000269.1:0-4924 GCA_003154855.1 Bryobacterales bacterium
AGCGCCGTCACCATCAACGCCAGCCCCGCGCCCAGATACCGGAACGCGCGCTTGTCGGCGTTCTTCCACTCGCCCGTGACCAGGCCCCACACGTTCGCTACCAGTACCATAGTGGTCATCAGCACCGGCCACCCCACCGCGGTTCCCAGCTTGCCCAGACTAGTGGTCCCGATCCCGTAAAAGAAGAACCCGAACAGCCACATCAAGCCCATTGCGACGACGCAGAGCAGGTTGCGCGCCCGGTCCGCCGCCGCGCCCTGCGACCAGCTCTTGTTCTTGTTCAGCAGGTAGGCGGTATAGGCGGCATTCACCACGAAGCCCGCCCCTACCGCGACGGCCAGCAGCGTGATCGACGCGGCCCCCGGCTGCGCGCCCAGACGCGTCGCCTCAGCCTGTATGGGCTTGCCGAACGTGAACGCGAAGTTCATCATCGGCGAGAAGATGCCCGACCCGATGCAGATCAGCAGGCCCTTGGTGAAGTTCCCTTTCACCGCGCTCCCTCCGGCGTCCTTTAACGCTCCGGCCTTGGAGCAGAAGGCCACCCCCGCAATCACCAGCAGCAGCCCGCCCATCAGCAGCAGGCCCTTCAGCGACGTCAGTTGATCGGGGTTCTGTATGGCCAGCGGTACCAGCGATCCCAGCGCGGCGGTCAGCGAGATGATGATCGCGAACGCCAGCGCCATCCCCACCGAGGCCACGCCCAATCCGAACAGCACGTTCCCGACGCCCCACCCGGCGCCGAACAGCGCAGTCTCGAGCAGCACGCCGCTGCCTGCGTTCGCGTAGACCTGCCCGGGCTGCGGGATCACCAGCGCCACCAGCAGCCAGGGAAGAATCACCAGGGCCACGATGCAGAACAGCAGCCACATCTTCTCCCAGGCCCAGCCCCGCACGAACTTCTGCGGCAGCGCCCAACTGCCCTGCATGACCGCCGCGGCCATCACCAACAGCCATCCTGTCGCCGCTGAATTCACACTACCTCCTTGTCCGCCATTTCCGTCAGCTCTTCTTCGACCGCGTCTTGCCGGACTTCTGGGCCGCGGCCTCTGTTTCCACGGCCGCCGGATCGATCGACGAGAGCACCTCTTTGAACAGCGCTTCCTTCTTCGCGTCCTTCTTCGGAGGTGCTTCCTCGCGCCGGTAATCGTGCTCGTTATAGCAGGTCCGGCAGCGCATCTTCGCCGGCTCCCGGTTCACCATCGACACCACCGAGTGATTGGTGATCCGGCGGCACTTCACGCAATAGTCGTCGATCTCGTCACCTAACCGCGTTTCCGCCATAAGACCTCCCAGTCGTGCCGCCGCTCGTCCTCCGCAGCCGCGATTGCTGAGTATATCCCGTCACGGGGCCGCGTATCAAACCGCCCCTACCGCACCGCAATCGTCCCGAACGCCAGCCCCAGATCCCGCCGATCGCCCGGCGGGCGAAACGTGCGCTCCACCTCGATCCCGATTTCCAGGCGGTTCGCCGCCTCCGCTCCCGGCGGCAGCTCGAACTGCAAGTCGAAGTTCTCGCCGCCGCAAGAGGCTACCGTGGCCTCTCTCAGCCGCGCGCCGTTCGCCGTTACCGCAATCCGCAGCGGTCCCTGCCGAACCTGCTCCACCCCGCAGCTCCCGTTGAGCTCGAGGCTCGCTCCCGCGCGCGCCGGAGCGCCGAGATGCAAGCTGGCGCCCTTCCCCATCCAGCGATGCGTCTGCTCGGCCGGGTACCAGCCCTCGCCCAGCAGCGCCCCCGCCAGATCGTTGGCCANNGCCAGCACCACGAAACGCCGCTCGTCGAGCTCCGCCCGGGTCGGCGCCGCCGGCAGGATGAAATCGTCCACGTTCGGCCCGGACGCCGGGCCCGCCTGGATGCGCGCCCGCGCCTCGGGAACCAGGTACACGCGCTCCACGCCCACCAGCGGGAACGGGTTGTTCTCGATCACCCGGTGGTAGAAACCGTCGTCGACTCCAGCCAGCAGGATCACCGTTCCGGGCAGCCTGGCGTGAACCTCGGCCACTCGCGTCACCACTTCGCGGGCTTGCATCGTCCACCGCCANNCCTGCCAGCCCCGCCACAGCGCGAATCCGCCCAACGCCCCCAGGCCCATCAGCGGCAGCGTCAGGTAGTAATACTGCAAGTGCCCGGCCAGCGGTAGCACCGGAGTCAACAGCAGCGCGAACCAGCCGAACAGAAAGGCCGCCAGGAGCCGTTTCCGCGCCGTCTCCCAGATCAGGAATGCTCCCAGCGCGAGCGTCATCGCCCGCACTCCCAGCGGCACGATCCGCCACCACAGCCCCAGCGCCACCGCCGCTTGCGGAGGCGACACCGCGTCGCGCCAGTACGCCCGGAACACCGCCGCAAGCTGCCATCCGAGGTGCAGCGCGTAGTAGCCGCTGGTCTGTTTCGGGACCAGCGCCATGTGCAGCGCCACATACACCGCGGAAATCCCGAGCAGCGGCGCCGTCCTCCAGAAGTACTTGCGCGCGAAGAACAACGTGTAGCCCAGCGCCAGCGCCGGATAGACCGCGTTGGTCTCCATCACCCCGAAGCCCACCACGAATACCGCCGCCTGCGCCACCCAGTACCGCCAGCGCCCCGTCTCGATGTGCCGCAGCAGGAAGTGGAACTCCAGCAGCAGAAACAGCCCGCACAACACCTGCATGTAGCCCGAGCTCCAGGTCATCGCGGTGGCCATCGCCGGGTTCGCCACCCACAGCACCGCGGCCCAGAATCCCACCGCCCGCGATCCCGTGATCCGTCTCAGCACCGATTGCAGCAGCGCCAGGTCCGCGAAGAAAGTCAGGAACACGCAGGCGCGGTAGGGCAGCGCGTGCAGTCCGAAGGCCCAATGGAACACCAGGAAAAACAGCCGCTCGCTCAGCGGCCGGAACGTGCCGTGCTGCGTGGGCTGGAAAACTTCGTACCAGAAACTCGACCCGGCCCGAATCCGGTCTTGAATTCCCAGCCACAGGAAATCGTCGCCCAGAAACCAGCTCCGCAGCCCGTACCAGTAGAGAATGATGCACACGAGCGGCGGCACTCCCCAGTACAGCGCCGTAATCCAGCGCTCCGGAATACGAGTGCCAGCCCGAAATGGGAGCATCCGGGGCTTTATAGCACAATCCGAGACCTCGAAGAGCGGGAGGAGAGCGGGAGGAGAGCGGGCGGTTGCGTGGCCGCGGGCGCCGCGTTAGACTTCGTGAGATGATGAATCCCTCGTTGGGCCGCAGGCTGGCTATCCGTCTGCTGCAATTCGCCATCGGCATCCTGGCGCTCCTGGCGATTCCGGTGGCCGTCGTTTTCTTGCTGGCGCCGCACTCGCCGCGCATGGCCTCGGCGGCCCTCTCCATCGCCCGAGCGGGCCAGTTCGCCATTTCCTTGCCCGGGCGCGACAAACACTGCTCCATCTCCGACGTATGGGCCGTCTCGCGCGGAAATCTGTTCGAGACCAAGAGCCGGATCTTAGCCGCCAGCCGGGTGGCCGCTACCGACGGGCCCTTTGTTCTGGCGGATACGCCCGCCGGCAAGTTCTGGATTCCCGCTCCCGACTACGACAACCTGGCGGCGGAGCTGGCGGAACAGGAAGAGGAAGTTTACGGCCATGGCGTGCTGCATCCCGGCGACGTGGTGCTGGACTGCGGAGCGAATGTCGGCGTGTACACTCGAGTGGCGCTGGCCAAGGGAGCGCGGATCGTGGTCGCCATCGATCTCGCGCCCGAGCCGATCCAGTGTCTGCGCCGCAATTTCGAGAGCGAGATCCGTGAAGGCCGCGTCATCGTTTACCCAAAAGGCGTGTGGGACAAGGAGGCAACTCTGCGCCTGCACGCGAGTGCGAAGATCGCCTCGGCCGGCGACAGCGTCGTTATGGATCGCGGCGGATTGGGCCCCGAGGTTCCGCTGACCACCATCGACAAGCTGGTCGGGGAGCTGAAGCTGCCGCGCGTGGACGTCATCAAGATGGATATCGAGGGTTCCGAAGCGCCGGCGCTTAGGGGTGCGGCGCGGACCCTCGCCGCCTACCGGCCCCGCCTGGCGATCTCCATGGAGCATAAGCAATCCGACCCCGACGTGATTCCCGCCCTGGTCCAGCGCCTGAACCCGAATTACCAGATGCGATGCACGGAGTGCGGAATCACCACCGGCCGTGTACAGCCAGAGGTGCTGTTGGCATGGTAATGGAGTCGCAGACTCTCATGGTCGCCGTTCTGGCGATCCTCGCGTTGCTCGCGTTGCTCGGGGCCGTGCTGCACTATTGGCGGCGCTGGTTCCGCAGCGTTGCGGCCGCACAACTGGCGGCGTGGCGAAGGGGCGACTACGAGGGGCAATTGCGGGCCGTGGAGCCTCTCAGAGGGTGGAAACCCGAGGCGCACCTGTTCTTTCACGCGGGAGCCTCGTTCGAGCTGAGCGGATTGCATGGGGCGGAGGAGTGTCTTCGGCAGTGTCTGCGGATGGCGAAAGGCCCGCGCGCCAGGGCGATCCGCGAGAGCCATCTGGGTCACGTGCTTCTGGAACAGCGGCGGTACGCCGAGGCGATCGCCTGTTTCGAAAGATCCATCGCGGGCTGGCCGCAGCGCGGAGGCGGCCATCGGGGGATCGCCCAGACGCTGTTGCGCCAGGGCGTGCAAGCGGACGAAGCGCTCCGGCAGGCTCGCCTGGCCGCCGAGCTCGACCAGGCAAACACGGCGCTCGGCGCCGAGAGCCGCGATCTCAACACGGCCGAGTCGCTGGCGACGCTGGCTTGGGCGGAGGCCGTGAATGGGGGGGACGTCCCCAAAGTGGAGCACTGGCTCGAGAAAGCGTTCCCGCTCTGCCCGGAGACCATCGTGCCCGTTTGGGCCCAGATACACTATCACGCGGGCCGGGCTTACTCGGCGCTGGGCAAGACCAAGGCGAGCGTCTGGGAGTTCGAGCGCGCGGCGAAGCTGGACCCCCATGGCAACT
>PMEV01000269.1:4973-5116 GCA_003154855.1 Bryobacterales bacterium
CAGGCGGCTTATCAAAGAGGCGACTACGAGGGTCAACTGCGAGCGCTGGAACCTCTCAAAGCGGTGAAACCCGACGCGTACCTGTACCTGCGCGGGTTTGCCTTGCTGGAGCTGGGCCGACTGCAGGAGGCGGAGGCGTGCCT
>PMEV01000032.1 GCA_003154855.1 Bryobacterales bacterium
TTAGCTTCTTCATCGCGAGTCCGAAGGCGGTCTTAGTGATCGTCGGCCGCCCGGCGTCGAAGCAGTTCCGGCAATACTCGCGGTAGAGCTGGTCCTGCGGTGTTACAACGTCCGGATGCAGGAGGGTATTGTGGTCGAGCCAGACCGACAGCGGATCGGTTGCCTGCCGGAACTCGTCGAAGGAGCGTCGGGTCGAATTGCTTTCGCTCAAACCGCGGGCACGTATGGCGGCAATAGCCTGCAGCGCTTTGTTGAGAACGCCGCTCAGCTCGGCTGGGTCGGCGAGTGCGGCGTCAAGCTGGTCTCGCTGAATTGTCCCCGGTGCGCCGTCGGCAAACGTGCGCTCGAACCGCACCACGAGCCAGCGCCGGAAGAATGCCGGCGAGGCGTCCGTGCTTTTCGGCGGTTGGTTAGCTGAGAATATTAGACGTGCGTAAGGGACGAACTCGAAGGAATCCCGAAACTTGTACTCGGCCATGAGCGGGTCGCCTCCAGTGATCGCTTTGAAGACCGACGTGCTGACGAGGCCGGTGGTGGGCAGGTCCGGACAGATGTTGGCAAGCCGACCCACTAGACGGGCGACAGAAAACCGGTCGCTCTCCAGTTTATGCAGGCTGACGGCAGAGGCGTTGTACTTCCCTATGAAGGCCAGAACCGCCCCCAAGTAGGTGGACTTCCCGTTTGCGCCGTCGCCGATGAGCAAGACAGCCTTCTGAATCGAAGTGTTGGGCGTTATCAGCCACGCCGGTATCTCCCATGCAAGAGCCTCCGTATCTTCCGGAAAGACCTCGCCAATGAATCTGTCCCAAGCTGGGCAGCGCGCGGCAGGATCAAACTTCACAGGGACCTGGACCGGCGAGAGGAAGGTGGGCGAGTGAGGCGCCAAAAGGCGCGTCCGCACGTCCAAGAGACCGTTCTCCACGTTGACCACGTTGGCGTCCGGGCGGTCCCACAGTTCCGGAGCGTCCACCGCTATGTATTTCACGACCTCCTCGGCGCTTCGGCTGGTCCACTGCTGCGGAACATCGAGCGCTCCCAGGATGGCCTTCACGCGCCGTTTGATGTAGCTCTCACCGGTTGGCTTGTAGACACCCCTCTGGAACACGTACAGCTTGCCGCCCGAGTTTAGCGCGAAGTGCGAGTCCGCAGTGATTGTGTCGGCCACCTCGTTCGTTGGCAGCCGTTCCTTATTGGCCCTTGCGGACGCATGGCGCACGTTACCCTTCTCATGGTGGCACGCGGACTCGACCAGCTTCTCCACCTCGGAGTTGCCCAAGGGCGGCTTGCAGCGGCTTTGATTCACTCCTTGAACAGCGTTAAGGATTTCGGGCAAGTCGAGTCCTCTGCCCGACGCCCGCAACGAGCACGCGTAACGATAGAGCGTGGCGTTGCGCTCGCCTTCGGCGGTCTGAAGGGGCAATTCAAAGCGGCGCTTGTCACCGTTGGCCGACCGAGTATTCATCAGCTCCATCAGCCAGCCCGGTGCCGGGACGACGGGCGTGTCACCAAACTCGGCCAGACCATCCCATTCGTACCGTCGGCCAGAGACATGAAGCGATGGAGGTGCGACAACCAGGCCGCCGTCCCCACGGATATCCAGGCCTGCGACTATTCCGACGCCATTCGGGACCGTCGCACCCGGGTGCCGGAAGTAGTAGTGCCGCCCCCCACCGCCGCTAATCGACTGCAATGTGTCAGGCACCGGCCCGTGCCTGTAGATTAGGGCGTCTAAGGAAGACTCGCCGCCGTTTTTGGGGTCCATGTCCAGCACGAACACGCCCGAGGCGGCGCCGGTGGCAATTCCGACATTGGCCTCTATGAAATCGCGGCGGAACCACCGCTCGATGGTTTGCCGGTCCGCCGTTGCGCTTTCAGGCCAGCCGCGCAACCTCGGATGCTTGCCGGGATGCTCGCATGGACCCTCGCCGTTCTTGTCCCGCCAATCCTGACAGGTACACCTGCCGTTCCGGATGCCGTGAAGGGGAACGACCAAAAAGCCCCGTCCAGCGTATTCCCAGGCGGCGGTCAAGCAGTTGCTCCCGTCGTGCGGTTGCGGCAAGTCCGTGCTCATCGCACGCTCCCGAAGACCCGGTTGATAGCGTCCGGCTGAACTCGGCACACTGCCAGCGCGGCTCCGCCGAGTTTACTGTCCCCGTCGGCAAGGTCAATTTCGACGCCGCCGGAAAAGGAGCAGGAACCGCTCCATTCGCGACTTTGGTAGATTCTCACGGGTTTGTCTCACAGCTTTCAGCGCCCGCGACGGGTATGAGCCGTCCGCTGGCGCAACTTAACTATGAGGCAGGAGAACTCGTTCCTCGAAAGGCAATCGCCTTGCGTGCGGGCGAAAACCGTTCACGCAAGTATCTTGAGTTAGGTGGAATGGCCAGGCGTGCGATCAGATGGGTGCGCTTGAGTCGCCTCAACTGCCGCGGCGTAAACTGGAAGAAGATTGTGGCGTCGGAAGAAATCAACAATTTTTTCCAAGGACTTTATCAATTGGTGCATCCGCTCCTCGTGCCGTTCGTAGCCGCGCTGAGCGGTGTTCGCTGGAATACCAAGTTCCGCTCCGATGGCCTCAAACTTGTAGCCGCGACTCCGGAGAACGGAAATGTGGGCATCGCGTCTCTCGTTCCGCGTCGGGTGATGCCCCTCAATGCCATATTGCGCTTTCATGTACCCACGGATGCGGTTCAAAACGGCGGCCAACTCTGTGCTGAATTGACTGGGCTTGTCTGTGAGTCCCCGCCAGCGGGCATCGTCAAGCAATTCCGCCAGCAGCACCCGCTCAAGATAGTGACGTATTCCTCCAGTGCCTAGTTGTCCGAGCATCTGACGGATCTGCGCCGCAAATCTATCCTCTACATCGCAGCCATCAAGAACTCGTAGGGCGATGTTGAGGTTCCGAAGTACTTCCAGAAACTCGTCCTCAAAAGGCAGCTGGTCGGCCAAGTCGTCCCCTCGACGTCAAGAGGTCTCCCCAACTTCGACGAAGGGGCCAGAAGGCGGAGGGGAAGGCACGCCGTTCGCTGATCGGGCTATCCGGCCCCGTTTCACCGCCAGCATATCACGGGCAGACTAAGAGCGAGGGCATCCCCCCAGTCGCAAGGTGCGGGCGCTTTCCTTGTCGCGGTCAATCTGATGTCCTGGTCGGGGACGCGTGGTCAGGCGGGCTTCGCGAGTACATATACAGTATATGTAGTATAAAGTCGGAATCCGCACGCCCCCCCCATCCCGTTGAATGCACTGGGGATAAAGTCACTCAGCGCATCCCGACGGAGAGTCGTAAAATGCCCAGNNGGGGTGGAATTCTGCATTTTGCAACCGAAAGGAAACTCCCCGCGCTAAGGAGTTTCCACCCGGCGGGCACGTGTGAGGGCAGCGCCCCCGTGCTGGCGGCGGGGCGACGGCGGCGGAGCGGCCTCGGCTTCCGCTTTCGGCGTGTGCTTTCGCCCCTTGGCGAGAAGAGCGTCCATGCGCTCAACGATCTTAGCGGGCCTGACGTTCAGGACTTCGGCCAGCTTGACCAGAGTCCTGAT
>PMEV01000012.1 GCA_003154855.1 Bryobacterales bacterium
GGAACTCCACTTCATGCGTATCGTCTTCTGAGGACCCAACCAGCGGCCATGGCGACGGAATCTACGCCGGCCCTGGGGTGCGCCGCCTCACAAAACCGCGGGTGGACCGTCAAATCCAATGAGGAGCGACATGGAACGACGGCAGATATTCGCTATCTTGTTCGCGCTGGTGTGCCTGAGTTGGGCAGGCCAGGCGCAGTTCGTAGACAATCGGGAGCGCAAGCTGGACTGTAACGGGGGCCGGTGGCGACCGGATCGCGCCGGCTTCTGCGAAATGCGGGAGATCGCCATGCCCCCCGCCGGCCAGTTGCACGTGGACGGGCGGATGAACGGCGGGGTGGCCGTGAAAGGCTGGAACCGCAATGATATCCTCGTGCGGGCGCAGGTGCGCGGTTGGGCCGATACGGACGCCGCGGCGCGTAGCGTCGCTCAGCAGGTGCGGGTGACTGCCGCGGGCGGGCAGGTGGGGGCGGAGGGACCAGGCATGGACGGCCGCCGGGAGTGGTCGGTGAGCTACGAGATTTTCGCGCCGCACGGGACGGATCTGACGCTGCGAGCGCACAATGGCGGCATCACGATCGCGGACGTAACCGGGAAGATCGACTTCGAGACCACGAACGGCGGCGTAACGCTGAAACGGCTGGCGGGCGCAGTGCACGGCCGCACCACCAACGGCGGCTTGCAAGTCGAGCTCGCCGGCTCGCGCTGGGACGGCGAAGGCCTGGACGTCGAAACCACCAACGGCGGCGTGCGCCTGACGGCCCCCGACAACTACTCGGCGCGGCTGGAGACGGGCACGGTGAACGGCGGTGTCCACGTGGATTTCCCGATCAAGGTCTCGGGCGAGGTCCGGCACGCGATCTCCACCACGCTCGGTTCGGGCGGCGCGCTGATCCGGCTGAAGACGACCAACGGCGGCGTCTCGATCGGGCGCGGAACGGTGTAGGCCGGTCCGCTTGCACGGGGCTCCAGAGCGCTCCTAACCTCCCGCTCTTGCCCCGTGCTTTTCTTGGGACGCTTCAGGCGTCTATATGGTTGACGTTCCCGGCGGGACTACTGGAGCGGGGCGGCGTCAGGGCGAGGCATCGCGGTCGGTCCGGCGAAGCGGCCGTGAAACCCCCAACCTGTCGAGCAACGCATGGTTGCCGGATTTGATCCACCTGGTCAGGATCCTGTACGGATCGTTGCTGTCGCCATGCTTGCGTGGCGTATCCGAAATGTACACGATGCGAATTACCCTCTCTGTGGAATTCCCCACGTAGCAGATTCGCATGCGCCCCTTCTTGATCCGATAGATGCCCGAGAGGGCGCCAGAAAGGCTCCTCTCGGGCAAAAAAGGATCATGGGGTATGATCCGGTCAAGCGCTTCCTCGACCATTTTGAACTGAGTGACCTTCGAATTGGTGTGGTCCCCACGCTCGATGCACTCTTGCGCCTCCTGGTGCATGCGCGTGTAGGTTGCTTCGGCGATCGCGGAAAGCTGAATCTCGTATTCAGGCTTCGCCATGTCTCTACTTGCCGCGCGCCACCTTCTGCTTCAACCCGGCTCGAATCTCCGCCAACGACCGGGTGCGCCCTTCCTGGACAGCCTTCAGACCATCCCGGAGGGCGGTGCATTCCTGGTCGTCCGTGAGCACTTCGATCGTGTCCAGGACGGCCTGCAACTGCTTTTGCATCAGCAAAAACTGATCGTACGTCAGCAAGACCGCCAGTGGCGTATTGTTGTCTTGAATCACCAGCGTCTTCTCGAAGTTTCTCAGGTTGCTGGCGTTGAGCGTGCGCAGCCGGCTGACGCCGACATGCTCGACGTTCGGGTCGATGTACGGGACGCGGGTAGCCATGTCCGACCTTTCCTCTCCTTGGTGGAATTCGCAGGCGCTCCCAAGCTCCGTGGAGCGCCCGACCATGTGACTAATCTTAGACAAAGAATGTTCAGCAATCAAGCCTCTATGGTGTCCCTATGCTGACATCATATTGTCATTATACTGCCAATAAGGCAGAGGGCGCCTCCCCCGGCCGCGCTCAGGCCCCCCGCTGGCGGCGCGCCTCGTAGAGCAGAATGCCGGCGGCCAGGGCGGCGTTGAGGCTCTCGACGCCAGAGGTGGGGATGCGCAGATCGGCTGCTCCTGCCCGCAGGCGGTCGGAGACGCCGCTTCCTTCGCTACCGATGATCAGGGCGCAGGGGCGCGTCAAATCCACGCTGGCGAGGTCGCGCTGGCCCGAGGGGACGGCGGCGTAGACATCCAGCCCGTGTTGTTCCAGGGCCGCGCGCGCCCCCGCAACGTCCAGGCCCGCCACCAGCGGCATCCGGAACACGCTACCGGCCGAAGCCCGCACCGCCTTTGGCCCGTACGGGCTGACCGTGCCTTTCAGGAAGAGCAGGCCGGTCGCGCCGAAGGCCTCGGCGGCGCGGATGATGGCGCCCGCGTTGCCGGGGTCCTGGACTCCCTCCAGCACCACCACCAGCGGCTGGCCCCGGAACACGGCATCGAGGTTCCAGGCAGGCGGCCGGACCAGCGCCAGAACGCCCTGGGTGGCCTCGGTTCCGGAAACGCTTTGGAACAAGCGGTCGTCGAGCACGAAGACGCGCGGGCCGGCCAAGCCACGGATGCGGCTCTCAACCGCCGGGGTCGCCAGCACCGCCTTAACCTCGCACTTGCTGCGCAGGGCCTCTTCGAGCAGGTGGAAGCCCTCGGCCAGGCAGTAGCCGTCCTGAGTGGTCGAGCCGCGGGCGTTGGCCCGGCGAACCTCCTTAAGCAGGGGATTCGAGGGGCTAGTGAGGGTCTGTGGTCTGGTCATAGAGCCTACTAGCATCGTAAACTGAATCCTGGAGATCGCATGAAGCGAATCCTGCGCTTCGCCTGGATCGCGCCGGTGCTGGCGGTGGTGGCCTACATCGCCTGGNNGAGAAGAAGGCCCCCTGGATTCTGACCACCGGCGGGGCGGGCGGCGACATCCGCTTCACCGAGGCGCAGGTCGGCCGGAACTACCTGGCGCGGCAGGGCGTGCCCGCCGAAGAGATCCTGGTCGAAACCGAGAGCGAGAACACCATGCAGAGCACGGTGGCGGCGGCCAGGATCATGCGCCGCAAGGGACTGCAATCGTGCATTCTGGTCAGCGACGGCTACCACATCTTCCGGGCCAAGAAGATGCTGGAGGCGGAGGGGCTGAAGGTCTACGGCTCCCCGCGGCCGGCGGCGCCGCTCAACGATTTGCGGCAGTCCTGGCTGTACCTGCGGCAATCGGTCGCCTACCTGCTCTGGACGCTGGGACTGGACGTATAGCTGGCCTATTCGTGCCGCAAGGCCACCGTCGCATCCACCCGGGCCGCCCGCCGCGCCGGGATGTAGCCGGCCAGCAGGGCGGAGAGGCCCAGTAGCGCCGCGAAGACCGCGAAGGTGAGCGGGTCGAGCGCAACCACGTTCAGCAGCACCCGGGACATGGTCCAGGTAAGGGCGATGGCCATCGGGATTCCGACCGCCAGGCCCAGGCCGGCCATGCGCGAGGCTTGCCAGACCACCATCTTCACGACCCGGCCTTCTCCGGCGCCCAGCGCGATGCGCACGCCGATTTCGTGGGTCCTCTGGGTGATGGAGTAAGACGCCACGCCGTAAGTTCCCACGACGGCCAGCAGCAGGGCAAAGACACCCAGGAACAGAACAGCGGAGGTGTATAAGCGCGGCCGGGCCAGGTTCTCGCTCAGGCGCTGGTCGAGCGTTTTGACGTCGTACACCGGGACCTGCGCATCGACCGCCTGCACCGCGTCGCGGCACAGGGCCAGGTATCGCTCGGCGTCGCCGCGCACCTTGGCGGTGAATGTCGCCCACGAACGCGGNNACAACGCCCACGACGGTGTAGGCCTTTCCACGATATCCCGATATCTTCCGGCCCACCAAGTCGGCGCCGCCGCCCAGCGCGCGGGCGAAGTCTTCGTTGACGATGACCAACTGCTCGGAGGTCCGCTGGTCCGCGGCGGTGAATTCACGGCCGGCCACCAGGGCGGACCCGATACTGCGGAAAAAGTCGGGGCCGGCTTCCCTGACGCCGACGTCGTCGACATGGCGGTCATCGAGCGTGAACCTGGCGCTCTCCGTCAGGCCGCGCATCAGCGGCAGCAAGCTGGTGGCGCCGGCCGATTCCACCCCTGGAACCGCGCGCAGACGTTCCAGGGCATCGCCATAATACTGCCGCCATGCGGCCTGCCCTTCGTGGCTGGTGCCGATCAGCGAAACATTGAGCGTCACCACGTGGCCGGTACGGTATCCCAGGTCGATACCCATCAGCCTCAGAAAACTGCGGCCCATGCTCACCGAGCCGGCTACCAGGACCACGGCCAGCGCGGCTTGCACGGCAACCAGCAGCGCCCGCATTCGGCCGGCCCCTCTACTGCGGGCGCCAGGCTGGCTGTCGACCACATCGCCCGCCGGCAGCATCCGGCCCATGAGCGAGGCGGGCAAGACTCCAAAAAGCAGTCCGGTGAGAAGCGCCGTTCCCGTGGCGAATGCCAGCACGCGCCAATCGAGAATGGTGTACCGCTGGATGGATAGGGTTGCCGGTTGCGCCAGAGAGACAAGCCGCGCGGCCCACTTCGCCACGCCGAGCCCGGCGGCGGTCGCGGCCAGCGTCAGCAGGCTGCACTCGGTGATCAACTGCTGCACCAGTCGCGCGCGGCTGGCGCCCAGGGCCGCGCGCACCATCAGTTCCTGGCGCCGCTCGGCGAGGCGCGAGAGCAGCAACTGAGCCACGTTGGCGCAGGCGATCAGCAGCACCAGTCCCACCGCCCCCAGCAACACCAGCGAGGCCTGCCGCACGGGGCCGGCCAGGCTGTCGCGAAGAGGGACCAGCTTGGCGCGGTGGCGCTCCGGCCCCTTCAGACTTTCGGGATGCAGGCGGCGCATTTCGGCCTCATACATCCGGCCGGCCCGCGCCAGGGTTAGTTCCTCCCT
>PMEV01000406.1 GCA_003154855.1 Bryobacterales bacterium
GCCCGCAGGGTCTGGCGATCCCCGAGGCGCCGAAGGCGGTGGTGCGGGAGTTCGAGGCGGAGGGCGCGAGCGCGAGGCGAGGGTGCGGGGATTCTTCGGAGTCTGAGGGGAAGCTCGCTTTGGGGACGCGGCCCAGGAGTGGCCGTCACTGGGGACTCTCCGCATCCGGCGACTCGATTGTTTTCCCGAGGAGTACGGCTTCCGGCGGTTGCCAGCCGAGTGCCCGATAGAATGGAACCGCATCGCGCCAGACGTCGGCGACGAGAATGGCGCGGCGCGGCCTAGAGGTCGGTCCGGCGCCTGTGCGCGGATGGTCTGAACTTCATCGGTTGGCCTCCGAAGCGCTCGATCTGAGTCGTCAACCGAAGATCGATTCGACGTGATGAGTTATCGGACGGCTTCCCCGCCACACACGCCCAGAATCGTGTTCACGAGCGCCTTCAACTCCGAGCAACGCGAGACGGCGACTGATAGATCGTTCTCGCGAAGAATCCGGCCGGCGTCACGCGGTTTGATGTAGCTGTCTCTGCACCGGCCGGTCTCGAAGATATCCCTGATCCTATGAGCAGGAGGGTTAGCGTGGTTCACCTCTTCGGGGTTCCCCGGCGGGCAAGCCCGGTTGTGGCAAGCCAGTCTTTGAATCGACGGCCAATAGGGAAGCAGCCAGGCCTCGAAATCGTATTGGGCTGCATGCGGGTGGAATCTCGGCTCCGCCCCCACCCATTGCCGCATTTTTGCCTTGGCGTCCGTAGCATCTTGAAACTCCGGCGGCCGGGCGCCGGTGTACACGTCGGTCAGTGCGACGACGTGATCTGCCGCTCGGGGACCGCTTAGCAGGCGGATCACCACTCGCTGGAGCTTTTCCCCCGTGGGAATCCGCCCGTCGTAAGGAAGAGGATCGATGTTGGGCATGGAATCGGGGAGCCGCGACCGGAGAAAACTGCGGAGGAACGGCACGAAGGCTTTCTCCGTCCGCCCCTCGACGATGAGAGCAATCTTCATGATCGCCCTCCCATGCGACCCATCCTCCACACTTCATCCAAGGCGTATTCGGCCAACCACGAATCGAGGTCCAGCGAATCGGCCCAAGTCGCCTTGGCGCAGCCGCCGTCGTCGATGTCCATCACGACCACTTCTTCGGGCCGCAGAAAGCGAATGAACCGATCGGAATGCGTGGCGACGATCAACTGAGTTCTCTTCGCAGCCTCACGCATCAACTCGGCGAGCAAACTGAGCAGTTCGGGATGCAAGCTGACCTCCGGTTCGTCGATCATGGTGATGGTTGACAGCGCCGGACTCTGGAGCAGGGAAGTCAACCACAGGAATCGAAGTGTACCTTCGGACAGGTCGTTCATATACAACGGCTTGCTGAAGTTTCTATCTTTCCAGGTCATCGCCAGGACGCCTGCGGCGACCGGCGGGAAGCTCAAGGATTCAAAATCGGGAAATGCAGCCCGGATCGAATCGACGACTGCGGTGAAGCGATCGCCATCGCTCTCGCGCAGGTAGTACAGGTACGGTACCAAGTCCTCCCCCTCGGCACCGGGGAGCGTGGCGGGCTTCATCGCCTGAGGCAACTTGACTGGCGCGCGGGGGCCGACGTCGAGCACATGATACTCGGTCGCGGTCGCCAGAATGCGCCGCATCTCCTCCGGCTGGCGGAAAAGTTTGGGAACCTGGGAAAGCGATGTTTCCAGTGGGTTGTGTTCCCACTCCGGACGGATCAGTTTGTTCTGCTCGATCTCGTAGTAGCGGATGTCGCCGTCCGAAGAATCGATGTGTTTGAACGGTTGGGGGTAATCCTCGCGGGCCTGGGAAAGAACCTCTCTGGCAATGCTGTAGCCCGTACCCTTCTGTTCCAGGTGAAGTTCGTATTCGAGTGGTCGCTGCCCCGGAACCTCCATATCCACCAGAAGCGAAACTTCTTTCGATCGGTCGCGCGTCAGGAGACTGGTGATTCCGCCGAACTGCGACACGCTGTGGTTCAGCTTGCCGGATGCCGAGGCGGAAAGCAGCGAAAACGCATCCAGCAAGGACGTCTTCCCCACGCCGTTGGCGCCGATCAACACCATGAAGGGCTTGACGGGTAGATCGACGTTTTGCAGTCTCCGAAAGCCGCCGATCTTGATTCGGTTGATCCTGGTCATGACTCATCCTCCGCAGGGGGGCTGCTTCCGTTTTCTCCTGGCTCCGAACCTAACGGCATTGAATGCGCGCGGCCATGACGACGACACTACAGCATCAGGGTGGGGAGCGTCAAGGACTGCCCCGTCGATACTCATGCGAGAGGACAGCCACACTCGCCGTACCAGGGGCACGTTCGTGCATGCTCGATGAGAATCATGGACGTGGATCCGGATCGGGTACTCATATCCTTGGCTTACGGATTGTCTGGCGGCGCGCGGCGGTGGCGGCGCGGTTTCGATTACACTCTAAGGTTGCCGTACCTCCTGCTGCTCTTAGCGACGACGATAGCGATGGCGGCCGATTACGCCGCGCCGGCGGGGACTCGCGCGGCCATACGGCGGC
>PMEV01000259.1 GCA_003154855.1 Bryobacterales bacterium
GACCCCACTTCTATGTCGTGCACCCGCCATGAGGCGCCTGGCCGCTGCGGCGCCCACTCCCGGCGTGCCGGGTGTGCGGGAGCGGGGATTCACGCTGCTCGAGATGCTGGTGGCCACCCTGATCATGGGGATCGCGGTGGTTTCGCTGCTGGCGAGCATCTCAGCGTCGTTGCGCAACGCCGGGCACTTGACCGATTACGACCGCGCCGCGCTGCTGGCCCGGCAGAAGATGGACCAACTGCTGCTCGACCAGAGTTTGCCCCGGATGACGCCTATCGAGGGCCAGTTCGATCCCCAGCTCACCGGGGGCGTCGAGGCGGGCTGGCGCGCCCAGATCGCGCCCTTCGAGGCGCCGCCCGAGGCCCGGCCGGGCACCCCCATTCTGGAGCGCGTCGAGCTCGAGATCTGGTGGATGAGCGGCAGCCGGCGGCACACGCTGGCGCTGGAAGGCTTCCGGCAATCGAGGCTGGCGCCATGACCGCTCCCGCACGCGGGCGGTGGGGAGGCCGGGCCGGCGTCACGCTGATCGAACTGCTGGTCGCCATCTCGCTCCTCAGCCTGCTTTCGGTGGGCATGCTGATGGCCTTGCGGGTGGGCCTGAGCGCGCTCGACAAGGCCAACTCGAAGCTGATCGCCAACCGGCGGGCCGCCAGCGTACAGCAGATCCTGGTCAGCCAGATCGCGGGCCTGATGCCGGTCTTCGCGGACTGTCCGGCGGAGGGGCCGGGTATGCAACGCGTTCGGGTGCCGTTCTTCGAGGGGCAAGCGCAGGCCATGCGCTTCGTCTCCAGCTATTCGCTGGAGGAGGCGGCGCGCGGCTATCCCCGCATTCTCGAGTTCCAGACCATACCGGGCGACTCGAACGGCGGCTTCCGTTTGATCGTCAACGAAACGCTGTATAGCGGTCCGCTCTCGACGGGGGCCAGTTGCCTGGCGCTGCTGCCCGACCCCAGCCAGAATGGCGCCCTGACACCACAGTACCGGGCCATCGAGGCCGGGCCGCACTCCTTCGTGCTGGCCGATCACATCGCGTTCTGCCGTTTCTTTTACAAGGAGAGGCTGCCGCCGGAGGCGCCGGAGAGCTGGGTGACGGAATGGCGGCGGCCCAGGTTGCCGGCGGCGGTGCGGGTGGAAATGGCGCCCCTCGTGGCGGACCCTTCGCGGGTGCCGCTGGCCGGTGTGATCGTCCCGATCTACGTCAACAGGATGCCGAATGTCAGGTATGCCGACAGCTTCAAATAGTTCCCCGAGGCGGCCCACCACCGGAAGCGCACTGCTGGCGGTGCTGTGGCTCTCGGCGGCGCTCTCGGCGATCGCCTTCTCGCTGGCGGTCACGGTGCGCGGCGAGACCGAGCGCAGCAGCGCCGCCCTGGAGTCGGTGCGCAGCCACTATCTGGCCACCGGCGCCATCCAGCGCGCGCTGCTCTACATGCAGTGGGGACGCTCTTATAAGGGGCCCGACGGCCAAGCCCTCTACTACACCTGGGGCGCGCCCTCCCTCAGGTTCGAGTTTCCGACCGGCAGCGCCGAGGTCCTCATCACGCCCGAATCCTCCAAGCTGAACGTGAACCTGGCGAAGCCGGAAGAGATATTCAGCCTGTTGGTGGCGCTGGGCGCGGAGCCGGAACGGGCCCAGACCATCACCCAGGGCATCCTGGAGTGGCGCACCCCCATTCCCGGCGCCCTTCAGGAAGCCCCCGAGCAGCTTTCTTTCTCGCCCGCGCCGTCTTTTCCGCCCCGCCATGCGTCCTTGGAAGAGATTGAAGAACTACTGCTGGTGAAGGGCATGACTCCGGACCTGTTCCACGGAAGTTACGGGCGCGATGGGGAAGGGCGGCTGGTGGCGCGCCCCGGCTTGCGAGACTTCGTCACCACCTTTGGCGCCGCCGGGCCGCTGGACGTGAACACGGCCCAGCCGGCGGTGTTGAGCGCGGCCGGAGTGAGCGCGGAAGCCATTGCGATGATCCTCGAACGGCGCAGCGCAGCGCCATTTCGCAACCAGGACGAGCTCGCTGCTATGTTCCAGGGCGCCCCGTTCCTTAGCCGCCTGCGGGTCGGCGGTAACGCCATCTTCACCTTGCGCGCGACGGCCCGGCTGAAGCTTCCCAGCGGAGGGCTCTCCGAGGATCGCCGGTCGGTGGCGGCCACGGTGAAGTTCATGGGCCGGAGCTACGACGAGTTCTACCACGTCCTGCGCTGGTACGACAACGTGTGGGTGCAATGAAGCTGGATCTTCCAGATTTCCGCAGGTGGCTGGCCATCGGCACCGGCGCGGGCATACAGATGGGCGAGCTGGACCTGTCGGTGGCCGTGGTGCGCGTTCGCCCCACCGGCGCCCAGGTCCTGGGAGCCACCACCATCCCCCGATTTCGCGAGCGCAGGGCCGACGATTGGGGCGCCGAGTACGCGGAGTTTCTCAAGAACCTGGGAGCCAGCTACCTGTCGGCCACGGTGCTGCTGCCGCGTCGCGATCTCATTGTGCGGCAACTGGCGCTGGGCGGCGTGGCCAACCGCGATCTCGGGGCCGCCATCCAGTTCCAGTTGGATGCGCTGCATCCTTACGGGGAAGACGAGGCGGCGTACTCCTGGTGCCGTTTGGGCCGCAGCGGCGCGGTGCTGATCGCCATCCTTCGGCGCGAGATCCTGGAGCGTTACACCGCCCTGTTTAGCGAGGCGGGCGTTAAGGTCGCCGGGTTCACTTTCTCGGCCGCCGCGGTGCACTCCGGCGTGCGGCTGCTGGGCACCCCGCCGCGGGGCGGTTTTGTGGCCCTGACGGAATGCGAAGGGGCTCTCGAGATCTACGGTGAGAGCGAGGCTAAGCCTTTCTTTTCAGCGGCTTTCGAGTTGCCCGGGCACGACGCCCCGGCGCTGGCGGCCGCCGAGTTAAGACTGCCCGCCGAAGCCCAGCCCAGCCCCGTGTCCGCCCTGCTGCCGGCTCCTCAGGCGGCCCCGGCGGGCTACGATTCATCCCGCGGCGCCCTGGCCTACGCGGCGGCGCTGGCCTCCGCCTGTCCCCGCCTGGCGTTGCCCCTGAACCTGCTGCCGCCCGAGCACCGGGTTTCCGCCTCGCGGGCGATGCTTGTGCCCACCGCCGTCCTGGCGTTTCTGCTGCTGGCGGTGCTGGTGGCGCTGGCCTCCATCACGCCCGTCGAGGACCGGAAATACCTGGCGGCGCTGGAGCGCGAAATCTCCCGCTTCGAGCCGCAGGCCAGGAAGGAGGCGACGCTGAAGAGCTCCATCGACCAGACCCGCGCCCGCGCCAAACTGCTGGACGGTTTCCGCCGGCGTTCCAAAGCGGACCTGGATGTGCTCTCCGATCTGACCAAACTGCTGCCACCGCCGGCCTGGGTGAACTCATTGGAAATAAGCCGCAACTCCGTGGTCCTGAGCGGGCAGGCGGAGCAGGCCGCGCCGCTGCTGAAACTGCTCGACGGCGCGCCACAGTTCCAAGGTTCCGAATTCACCGTGCCACTCGCGCACGCCGGCAAGTACGAGGTCTTCCGCATCCGCACGCAGCGCAAAGAGGTGGCGAAATGAGCCTCGGGCAGCGGGACAAGCGGGCCCTGGCGGCGCTGGCGGCGGCCTGCGTGGTGGCCCTGCTCGTGTACGCCCTTTTCGGCGGCTCGAGCGGGAGCTCAGCGGTGGTGGGCGCGGCCGATTCGATTCCCGGCGCCGAAAGACGCCTGGCGCGCGCCCGGCGGCTGGCGGCCGGCGTCCCGGGCCAGGAGTTGGTGCTCAAGCAGGTTTCCGCGGAGCTGGCCGAGCGCGAGAAAGGCGTGATCCAGGCGGACACCGCGGCCCAGGCCCAGGCCCAGTTGCTGAATGTTGTCAAGCGGGTGGCCGCCAGCCAGACCCCGCCGCTCGAGTTCGGCACTGTCGAGTTGGGCCAGCAGGTCGCCCGGCTGGGCGAGGATTACGGCGAGGTGCAGATCAGCATGCCCCTCTCCTGCCACCTGGACGAATTGTTGAACTTCCTGGCCGACCTCACCAGCCAGCCGGAAGCGCTGGCCACCACTGAACTGCGGGTCTCGGCCGGGGATGCCAAACAGAAGACGGTGCTGGTACGGCTGACCGTCGCGGGCATCGTCCCCCAGCGGCTGGCGCCCCGCAAGAAGGCTGCGTTCTGAGTATGCGCAAGAAGCTATGGCTGCTAAATCTTCTCCTGGCCGCCCTGGTGGTGGTGCTGGGGGCGCAGGTGCGCGAGAAATGGCTGGAGGCCCGCCATAGGGAGAGCGTCGTGCTGGGGCAGCCGCTGGTGCCCTTGCCGCCCCCACATTACCCGCCGCTGGCGCGGGTCGAGCCGGTGCGCGCCGTTTCCTATGCCGAAGTCGCGCAGCAGATGCTGTTCAGCGCCGACCGCAATCCCACCGTCATCGTGGAAGTGAAGGCGCCTCCCAAAATGCCCCACTTGCCGGTGTTCTACGGGCTGTTCATCCTGGGCGGCGCGCCCACCGCGATTATGGGCGAGAACTCCGGGGCGAAGCACCAGGAGGTTGGGATCGGACAGACTATCGGGGAGTTTACGCTGCGGAGCATAGACCGCGAACGGATAGTGCTGGAGTGGGGGGACGAGAAGGTGAGCAAACGGCTCGAGGATCTGGTGGCGCGGGACGCCACGCCGGACTCCAATGCGTCCGCCGGGCGAACGCCGNNACCGAACATCCAAACCATCGCGAAGCCCGTCCCGGCCGCTCCGGGTTTTGATCTGGGCAGCGGCCACCGGGCCTGCACACTAGGGGATACGTCGCCAGCCGGCACCGTGGCGGATGGAGTCCACAAGACGGTTAGGGACGGCCCGTTTGGACCGATCTGCGAGTGGGTGCCGAATTAGGCGCTGGACTCGCCAGGAAGAGGGTTAGAAATGACGAGACTTGGATTTGCATTGTTGGTACTGCCGTGCATGTTGCTGGCCGCCGGCGATCAGAAGGCGGGCGACCAGAAGGCTGCCGATCCGCCGTCCAGTTCGGCGGTGACGGTCGTAGACAATTCGCCCGCGCCGGCGGGCTTGCCGGCTGGCGCCACTAAGATTGGACCGTACCGCTGGCGCTATAGCGATGCGCAGGGCAAGGTTTGGATCTATCGCGACACTCCATTCGGACTCACCAGAACCCCGGATCAGAAGCCCCTCGAAGAGGTGGCGCCGCCGAGCTGGAAGGCGGTTCGGGTTGGAGACCAGATCCAGTTCGAGCGTCCCACTCCCTTCGGCGGTATGCGCTGGACGAAAACAGAGGACCAGTTCAACAGCCTGGAACGCAAGGTCTGGGAGCGCGACCGCCCCAAGAACGAGCCGGCCGCCCAGCCCGCCGGCGCCACGGGCCCCGCCAAGGAGTAAACGCACATGAAATCCTGGATTGTGTTGATCTTATCCGGCATGGTGCTGACGCAGGCCTGGGGCCAGAGTATACTGGGCCGGCCCGGGCAGGGCGCTGAGGCCCCGCAGCCCGACCAGGCCAGACCGGCCTTGCAGGCCCCGCTGAGCTTCCAGCCCGCGCCGCCCACCCAAACCGCGCCGCCGGCCCAGGCCGTGGCGCCCACGCAAACCGCGCCGCCCGCCCAGACCGCTCCACCCGCCGCCACCACCACTCCCAGCGGCGCGGTCGAAGTGCAGCTTTCCTCCGCGATGCCCGTTCTGAACATCCAGAACGCCTCGCTGACGGAAGTGATCGACATCCTGGCCCGCAGCTTGAAGATCAACTACATCCTCGACCCGCGGGTCAGGGGCGGCGTCACCCTACAGACCTACGGTGAGATCAAGCCGGTCAATCCCCGCGCCATGCTGGAGACCATCCTGCGCATCAACGGCGCGGCCATGGTGCAGGTGGGCGACATCTACCGCATCGTCCCCATGGGCGCCTCCGTGGCGCAGTTGCCGCTCAGCCCGCAGGTGGATGCCAAGACCTTCCCGGACGACGAGCGGATCATGCTGAACCTGGTCTTCCTCAAGTACTCGACCGCCGGGGAGCTGGCCAAGCTGTTGCAGCCCTTCCTGGGCGAGGGCGCGCAGATGACGGTCTACGAGCCGGCCAACCTGCTGATGCTGCTCGACAACAGCCGGAACATGCGGCGGACCATGGAACTGATCGCGCTTTTCGACAGCGACACGCTGGCCGGCCAGAGGGTGCGGCTGTTCGAAGTCAAGCACGGCCGGCCCAGGGATATCGCGAAGGAGCTGGAGACGGTGCTGCAGTCGATTTCCCTGGGCGACAAGGCCAGCGCCGTGAAGTTCCTGGCCGTCGACCGGATCAACACGGTGGTGGCCATCGCCTCGAACCCGGGCGCTTTCAAGCAAGTCGAGGAATGGCTGAAGAAGCTGGACATCCCGCAGAAGGCCACGGCCGGCACCATGGACAACTACGTCTACCGGGTGAATTACGGCATGGCGCAGTCGCTGGCCGGGGTGATCATGCAACTGTATCTGGGCACCAACTACCCGGGCATGGGCGGCATGGGTATGGGCTCGGGCTACGGCATGGGTAGCAGCCTCGGCATGGGCGGCTACGGCCTGGGTGGCTACGGCATGGGCGGCTCTGGCCTGGGCGCCGGCTATGGCATGACCAGTGGTTACGGCATGGGCGGGCNNCCATGTCCTCCCCCATGTCATCCTCCACGGCCCAGGTTCTGGGGGCTGGCCAGTCCACCGGCACGGGTTTGGGAGCAGCCGGCGCCATGGGCGCTGCCGGCATGCAACAGGACCTGACCGGCGCCTATCTGGGCGCGGGCGCGGGCGCCGCTAGCGCCGCCTGGGCCAAGATCCCGCACGTGATTCCCAACCCGTTCGACAACACGCTGCTGATCCAGGCGACGCCCCAGGACTACGCCCAGATCCTCAAGCTTCTGGAACAGCTCGACGTGGCGCCCCGCCAGATTCTGGTGGAAGCCAAAATCTACGAGGTCGATCTCACCGGGAGCTACGCCGCCGGCGTGCAGTCGGCCCTGCAGACGAAGGACCAGACGCCTCCCAGTTGGAGTCCGGGCCAGGCCGTCCGGGCGGCCGCCGACTCCACGGGCCTTACCCTGACAGCCGGGTTGCTGGTCGGCAACAGCCGCCGACTCCTGGCCATGCTCCAGGCGGACGAGCAAACCACGCGGACCAAGCTGGTTTCCGCCCCCAGCCTGATCGTCACCGATAGCATCCCGGCCACCATGAACGTGGGCAGCGAAGTCCCCACCTTGTCGGCCCAAGCGGTGAATGGCGGGATCACCAACGGCGGCAGTTCCGTGTTCACGCAGTCCATCCAGAACCAGTCCACGGGGGTCACCCTGAACGTTCTGGCGCGCGCGAATGCGAGCGGCATCATCACCATGGTGATCAACCAGGAAGTGAGCGCGCCGGTGGCGCCGGCGGCTAGCTCCGCGATTCAGTCGCCCTCCTTCTCGAACCGTTCGGTCCAGACCCAGGTCACGCTGCGGGACGGCGACACTATCGCCATGGCGGGCATTATCCTGGAGACCAAGACCTGGAGCTCGGGGGGCATCCCGTTACTGCATCGCATCCCGGTACTGGGGGCGGCGTTTGGCTCCAAGTCGACCACCACGGGTCGCACCGAAATGGTGATCTTCATGACCCCCCGCGTCATTTACGACACCAACCAGCTCGTGGAGGCCAGCGACGAGCTGAAGTCGGGCCTCAAGGGCCTCACCAAGCTGTTCCACGAATAGCCGCTTGCCCAGGCGCCGTGTCGAGGCTGGCCCTAAAGTATCCGACGGCCCCCGCCGATGGAGAGACGGTATGCAGGTCTCAGGAACGGAAAACCATCGCCTTCAGACTGGGTTTGAAGCTTCTATCCAGCGGCGGGCCTCGGGGGATGAGAGCCCGGGGCCGGCCTCGGATACCGGCGGGTTCAGTTTCGCCGGAATGATGCAGCAGGCGTTCGCCGCCAGGGCGGACGCCATGCCAGCCAGTGCGGTGGCCGTCGGCAGCCTGGCGGCCAGTCCAGCCGCCCCCAGCAGTCAGGGGTCGGCCGCCATCTCGACCGTCCGGGAGGCGGTCGAGCGGGTTCCGGCGCCAGCCGTGGTTGCCGCGCCGGCGGCGGTGGCCGATAAGCCCATGGTGGCGACCGTCCCGGCGGCGGCGGCGGTCGCCGCTACGCCCACGTCAGAGGCGGTCTCGACCAAAGCGGCGCCCGGCACTTCGCCGACCGTGCCGCCAACGCCGTCGGCCAGCCCCGAGAACCCGCCCGGAACCGGCCAAGTGACGGCCAGTGGGGCGCCTTCCATCGTGCTCAGCACGACGCCGTCCTGGGATGCGCGCAACTGCACCGGCCCGGAGATTTACAACCCCTACTACGGAACCGCCACCAGCCCCACCCGTCCGGGCTACGTGGCGGGTTTCGACGACTGGTTCCAGACCATTACGATGGGCCCGCCTACCAACGGCACTTTGATGCCGGCGGTCTCGGCCACCGAGGAGGGCGCCCAGGAGGCCCTGCGCCTGGTGCAGCAGTACGTGCCGGACGCCAAAATCGTGGACTATATGGTGACCGGGCAGGTCGGCGACCAGGTCAGCCACGCCATCGAACTGCCCGACGGGACCATGATGAACGCCGGCCTGGTGCTGGACAGCTATTACCACCAGGGATGCGGGGTGGATTCCAACTCCGACGCCCTGCTGCGCCAGTTCATGGACCTGCCGGCCGACGCTCAGCCGGTGCAGACAGCCTAGGCCGCGGTTGGCGTGCGCTCCTCCCGGCCCCCGAGGACCGAACTGGAGGGAACCCGTGCCAAAGGGCGGTCTTGGCGGCCCCGGCTACAGGTCAAAAAAAGCGCCCGCTCGCGAGAAAACTGTTGACTTGGAGGCCCTCTACTGGTTAAACTCACCCTGAATACGCTTGAATGGCCGGATTCTGTGGAGGAACCGGTCGGGGAGTGACTTTTAGCTTGACTTGTGCTTGTGCTGAGAGATAATGGTGTCTTAGCCACGTTGTGTGTGGCGGCAATCATCAGCCTTGAATCCCGCGAGCACGAGAAGTCAGAAAAGAACAAAAAGAGCACGTGAAGCCAGATCAGGTGGTCAGGCTGGGCGCTGGTGGTTTGGTGGCGTCTCCAGGCTGTGATCGAGCTTAGCGAAAGAAGCTCAGGTTGAAGACGACTTCCATCAATTCAAATTCGAAATTCACCAAGGAGAAGGAAATGGCAGATTTTCGCAAATGGTTTTTAGTGCTAGCGGTACTGGCCTTGGTGGCCGTGCCCGTTAGCGCACAGCAGCCAACTTGTGCTACCAGTTCGTCGCCGACCGTGGTTCGGGACGGCGGCCTTACGGAGTTGGTGGGCGATGTGGAGGTGGTCTGCGACAACACAGTCACCGACAGCCGCAGCGCTCCGCAAAACGTCACGACTAACTTTTACGCCGCAATGAACCTGGCCCCGGTCACCAACAAGGTGTTGAACAACACCGGCATGGCCGGTGAGTGCCCGACCGGGATTCAGTGCGTCACGGATAGCTTTATGGTCGAGTCCGATGCTGCCGGGCCGCTTGTGCTTCCCGGCGGCGCGGTTCAGCAGCCCATCATCGGCTTGCTGCAATCCAACCTGGGCGGCACCGATGCGCCCAACACGCGGAACAAGATCCTGTTCGAAAACGTTTTCATTCCGGCGGGCACCGTTACGACGATCCGGATTTCGAACATCCGCATCGCGTGCGAGGAGTCGCCGGCCACGGTGGCGAACGGACTGACGCAGATCTACGAGCAGGTCAGCTCCAATAACGTCACGTTCAGCGGCCAGAACTCGGTGCCGGTGGCCACGGTTCTGGTTCCCATGCAGTTCAAAGCTACTGGCTGCAACGGCTCCGGCTCCGCCAACACCAGCTTCCAGCAATGCGTTGGTCGGAACGTCCCCGTAAGTGCCATGAGCTCGACGTTCAATGTGCAGTTTATCGAAGGCTTCGCGCTGGCGTTCAAGCCCAGGACCAGTACCATCAGCCAACCCGTTGGCAGCCAGTTCCTGTCCGAGAGCGGATATTACTACACCTCTCTGACCTCGCCGGGCGGCAGCACCGTGGCGGACGTGGGTCGCGCGAGCACGGGCACCAACCTGATTGTTGGCTTCACCAACA
>PMEV01000122.1 GCA_003154855.1 Bryobacterales bacterium
CGTTCATCGAACTCCTCTCGCGTGATCGAGCCCCGTCTCTCGCTCCAGTGCCTCTGGGCGACAACGAGCGGTCGTTTGCGTGTGTTCGGCCGACGGACGCTGCCTGTCGTGTGCCCGTAGACTGTCTCTGGGGGCAGCGTGCGGGCCTAGGTCAAGGGGAGGGACGACAGGATGGTGGGGGAGTCTGGCTCAGGTTGGCCGCGGTGACGCCGCGCCCCGATCGCGGCCGAATGGGCCGCGGCCTGCTACCGCAGACGGCGCAGCGCGAGCGCGGGCAGTTCCTCTTACCTGAACGGATGGAGCGGAGGCGCCCGTCGAGCCAGCTGCGGCGCACCCGCCCCTCGAGCCGGTAGGCTCAGATCATGGCCATCGACCGGCCCCTTCGGCGCCGCTTCCGTCTCTCCGATCCGATGGGCATGTCTGGCCCGTCTGCGCTAGACGTTCTTGGCGCGGTGATCGCGCTCGGCTGGATCGTCTTCGCCCTCCTGGTCGTCCGCATGTTCCCAGCCTCGGCGCCGATCCTCGCCTGGCCGTTCCTCTTCGTCGTGCCCGGCTGGCTGCTGGTCTCGCGGGCCGCGCCCGCCCTTGGAGCGCCGGGCAGGCTCGCCGTCGGCGTCGTGGCCTCGATCTACGTGTCGGCTCATCTCGTCAATGTCGTCGCCACAGTCACCGGCGGATTCGGCTGCGACGCCGTGCTCGTCTCGATCTTCCTGCTCNNCTCCCCTGGCTGGCTCCGCCGCCGCGAATCAGCGCCCGGGCGGTCGTGGGGGAGATACGAGGGGAGCCCGTGCCGTGGGCAATCGCCGGTTTCGCGGCGCTCGTGGTTGGGGGTGTTCTGGCGCTCAGCGCCTGGCACCTCACCTCCGGCGGCTGGGTCTCGGGCGGATGGAATTGGAGCGACTTCCTCGTCCACGTCTCGATCGGGACGAGCATCCAGAACGGCAACTTCCCGCCCCAGGTTCCCTACTTCTCAGGCGTCCCTCTCCTGTATCACTGGTTCGCCGACTTCCACGGCGCGATCGCGGCGACGGTCGCCGGGATGGACGTGAANNTGTCGTGGGAGCTCGCCCTCGCCATATCGAACGATCGACGAGTCGCAGGGCTGGCCGCCGTGCTCGTGGTGTTCGGGGGCGGCATGGGTTACATCCGGCTCCCGCTGGACCTCATCTCCACACATTCGTCGATCGGCTCGCTCATCGCCGCCAATAGCTACGACAACACCTGGAACGCCGGGTGGCCGTACTTCCGGATAGCGTCGGTGCTGGGCACGGGTCTTCTGCCGCACCGGGCGACGGCCCTCGGACTGCCGGGCCTCGTCGTCGCGGTGCTTCTCGTTCGGGCCTCGCTGGGCACCCGACCTGCGGGCATGGTCCTCGCCGGGTTGATAGCCGCTCTGCTTGCCCCGTTCGACTTCTTCGCGTTCCCGGCCACCTACCTGATCGTGCTCCTGTACGTGCTCGTACGGCGCGAATGGAAGCGTCCGACGTGGCGCCGCGACACCGTCCTGTTCCTCGCACCGCTGGCGCTCGGATTGCCGTTCATCATCGGTCCTGCGCTGCAGCAGGTCGGGCACGGCTACTTCGGTATCGTGACCGGCTGGGAATCGGCCCCCTGGTCGGATGGGCCGGCAGCTGTCGTCTTCTTCTACCTCACGAACCTCGGCGTGCCATTCGTGCTGGCGCTCGTTGCGGCTACGCGGCGCGATCTTCCAGAGCGCGCATTCCTGCTCGCCTGGGCAGTGGCGCTCTTCATAGTCCCGAACGTGATCAGGGTGAGCGCTGTCCAATTCGACATGAACAAGTATTTCCAGATGGAGTGGATTGCGGTGGCGATCATGGCCGCGTGGCTTGTGCGCCGCTGGCCTCGTCCACTGATAGCGTGCGTCCTCGTCGCCTCGATGCTCTCGCCGGCGCTCGTCGCCGTGTGGCACGTCACGAGCGCAACGGTGGCGATGACCGACGCGCAGGAGCGCGCCGCCGCCTGGATCGCCACAAATACTCCGCAGCGCTCCGTCTTCGTGACAGATGCGTGGATCGACAGCCCGGTGGATCTCGCCGGGCGCCTGCGGATCACGACGTATGGCCCCTATGCGGCCAACCTCGGCTACGACCCCGACCCCCGCGCCGCCGATGTCCACAGCGTCTACTGCGACGGGGATGCCGCCGCCGCGCACGTGATGGCGCGCTACGGCGCCGAATACGTCCTCTCGTCGGGTGGCCTGCTCGATTGCAGCGGGCATTCGCCGACCGACTTCGGGGCAAGCCCGCTCTTTGAGACGGTGTACAGCGTCGACGGTGTCGAGGTGTGGCAGCTCCGAGGACCATGACTGCCGCCCTGGGCGCGATCAGAAGGCCATGGCCCGAGCGCGTCTCGCGGTCGCCCTCAGCCCCTGACCGCGGTGAGGATCGCGACACTGACCGCGATGGCGACCACTCCGGAGCGCTGCCGAGGCGAGAGCCGCTCGCGGAAGAGGAAGAAGGCCGCGACTGCCGCGATCGCCGCGAACTGGCTGG
>PMEV01000299.1 GCA_003154855.1 Bryobacterales bacterium
CGTTATCCTGTTGCGGGAAAAACCCCTTGGGGATGCGAATGAACAGGTAGGCGTTCAGCCCGATGGTGGCCAGCAACACCAGCAGCGTAATCGCCTTGAAACGGAGCGCGACGGAGAGGGTGCTCCCGTACAGATTCACGACCGAATCGAAAGCCCGCTCGCTGGTGCGGTAGATCCAGCCATGGGATTGTTTTTCCTTTAGGAGATGAGCGCACATCATGGGAGTTGCGGTAAGCGAAACCACCATGGAAACCGCGATGGCGACGGAGAGCGTCACGGCGAATTCGCGAAACAGACGGCCCACGATGCCTCCCATCAGAAGCAAAGGAATGAACACCGCAATCAGCGAGACGCTGATGGTGAAAACGGTAGAGCCCACTTCCTGGGCGCCCTTTAGCGCGGCTGCGAGAGGATGCATGCCCTGTTCGAGATAGCGCGTGATGTTTTCGATCACAACGATCGCGTCGTCGACCACAAAACCGGTCGAGATGGTCAGCGCCATCAGCGAAAGATTGTCGAGGCTGTAGCCAAGCAGATACATCACGCCGAATGTTCCTACCAGCGACACGGGAACGGCGACGCTGGGAATGAAGGTGGCGCGGGTGTTTCGCAAAAAGACGAAAACGACGAGAATTACGAGGATCACGGAGACGATGAGTGTTTTTTCCGTGTCGTGGACGGACGCCCGGATGGTGACCGTCTGATCCATGGCCACCTTCACGTCGATGGAATGCGGAATCGAGGATTCTATCTCGGGGAGCACGGCCGCGATGCGGTCTACCGTATCGATGATGTTCGCGCCGGGTTGGCGGAAGATGATAACCAGAACGGATGGCTTGCCGTTCGCGTAGCCCGAACTGCGAATGTCTTCCACGGAATCCTGCGCCCGGCCGACGTCGGAAATTCGTACGGCCGATCCGTTGCGGTAAGCGACCACTAGCGGCTCATAGTCGCTCGCCTGGAAGATTTGATCGTTGGCGCTCACTTGCCACATGCGAAGGCCGTCCGAGAAGTGTCCCTTGGGGGTATTGGCATTGGCGCCGCTCAACGCGGTCCGGACTTGCTCCAGGCCGATGCCATATTTGTTCAGAGCCGTGGGATTCAGCTCGACCCGAACGCCGGGAAGCGAGCTGCCTCCCACGGTAACCTGTCCCACTCCGCTCACCTGGGCCAGCTTCTGGGCCATGATGGTCGATGCGGCGTCGTACATCTGGCCCCTGGTGAGGACGGCCGAAGTGAGGGCCAGCATGAAGATGGGCGAGTCGGCCGGATTCACTTTCCGGTACGAGGGATTGTTGGGAAGATTGGATGGCAGATTCCCGCGGGCGGCGTTGATGGCGGCTTGAACGTCGCGCGCGGCCGCGTCGATGTCCCGGTTGAGATCGAATTGGAGCGTGATGCTGGTAGATCCGAGGGCGCTCGAAGAGGTCATCTCGGTGACCGCCGCAATCCGTCCGAATTGGCGCTCCAGCGGCGTGGCCACGGACGAGGCCATTGTCTCGGGACTCGCCCCAGGCAGACCGGCACTCACGGAAATGGTGGGAAATTCCACCTCAGGCAGCGGCGAGACCGGAAGCAGCCGGTAGGCAGCGGCACCCGCTAATGTGATGGCGACCACCAGAAGTGTGGTGGCGACGGGCTTCCGGATGAAGGGCTCAGAGATATTCATCGCTTACACTGCCGAAGCCGGTTCGGCGCCAACAGGAAGCTTGCCGGCCTCGGACCGCCGCGAGAATCGCGCTCCCAGCCGGTCGAACCATATGTAGATAACCGGCGTCGTGTAAAGAGTCAACAGTTGGCTGATAAGCAGCCCGCCGATAATCGTAATCCCCAAGGGCCGGCGCAGCTCCGAGCCGCTACCGGAACCGAAGGCCAAGGGCACGGCGCCTAGCAACGCGGCCATGGTTGTCATCATGATGGGACGAAAGCGCAGGAGGCAGGCCTGATAGATGGCGTCTTCCGGTTTCATGCCCTCCTTGCGTTCCGCCGCGAGGGCGAAATCGATCATCATGATNNTCATCATGATGGCGTTCTTTTTTACGATCCCGATGAGCAGGACGATGCCGATCAAGGCAATCACGCTGAAATCGTTCCGGAAGATCATGAGAGCGATCAAGGCGCCGACGCCCGCGGAAGGCAGCGCGGACAGGATCGTCAACGGATGGATGTAGCTTTCATAGAGGATGCCCAAGACGAGATAGACGGTAATCAACGCCGCGGCTATCAGCACCGGCTCGTTGGCCAAGGACGACTGAAAGGCCTGGGCCGTGCCCTGATAGGCGGCTTGTACGCTGGGCGGCATACCGATTCCGTCTTTCACTTTGTTCACGGCGGTGACGGCATCGCCCAAGGATGCGCTCGGCGCCAAATTGAAAGAGAGCGTAACCACGGGAAACTGGCCTTGGTGGTTCACCGTGATGGGAACGGTGGTCGTCTCCATCCGGGAAAAGCTGTTGAGCGGGATCTGGCCGGCATTCGGAAACGCCGAGGAAGAGTGTATCGACGGAGCGCCGGGAACAAGAGCGCCAGACTGGATGAACAAATCGTTCAGGCCGGAAGGATTCTTCTCGAACCCGGGCTTCACTTCCAGCACGACGTGATACTGGTTCAACTGCGTAAAGATGGTCGATACTTCGCGCTGGCCGTAGGCGTCATATAGCGTTTGATCGATCGCCGATGTTGTGATCCCCAAGCGCGAGGCGGTGTTCCGATCGACCACCAGCTTGGCCTGAAGACCAAGGATTTGCTGGTCGCTGGCCACGTCGCTCAGCTCCGGCAGCGTCTGCAGTTTGGCGAGCATCCGCGGCGCGAAGGTATTCAACTCGTCTACGTTCGGATCTTCCAGCGTGTACTGGAATTGCGTACGGCTCACCCGGTCTTCCACCGAGAGATCCTGTACCGGCTGCATGNNACAGCGTGATGCCCGGCACCTTCGCCACCTCCGGCTGCAAGCGGCGAATGACGTCGCTGGCGCTAAGATCTCGCGCGGAGAGCGGTTTCAGGTTAATGAGGATGCGTCCGCTATTCAAGGTAGTGTTGGTGCCGTCGATTCCGATGAACGAGGAGAGATTGTCGACGGCCGGATCCTGCAGAATGATCTTGCTCAGTTGCTGCTGCTGACGGGACATTTCCGGGAAGGACACCGACTGGGCGGCTTCGGAGACCCCCTGGATGACGCCCGTATCTTGAATGGGAAAAAACCCTTTGGGAATGACGAAGAACAGGAAGATGGTCACACCGAGAGTCGTGGCCGCGACCAGCAGCGTTGCGAGCTGCCAGCCGAGCACCCACTTTAGCGTCCTGCCGTAGAAGGCGATGACGGAATTGAAGGCGCGCTCGGAGGCCCGATAGAAGCGCCCCTGGCGCGCCTCGGACTTGTGCTTCAGCAGCTTGGAGCACATCATCGGAGTGAGGGTAAGCGAGACCACGGCCGAGGCCAGAATGGTCACGCTCAGAGTAACGGCGAATTCGCGAAACAGGCGGCCGACGATATCGCTCATGAATAACAAAGGGATGAGAACGGCAATCAGGGAGACGGTCAGCGATACGATGGTGAAGCCAATTTGAGCGGAGCCTTTGAGCGCGGCCTCCAGGGGAGCGTCTCCGGCTTCGATGTAGCGGGAGATGTTTTCTATCATGACGATGGCATCGTCCACCACGAAGCCGGTTGAAATCGTCAAGGCCATCAAAGTCAGGTTGTTGAGGCTGTAGCCGAGCAGATACATCACCCCGAAGGTGGCGACCAGGGACAACGGGACGGCGACACCGGGAATGATCGTCGCGGCAACATTGCGCAGGAAAAGGAACATGACCATCACCACCAGCGCCACGGTAAGCATCAGCTCGAACCGCACGTCGCTCACGGAGGCCCGAATGGTGGTGGTCCGATCGGTCAGGATGCCGACGTGGATGGAGGAGGGCAGGGACGAGGTGAGTTGAGGCAATAGCTGCTTGATCCGATCCACCACCGAGATGATGTTCGCGCCGGGCTGGCGTTGAATGTTCAAGATGACCGCGGGAGTCTGGTTCATCCAGGCGGCCTGCCGGACGTTTTCGGTGTCGTCGAGGATGGCGGCAACGTCGGTCAATTTGACGGGGGCGCCGTTCTTGTAGGCGATGATGAGCGGAGCGTAATCGCCGCTGGAGAGCAACTGGTCGTTGGCCCCAATCTGGTAGGCCTGGTGCGCTCCATCGAAGTTGCCTTTGGCCTGATTCACGTTGGCGGCGACGATGGCAGTGCGCAGATCTTCGAGATTCAGCGCGTAAGAGGCCATGGCCGTGGGGTTCGCCTGGATCCGGACCGCAGGTTTCTGTCCGCCGCTTATGCTGACCAGGCCGACGCCCGGCAACTGGGACATCTTAGGCGCCAGCCTGGTGTCGGCCAGATCCTCAACCTTCGACAACGGCAGCTCGGTGGAAGTCAGGGCCAGTGTCAGGATGGGAGTGTCGGCGGGATTGGTCTTGCTGTAAATCGGAGGGGCCGGCAAGTCCGCCGGGAGGTAGGTGCCCGACGCATTGATCGATTGCTGCACTTCCTGTTCGGCGACATCGATACTCAGGCTGAGGTTGAATTGCAGTGTGATCACCGAGCTCCCGTCGGAACTGGTGGAAGTCATCTGCTGGAGTCCGGGTACCTGCCCGAACTGGCGTTCGAGCGGCGCGGTTACCGAGGACGCCATCACGTCCGGGCTGGCACCGGGATAGAAAGTAGTGACTTGGATGATCGGGTAGTCCACCTCGGGCAGCGCCGAAACGGGTAGCTGCGTGTAACCCACCAGGCCTGCCAGCAGGATTCCCACCATCAGCATCGTGGTGGCGACCGGCCTAAGGATGAAGATGCGGGATGGGTTCATCGAACTCCCCTTTCCAGACTGGCTGCGCGGTTATCGCTATCGAGCTGCAACAGCTTGCCTAGTGGGTAACTGCGACGCATTCGATCCTCCGCCCAAGGCACTGATCGGCGGCCGAAGGCCGGTTGGAATGGGGCTCCTGGGTGCAGCCGGCCGAAACCGGCAGCAGGGCGAGGAGCGTCGTGAGCGAGAACTTCGGCGGCGGCTTCATCCGACTTCTCTCTCAGGCCTTGCCGCCCTTCTTGGCTGGGATGTTCACTGAAGGGCCGACCGTGGATGGCGCGGACGGGCTGGCCGAAGGCTTCGCGGAGGGGATCTGGGCGGTAACCTTGGTCCCTTCTTGCAGTTTGTCGACGCCGGTCATCACTACCACCTCTCCCGGCGTCAGCCCCGCGGTGACTTCCGAGTCGTCGCCTTCCGTAGTGCCGATGGCGATCGGACGCACGGTCACCGTTGAATCGGCCTTCACCACGTATACATAGGTCGCTTGAGAGTTGCGTTGCACCGCGGCGGTTGACACCAGGGTTACTCCGCGCTTTTCCTGCACCAGCAACCTGGCGTTTACAAACTGATTGGGATACAGCGTACCTTTCGCGTTCTTGAATGTCGCTCTCAGCTTGAGCGTTCCGGTGGCCGGATCGATCTGGTTATCGAGCGTGGTCAGCGAGCCTTGCGCAAGCTTCGTTTTGGCGTCGCGGCTGTAGGCATCCACTTCCAGCGCCCGCCCGGCGGCCATCTTTTTGAGCACGACCTGAAGCTGATCTTCGGAGATCGTAAAGATCGCGCTGATTGGATCCATCTGTGTGATGACCACCAATCCGTTAGTGTCGGCGGCCTGAACGATATTCCCGGAGTCGACCAGACGCAACCCAATGCGTCCAGCGACCGGAGCCGCGATCTTGCAGTAAGCGAGATTGACCCGGGCGCTTTCGATCTGGCCCTGGTCGAGTTTCACCACTCCCTCGTCCTGATGCACGGTTGCCTGTTGGGTGGCAAGTAGTTGCTCCGGGACGGCCTTCTGCGGAACCAACTGTTGATAACGGATCAGGTCGATCCGCGCATTCTCCAGGGTGGCCTGGTCCCTCATCAGTTGGCCCTCGGCCTGGGTCAATGCAGCCTGATAGGGCCCGTCGTCGATTTCCGCTAACAGATCGCCCTGTTGGACTGTGTCGCCTTCCAGGTAGCGAACCTTCATCAATTGTCCGTCGACCCGGCTTCTGACCGTAACCGTAGCGAGGGGCGTAACGGTGCCCAGTCCCGAATAGTATACGCCGATGTCCCCCTGGCGGGACATCGCTGCCACCACCGGTATGGGCGGCGGCCCTTTCGCGGCGGCCTTCGCCGCAGTCGCGGCTTTGGCCGCGGCGATTCTCGACAATACGATATACGTGCCAAGACCCAGCACCAGAAGAGCGCATAGCGAGAGCCATAGCCAGCGCCGGTGGAAAGGCCCGGTCTTGCCGCTCCGAGCAGTCTCCGCCGGGACTGGGGTTGCGGGCGCGGGTTCGGATAGGAGTGCTATCGGCTCATGAGTTTCGGGAGGCTCTTCTGTCGGCGTCCTTGGGCTATCGAGCATATGGTTCCTGGCGCACAGTGCAGCGACGGCCTGCTTTTACGACCGGCAGCGCAGCCGGTGCGGGCGCTGCTAAACGATCGAATTGCCCGGCCACAAATCGGGCTCCTGAGTGTAGAGCACGAAACGGACCAAGTGCTTCCAGGCTGCATAGGCGGCGCCAGACGGTGGGGATATAGGCGGAGAGAGTGCAGAAGTTGCACATCGAAGTGCGGGATTTGCCATCGCGCCTGGGCTCGCCCGGTCGCCCGCTCGGATCCGATTTGACGGGAACTACCCGATTCGGAGGCGATTGAAGACCGGGACCTTGGCCAAGTCCAGGACGAATGCGAAGGCCGCTGCCGCCACGAGTGTTCCTCCCACAACGAGAGCAGGCAGAGGAGCCATGGCGATTCCGCAAGTCGCCAGCGTGGAGGCGATCAGCAGATCCATTACGGACGACCCGATGAGCCACCGGCTGGGACGCGAGGACCACAGGCGCCGGCGTTCGCGATTCGTGTAGGTGGTGGCTTGATTGCCGAACACGACGACCACGAAGGCCAGCGTTCTTAGCGTTTCGATTCCAAAACCCAGGCGGTATTTGGCGACGGCCAGGACGGCGGTGCAAAAGACCAGTTCGCCGATTCCCATGAAGACCCCCGCGATCGTCAATGCGCCGATTCGCCAGGCATTGGGAGTCGGAGACGGGCGCACGTTGTCCGTCGTTAGGGACATGCCGAGGAGGTCGCCGGTGAGCATGATAACGACCATCAACATGGGAGTCAAAATCGCGTGTCCGGTCATGACCAAACCCACCGCCAGGAAGAGCACCTGCACAGTTTTCTTGTTCACCGAGTTGAGCGCATAAGTCAGAATGCGCTGGAACGTCACGCGGCCTTCCTTAACCGAAGCGACGATACCGCCGAGGCCCGGTTTAGTGAGCACGATGCCGGCCGCCGACTTAGCGACATCGGTCGCCGTGGATACCGCGATTCCCATCTGCGCCTGGCGGAGCGCCGGCGCGTCGTTGGCTCCGTCGCCGCACATACCAACGGCGTGGCCGCTCTTCTGGAACGCCTTGACGAGGTCGTACTTTCCCTCAGGGAGCACGCCGGCGAAGACAGCGAAATCCTCGGGGCGCACAGCGTCGGGGATGGGCCCGGGTGGACAGACCGCTCCGTCGAGACCCACCGCGCGGGCCACGATTGCCGCCGTCGCAGGAGCATCGCCCGTCACCATCACGGTACGGACGCCCAGTGCGCGCAGTTCCGCGATGAGCGCGGCCGAATCCGGTCGAGCGGGATCGCTGAGGGCGACGATTCCCGCGAGCTTCATCGCGTCCGGCGGACCCACCGCGACAGCCAGCACCCGGAAGCCCTGAGCCTCGAGTCGGTCCGCTGTGGCGGAGGCATCGCGCGATGGTTGCGCGAGGCCCACGACCGCGGCATAGGCTCCCTTCACGGCACGCACCTGCGCGCCGCTGGAATCGACAGCCGTGGCCTCGGACATCTTCGTGGCGGAATCGAAAGGTACAAACTTGCTCAGTTTCGGCAGATCGGAGGCGGCGGAATGCGCGGCGGCGGAGCGTATGGCCGCGTCCACGGGATCCTGCCCGCCATCCGAACTGGCGAGGGCGGCCATGCCCAGAACGTGCGATTCATCAAAGCCGGGCATCGGGTGTACGGCGGTTACCTTCAGCTCGTTGAGCGTCAGCGTGCCGGTTTTGTCCGAGCACAGGACCTCGATGCTCGCGGCTTCATCCACGGCGGA
>PMEV01000165.1 GCA_003154855.1 Bryobacterales bacterium
CCGGGCCTGGTCGGGCGCTGCTGTGATTTGGACGGTGTCGAGGAAGTTGGCGAGGTAGGCGGCCGGTGCTCGTGGTGTGCCTTGACGCCTGGAGACCAGGTGGCGCTCGGTGAGGTTATTGAGGGCGTGTTGGAGGTTTCGGCGGCCTAAGGGTATTGCTNNTTTCCGGATGCGCCTTCGACCGTCCCGAGGGCGGCCAGCGTGATTGAGTGCAGCCTCACTCCTCGCGCAATACCCTCATGGGGTCCAGCCATGCCGCACGCCATGCTGGAAGAGAGGCTGCCAGCGTGGTCGCCGCCGCCAGCATCGCCGCCGCCGCGAACATCAGCACAGGATCGTTCGGCTCGACCCCGTATAGCAGGCTGCTAAGGAGCCTCGCCGAGGTCAACGCTCCCACCGCGCCCAGGGCGGTCCCGATGGCCAGCAGAACGGCGGCATCCCGCAGGATCAGCCAGACTACCGCTCTCGTGCGCGCACCCAGCGCGACCCGAACACCGATCTCGCCTTTCCGCCTGGCGACGGAATATGCGGTCACGCCGTATAGTCCCACCATCGACAGAGCGAGCGCCAGGGCTCCGAACAGCGTCGAGAGCGCCGCTACCAGGCGCTGCTGCTCGAGGGATTCGTCCACCTGCGTCTCGAAGCTGCGAAACTCGAGCGAGATATCCGCGCTCACGTCCGCAATCGCCTGCCTCACAGCCGGTGTGAGCGCACTGAAAGAGAGCGTGTGCCGCAGTTCGAAATTCAGGCTCGGGTACGAGTGCGGATACTGCCCCATCGCCACGAAGGCGGCTATTGGCGCCGGCTCATCGACGCGTTGGTACTTGGCATCCTTGACCACGCCGATTACCTGGAGGCGCCATCCGGCGCCCACGCGGATGGTTCTGCCCAGGGGGTTGGCGGAACCGAAGAACTGCCGCGCCGCCGACTCGTTGACGATCATCGCCTGAGGCCACGCACTAGGGCCGTCGAAGTCGTTGAAGTCGCGTCCCGCTACAAACGGCGTGCCCAACGTCTGGAAATACCCGGGCGAAACCCGGTTCATGTACAGCAAGGCGTCGGGCCGCGGCTCTACGCCATAGCCGTCCGAGGGGATCCACTCGTTCCAGCATCCCTCGCCGATCGGCGTGAGATACGAACTGGAGGCCGAAGTGACGCCGGGCAGTTTTCGCAGGCGGTCGAGGATCTCCTTGTATACCCCCAGGCGCTTCTCCGGTTCCTTTACCGCATGCTGTGCATCCGCAGCCACCAGCAGCACCCCGCCGGTCCGGAAGCCGAGGTCCGCGTTCAACAGGTTCCGCAGCGTGCCGATGAAGAGACCAGCCGCCAGGAGCAGGATGAACGACACCGCGATCTGCGCCGCCGCGAGGCCCCTCCCCAGACGAAAGCGGCTCGACCCGCCCGCCGCACCGTGTCCGCGCTCCTTGAGCTCGTCGTTTAGCCCGGCGCGCGTGGCACGGAGCGCCGGGATCAGCCCAAACACCAATGCGGCGACTACGGCGATCGCCGCCGTGAACCCCAACACATGAAGATCGGGCGCGAGGTCGATCTCCACGGGGCTTTTCGTCATTGGCGATCTCGAAATGAAGCCCACCAGAATCCTGCCGCCCCAGAGGGCCAGCAGGAAACCGCAGCATGCCCCCAGTCCCGCGAGCAGCATGCTCTCCGTAATCAACTGCCGTATCAACCGCCGCCGGCTGGCCCCGATGGCCATGCGCATCGAAAGCTCCCGCTGGCGCGCCGCCGCCCGCGCCAGCAGGAGATTGGCGATATTCGCGCAAGCGATCAGCAGCACCAATCCTGCAATCGCCATCAGCGCAACCAGAGCGGTACGATAGCGCTCTCCCACCTCGGAGAACCCGGTGGCGGCGGGGCTCAGGGCGAGCCCGTAGTTCCTGTAGTTCTGCTGTGCGCCGGGGCTCCAGTACGACGGCACGGTGGCGCGGAAGACCTCCGGCGCGAAGGCTCCCATGCGGCCTTGGGTTTCTTCCGGGCCAGCGCCCGGTTTGAGCCGCCCCACGATCCGCAGCCACCAGTAACCGCGCTGGTCCAGCACGCTCTCCTCCCCCCGCAGCAGCGGCTCGCATCCGATTGGAATCGCCACGTCGTAAGGCAGGTCCCGGTTGAGTCCCTTCATCCATGGCGGAGTCACACCGACGATGGTGAAGGGCTGCTGGTTCAGCCGCAGAGTCCGCCCGATTGCGCCCGGCTCCGCCTGGAAATAGCGCCGCCAGAAGTCGTAGCTAATCACCGCCACCGGCCCGTCGGAGCCGCAGCCGCGCCGGTCGTCGCGGCTGGTCAGCACCCGCCCGCGCAGCGCAGGCACGCCGAGCACATCGAAGTAGCCGCCGCTTACCCACAGCCCACGGACAAGCCGGCTCTCTTCGCCCTCGGAAAGATCGAAGCGCTCTTCCGCGTACGCCAGCACACCCGCAAACGCATCCTCCGAATCGCGAATGGCTTCCCATTGCGGATTTGTGAAGGCGACCCCGGAGTCTTTGCCGGCTATGCGAAGCCCGGCCAAGCCGTGCGGGTTCTTCATGGGCAGCGTCCGCAACATCAAGGCGTTGATGACGCTGTAGATCGCGGTGTTGGCGCCGATCCCCAACGCCAGCGACAGCACCGCTGTCAGCGCGAAAGCCGGATTTTTCGCGAGCGTGCGCATTCCGTAGCGCAGGTCCTCGATCCAGCTCTCGATGGCCGCCCAACCCCAGGTCTCTCGAGTCGCCTCTTTCACGGCGGTGGGGCTCCCCAGGTCCAGTCTGGCGGCACGGCGCGCCGCCTCGGGCGACAGTCCGTCCTGTTCGCGTTCCGCCGCTTCCTCCTCCAAGTGAAACTGGAGTTCGGCCTCGAGTTCCCTGTCGCGGGCCTTCCGGTTCCAGCCGAAGCTCAGCCAACGCAACACCCGCCGCAACGTCTGCATCTTGGTTCCTCTTGCCGCTTCCCCGTCTCAAGCCGGCCGCAATACCCGCCCGATCGCCGCCGACAACTCGTCCCACTTCGATTGCTCGGCCTGGAGCTGTTTCCGTCCCGTTCGCGTCAGCCGGTAGAATCTGGCCCGCTTGCCCTTGTCCGAAATCCGCCACTCCGCCTCGATCCAGCCGCGAGCCTCCAACCGGTGCAGAGCCGGGTACAGCGACCCCGTCTCCACCTGCAGCACGTCTTCCGACGCCGTCCGGATGTGTTTCGCAAGGGCGTGGCCGTGCGACGGCCCGAAAAGCAGCGTCCGCAGGATCATCAAGTCGAGCGTCCCCTGCAGGAGCTCGATGCGCGAATCGTTCTTCTTGTCCATTCCGTTATGTAGACAGTCTACTATATGGATGCGTAGTCTGTCTACACAATAATGCGTGGAGCGCCATCCTTCCCAGAGTCGCGTTCAAGGCCATTCTGCGGTGGATGGCAAACCACAATCTGCTGGTGTACCGCGGATTCCGGCTGGTTCGCCGGCAGCTCGGAGACTGACCAATTATCGCTTCTGACCCCCTCTCAAAAACCGGCCTGCCCCACCGAGCGCTGGGTGGGACAGGCCGCCTGGATCGGCGGTGCGCGTCTCCGCCGCGGCTCGTCGCACGGCTGGGAGTGTGGGACCCGCCGCCGCTGCTGTTGGTCCTGGGCGCGCTAGCGGCTGGGCGGCTCGCGCTGCCCCGGTAGACGACGCTCTGCGGCGTGGTGCGCTCACGCACAATCGGGGGGTTGATGCGGATCGACTCGTTGGTTCGGTTCGGCGCAGCCCCGGTCTGACGCCAATTCCAGCCTGGGTTCACGCCCGCGCTGCTGGGCTCCCCGACGCGCCGCCATCCACCCGGGCTTTGCATCCCCGCGTTGGCGCTAAGACTCCTCTGGACCACCTGCTCCGTGCCACGGCGCTGCTGCTCGAAGGCGCTGTCTTTGAGTGCTGACGGGACCTAGCCTGGATCCTTCGAGAAGTGCTTTCGAAGCTTGGCGATTTCTTCACTGGACGGAGGCCAATTCGCGTCGCATGTATTACAGTGGAATACCAGCGTATCGGAGTTCAGCGCCGCTTCGAATTCTATCTGACTGAATGTGACTGTCTGGTTGTGGTTGTTCGGACACACAATATCGAACTCTAGGCTGTCGTTCATGGGCCCTCCTGCCGCCTGCGGAAGTTCGTCAATCGTTGCTGTGCTAATCTGCCGCAGCGCCTACTCAAGCAGTGCTGTCAATCCTTGATAGTAGCGCAGGCCCGAGTCCTGGAGCTTTGCTGCCTCGGCCGTCTGGTCCGCCCCTCAAGAAAGTGGCTTGCCCCACCGAGCGCTGGGTGGAACGGGCTCTCCGCCGCGACTGGTCGCACGGCTGGGAGTGTGGGACCCGCCTCCGAATCCGAAGAAGGCCACCACCTGCCTACCGGCTTCTTAAGGTGGCCATAGGCTCGGCGCTGGTGGCGCGGTGGGCCGGGATGTAGCTGGCGAGCACCGCCACCAAGCCGAGGAACACGGAGGACGCTGCGAACGTGAGCGGGTCGGCGACGCTCACATGCACCAGCATGCCGCCCAGCAGGCGCGCGGCGATCAGCGCCGTCACGACGCCTGCCACGAGGCCCGGCGCCGTCATCAGCAGGCCCTCGCCCACCACCTGTCCGAGCACCTGGCTAGGCCGCGCTCCCAACGCCATCCGAATACCCATCTCCTGCGTGCGTTGGCTCACCGCGTAACTCATCACGCTGTACAGGCCGATCGCCGCCAGCAACAACGACAACGCAGCCACCACGCTCAGCAGGCTGGCCGCCACGTTCAGCGCGTACAGCGAACCGGCATTGGCGTCCGCCAGCAACTGTGTGGTGAAGACCGCGTCCGGATTAAGCGCCAGAGCCTCCCGGCGCAACACCGGGACCATTCTCATCGGGTCGCCGGCGGTCTTGACGAAGACCGAGAAGTTCAGCCCGGGACGGAACCACTGCCGGAACGGCACGTAGAAGAACGGTGTCGGTCCCTCCAGCGGGGTGTGGTACTTGCTGTCCTTGACCAGCCCGACGACCGTGGTCGGGTTGCCTCCCATCCGCACCTTGCGCCCAATGGGATTGGCCCCCCTGAAGAACCGCCGCGCAAAGGTCTCATTGACGACCATGACCATCGGCGCTTCGAAGGCGTCCCGCTCGGTGAAATCGCGGCCTTCGAGCATCCGGATGCCCAAGAAATCGAAGTATCCGGGAGCAACGGTGGCACGGTGGATCATCATCTGCTCGTTGGGCGCGGGAGCATAACCCTCGACTTCGAGCTGCTGCCACGGGCTCCATCCGCCTCCGGTGGGTGTCGACATGGGCACTACATCCGAGTAGCTCACCCCGGCCACGCCCGGCACAGTCTCCAGCCGCCGGCGCAACTCGCGACAGAACTGCCACTGCTCGGGGGCCGAGTAGCCGGCATTCGAGAGGTAGAACTGCGACACCGAAACGTTCGTCCGATCGAAGCCGGGCCGGATGCCGCTGGCGTTCTTGAAGCTCCGCCAGAAGAGCCCGGCCCCGATCATAGCCGCGACGGCCAGGGCCATCTCCGCCCCCACCAGCAAGCGGCGCAACCGGTGCGAACCGGTACCCAAGCCACCGCCCCGCCCGCCCTCATTCAGCGTCTCGCTCAAGCTGAAGCGGGCCGACATCACCGCTGGCGCCATGCCCGCGATCGGCGTTGCCAGGATCACCACCACCGCGGTGAATCCCAGCGTGGGAAGGTTGGGCCCGCCGCCCAGATCGACTGGGATATCGCGGTAGGCAAACAGATAGACCAGCGTCTGCCCCAACCACATCATCAGGATCACTCCCAGCATGGCTCCGCCACCGGCCAGCAGAAAGGTCTCGATGAGCACCTGCCGGGCCACCCGGAGCCGCCCCGCCCCCAGCGCCAGGCGGATGCCGAACTCCTTCTGCCGGGACACGGCCCGCGCGAGCATCAGGTTGGCGATGTTCGCGCAAACGATGACCAGCATCAGGATCGACACCGCCATCAGGATCTTCAGCGGCCTGCCCAGCATGCCCTGCGCGCCGAGGTGACCTTGCCAGAGGGGCGTCAACGTCAGGTCCACCCCGCGGTTGCTGTTGGGGTACATAGCCGCCAGGCGCCTGCCCAATGCGGCCACCTCCGCCCGCGCCTGTTCCAATTTCACGCCTGGCTTCAGCCGCACGATGGTCGAAGTCTGGTCTCGGGTCCCCCGGTAGTTGAGGGTTCCTTCGCCAGTGCCCATTGCGGTGGCCATCGTGGCCGGCATCCAGACGTCGAAGACCACGCCGGCCAGCGAGCCGTGGAACCCGGGCGGAGCGACTCCGACGATCGTCAGCCGGTTCCTGTTCAGCAGAATGCTCTTGCCCAGCGCCTTCGGGTCGCTGCGGAACTGGGTCTGCCACATTCGGTAGCTGATCACCGCGAAGGGGTAGGCCCCCGCCTGTTCGCGGCCCTCTTGCGGGACAAACGTCCGCCCAAGGAACGGCCTCACCCGCAGGACATCGAAGTAATTCGCCGAGACCAGTTCGGCCCAGGCGCGCTGGGTTTTGCCTTCCTTCCCGACGCTCAACGGCGTGATGCGCCCGAGGGCGACGCCCGAAACGAGCTTCAGATTGTCCCGGTAGTCGCGGTAGTCCAGGTAGGACGTGTTCACCAGGTATTCGCCGCCCGGGGTCACCGTTTCGATGAGAGCCAGTTCGTGCGCATCCGCGACGCCCGGCAGCGGATTGAGAAGCACGGCATTGATCCAACTGAAGACCGTCGTGTTCACCGCGATTCCGACTCCGAGCGTGAGAACCGCCACAGCCGTGAACCATTTGTTCCGGAGCAGGATTCTCATCCCGAACAGGACGTCCTTCGTGATGGCGGGCATGGCGGCCTTAGTGGGGCAACTGGAGTTCCAATTGTAAACTATTCCCTACATTGGAGAACTGGGCAAGCAGCCTGTTCGCTTGTGGGATGCATCGTGCGGTTTTGGGATGCGGCAGTCGCGTACCTCGCAAAAAAAGTGGCCTGCCCCACCCAGTGCTGGGTGGGACAGGCCTGAGGGAAGAAGCCTGGATCAGCGGTGCGCGTCTCCGCCGCGACTGGTGGCGCGGCTGGGAGTGTGGGACCCGCCGCCGCTGCTGCTGGTCCTGGGCGCGCTAGCGGCTGGGCGGCTCGCGCTGCCCCGGTAGACGACGCTCTGCGGTGCGGTGCGCTCACGCACAATCGGGGGGTTGATGCGGATCGACTCGGTGGTTCGGTTCGGCGAAGCTCCGATCTGACGCCAACTCGAACCTTGGTTCACGCCCGTGCTGCCGGGCTCCCCGACGTGCCGCCATCCACTCGGGCTTTGCATCCCCGCGCCGCCGCTGAAACTCCTTTGGACCACCTGCTCCATCCCACGGCGCTGCTGCTCGAAGGGAATGCGCTGGAGGGCGGGCGCCTGCCTCCGAGCCGCAAAGTTCGCCGGCAGGCTGCGGTTCGCTGTGGTCATGCGGACCGGGCGATCGGAAAGCCGGAGGCTCTCCGCGACCGGCGCCACGGGCACCGGGCCGCGAACAACCGAAGCCTGGCCCACAGCCATGGCATGGCCGCTCCGCCCGCGCACGAAATCGGCGCTCGCGATGCCGCTCACGCCATTGCCAAACCGGGCGTTGCGGTAAACGCTACCCACGTTGACCTGGCTCAGCATCGCCGAGGTACGGTTATAAGCGCCGTAGTAGCCGCGTCCGTACCACGGATAGAAGGGCTCATAAGGCGCCAGCGGCACCCAGCCCATGTTGCCGAATCCGAAGCCGACGCCCATCCCGCCGCCGAACCCGAAGAAGGCCACCAGCGCCGGCCGCCAGTGATATCGCTCATAAATGGGCCCCGGGAACCAGCACCAGCCGTAGGATGCGCCGTAGAACCAGCGCCCGTAATGATAGGGCGCCCAGCCCCAGGAGGAGGAATCCACCCAGGTCCAGCCATACCAATCGATCCAAACCCAGCGCCCGTCGCGGTAGGGCGCCCAGTCGGCTCCTACGCCATTAGGGCTCCAAACCGAACCATAGGGCGGCACATTGATCCAGCGTCCCGCGGAGTCCAGGTCTTCGGCGCCGGGTACGTCCGGGCTGACGTACTGATAGCTGCGCGAACGGACCAGGCTGCGGTCCCGATCGTCATTCCATTGGTCCCAGTTGTCCGGGGCGGAAGCGGTCACCATCTGGAACTCCGGGTCGCTGGCGGCGCCGCGCAACATCATCTTGGCGCCGGCTGGAATGGGCTCACTTCCCTGCGGAGTGAACGCCTCAGCCTCGCCCGCACGAACTGTCACCTCGGTCTGGCCCGTGGGATTCACCCCGATCCGATAACTTCCCTGCCCGACCGGCCGCACCGAGACGTTGGGCGTATCCACTTCCATGTCCGCGTGGGACTCGTGAACCACGGCCAAGGTAACCGTGCCGCGGGCCACCTGCACCTGGTAGCGCTGCTCGGCCAGTGCGGAGATGCGGACCTCGGTGTCCGAGCTCAGCCTCAGCAAGTTGGAGTGATCGAACTCGATCTCGGCCCGGGCGCCGGGTCCGGTGACCACGCCATCGAAAACCACGAGAGGGCTGTTGACGACAGCTTCCACCGCATCGCCGGAATCCCCACGGCGCACCGCCACGTCGCCGCGCATCAGGCTGATGCGGGCCACGCCGCGCTCGGGGGTCTCATCCTGGGCCCAGCCAAGGCTGGAGAGCAACACACCGCTCACGCACAGCATCCAGATCGCACGGTTCATGGTGGTCCCTGCCCCAGAGAATGGCACTTTCCAGGCCAAACATGCAACTATAAGATTCTACTACACATTAATCATTCGCTGGCTTCCGCGAGACTGGCTGAAAACCACCACACCGCTCGAAAGCAAGCACTCAGCGCAGCGCGTCCGGCTAAGAATTATACCCGGAGAATATTGACAGGCGCAATATCATCCGGGTACAATTAGGTATGGAACACGAAGGCACGTACACCGCTTTTGATGGCATGACGTTGCTGGCCTCAGGTCCACTTGACCAATTGCTCCCAGCAGTAAAGTCCCAGTCCGACCCGGACCAAGGCACACCGATCCTGATCTTCGAGGATCAGACCGGCCGACAAGTGGACTTCGATCTTCGCGGGACGGTGGCTGAGGTCTTGGCGCGTGCGCTGCCGACGCCGGCGCACGCTGGCCCGGGCCGGCCGAAACTTGGTGTCGTCGCGCGCGAAGTGTCGCTGCTACCACGCCACTGGGAGTGGCTTGNNTGGCAGGCAACCTGCCCGGCTACGAAGAGGCAACTCGCGCCCTTTATCGCCGTGACGGCGAACGCTTTGACGAACTCATTCGCGACTGGCCACGGGACGTCCGGCTGCACGCTCAACGCATGGTCCGCGATCTGTTCTGACCATCCGCTATCTGCCCGAACACCCCGCGGAGGATCTGCGATGGGCTGGGGCCGGTGCCCGAGCAGGTCCGGGAGCCTGACGGGGAGAACTTAATCTTTCACTTTGGAAGTGCAGCGCTAATCGATTGTGTAATATGCTCACTAGCAGGCCGCCGAGAAAGTCATCTCGGTGGCCCGAAGAGGACAANNGACAAGCTAAAGCATGTCCTACGGCCCCAGGTAGGGTAAGCTTTAGCTTGCCCAGGGACTCCTTCAGCAGCCCGTTAGGGCATCCCTCCCGATCCGGAGGGACCGCCGCGGCGCGGCGCCAGTGCTAAACTACCGTTAAGGATTCTTAAACACCATGATCGGCGGGTCCGAGGAGTCTCGATCGCTGCCTGAGGTGCATGGCTCGGTGGGCGTGTCTCAGGCCTCCATCTGGCGTCGTATGTTCGCCTTTGCCGGTCCCGCCTACCTGGTCAGCGTAGGCTACATGGACCCCGGCAATTGGGCCACCGATCTGGAGGGGGGCGCGCGATTCGGCTACCAGTTGCTGTGGGTGCTGGTGATGTCGAACCTGATGGCGATCCTGCTCCAGACGCTTTCGGCGCGGCTGGGGATCGCCAGCGGCCGCGACTTGGCGCAGGCCTGCCGGGAGAGCTACCCGCGTCCCGTGAGTGTGGCGTTGTGGGCTCTGTGCGAGATCGCCATCGCCGCTTGCGACCTGGCGGAAGTACTGGGAGCGGCGATCGGTCTGAACCTGCTGTTCGGCCTGCCACTGCTGGCGGGGGTGCTGATCACCTCCCTGGACACCCTGATCCTGCTCTGGCTCTCGCGCTTCGGCATCCGGGTGATCGAGAGCTTCGTGCTGGCGCTGATCACGGTGATGGGGGCCTGCTTCTTCGTCGAGATTCTGATGGCCCGGCCCGTCTTCTCCGAAATCGCCACCGGGCTGATCCCGCGGCTCACCAACCAAAGCCTGTATGTCGCCATTGGCATACTGGGCGCGACGGTAATGCCCCACAACCTGTACCTGCACTCGGCCCTGGTGCAGACCCGGCGCATCGGCGCGAGCGACAAAGAAAAGTCCACCGCCTGCCGATTCAACCTGATCGATTCGCTGGTGGCGCTGAACGGCGCCATGCTGGTCAACATAGCGATCCTGATTCTGGCCGCCGCCGTGTTCTTTAAGCGCGGCATCGTGGTGACCGAGATTAAGCAGGCTTTTCAATTACTTACGCCACTGCTGGGGGCGGCGGTGGCGAGCGTTCTTTTCGCCATCGCCCTGATGTGTTCCGGCCTGTCCTCAACCATGACCGGCACCATGGCCGGCCAGATCGTGATGGAGGGCTTCCTCCGCATCCGCATGCGCCCCTGGCTGCGGCGGCTGGTCACGCGGATGGCCGCCATTGTTCCGGCCGCCCTGACCATCTACCTGGCCGGCGATCGCGGCACCCTGCAACTGTTGATTTTGAGCCAGGTCATTCTCAGCCTTCAGCTTCCGTTTGCAGTGGTCCCCCTGATTCATTTCACCAGCGACCGCCAGCGCATGGGCGAGTTCTCGAGCCCGCGCTGGGTCCGGCTGGTGGCCTGGATCGTGGCGGCGATCATCATTGGACTGAACGTCCGTCTGGCGTGGATGGCGGTGAGCGACTGGCTGGATGCGGCGGGCGGCTATCGGGTGCTGCTGGTATTCACGGTGATCCCGATCCTGGTCGCCTTGTTGGTGCTGCTCGCGTGGATCACCGTGCAGCCCTGGTTGCCCCGTTGGCGCTGGAAGCGCCGGGAGGCGGTGGAGCTGGCCGCGCCTCCGGCCGGCGCACTGCCGGAGCCGATGTACCGCAGCATCCTGGTGCCACTGGACCACTCGGTGCGCGACCGAGCCGCCATCGCGCATGCCGCGGCCCTGGCGCGGCATCACGGTTCAACCATCTATCTGCTTCATGTTGAAGAAGATGTTACCAGCCAGATGTACGGGGCCATAGCCTCGACGGCAGAGGTCCAGGCGGGCGCCCAGTACCTCCAGGAGATCCTGGTATCGTTGCACGCCCAGGGCATTAAGGCGGAGGTCGCGGTGGGATATTCGCGCGACCCGAAAGAGGAGATCGTGCGCTTCGCCCGCCAGATGAAGCCCGACTTGGTGGTGATGGGCGCGCACGGGCACAAAGGCATACAGGATCTGGTGTTTGGCCAGACCATCAATGGGGTGCGCCATGCGCTGGATACCCCTATCCTGATTGTGCGGGATCAATGAGGGGCGCGCTGTGACCCAGGTGTGTGTCGGGTGGACACAGCGCAGGCCCGTTCTTGATTGATTCTGCAACGCTTATCGGTGGCAGCCGGATTGCTTACCAAGGGCAGGTGCTTTTATGCGCGGAATAGTCCGAATAGTGATTCTGGCGATGTCGTTGGCCATTCTGCTTCCTGCCGCTACGCTCCAGAGGCTCAGCCTGGACGATCTGGCCCGGAAATCCACAGCCATCATGCACGTGCGGGCGCTCGATTCCTACGCCGCCCAGAGCGAATCAATCATCTACACCCATTACCGGCTACAGGTAGTTGAGTGGTGGAAGGGCTCGGGCGGTGAAGCTGCGGAGGTAGTGACTCCGGGCGGCGCGGTAGGCGCCTCGCGGCAGGTTTTCTCGGGAGCTCCCCAGCTCGTTATGGGCGGCGAATACGTGCTGTTCCTGTGGAGGGGACCGAGCGGGCTTACGCACATCGTGGGCCTGTCCCAGGGCCTCTTCAAGGTGAGCCGGGATGCGAATGGGCAAGTCATCGCCACGCGGGAAGCTTCGGCCGGACCGATGCTCGATCCCGCGACCGGCCACGCCGTCGGCGACCAATCGGCCAGCTACCACCTCGGCGACCTGCGCCAGCGCGTGGGCGCCGCGATTGCCATGGGAGGCGCCAAGTGAATCCAGCACTTCGCGTGATACAGCGGTCCGTCCTGCTGGCCCTGGCGCTGACCGGGCTGGTGGGCACCGCTTCCGCATACACCTTCTTCGTGCACTACGCGACCGCTAGCGGCTCGTACACTCCGATTCCAGAGAGGTACGATCTCTCGGCGCTGAACAACAACACGCTCTACTACTACGTATCCAGCTCCGGCCCGGCCAAGATGGCGCCCGGAGACAGCTTCCCGGCGTTGCTCAGCCAGATCCAACTGGCGGGCCAGGCCTGGAACGGGGTCTCGAGTTCCAGTCTGCGGCTGGCCTACGGCGGGCTGTTCGCGGCAGACGCCGCGCAGGCCACGCCGCATGTCGAGGTGGTCTTCGAGGAGCTGCCTCCCGGTCTGCTCGCGATGACCGGGCTCACAACCCAAACCGGAGTCGCGAACGGCTCTGGCGACCCCTTCGTGCCCATACTGCGCTCGACCGTTATCCTATCTCCCGACCTTTCCGGGCAGCCGAGCTACGCCAGTTCTCCCAACGACCTTCTGCTGACCGTGGTCCATGAGTTGGGCCACGCTTTGGGTCTGCAACACACGCTCACATCGAGCGTCATGGCCACCGAAGTTACCCGGGCCACCACCAAAGCCCAGCCGCTGGCGGCCGACGACGTCGCCGGTCTCTCCCTGCTCTACCCGAACTCGAATATCTCGGCGCGGTTCGGCAGCGTGTCGGGACAGGTCGCGATGTCCGGAAACGGCGTGAGTTTGGCTTCGGTGGTGGCTTTGGATCCTTCCGGCGGGGCCATCAGTGCGCTGACTAACCCGGATGGCACCTACCGCATCGACGGCCTGCTCCCCGGCCAGTATTTCGTCTACGCGCATCCCCTGCCTCCCTCGGTGCAATCGGACCTCGGTCCTACGGAGATCGTGCTCCCCGTGGATTCCAACGGAGCGTCGATTCCGGCGAGCGGTCCCTTCCGGACGCAGTTCTATCCCGGCACACAGGATCCGAAGCAAGCCGTGTTGGTGACAGTGAAGACGGGAGCCATCAGCGCCGGGATCGACTTTTCGGTGGTTAGCTCGGGCGCTCCCCAGCTCTACGGCGTCACGACCTACGCTTTTCCGAGCTCGCGCGCGGTCCACCCGGCCTTCGAGAACTTCAGCATTCCGAAGCGCTGGCTGGTGGCCAGTGGTTCGGGGCTGCTGGCCAACGGTGCGGTCGCTCCGGGGATGAGCGTCTCGGTGCTCGGCAACGCGGCCTGGGTGGTGCCCGGCGGCATCTATCCCTACTACCTCGACCCCAGCGACTATCTGCAAGTTAATCTGCAGTTTACGCCGTTCTCCGGAGAAGGCCCCAGGCACCTGGTATTCTCGGCGGGCGAGGAAGTCTATGTGCTTCCCTCGAGTGTGATCCTGGTGAGCCAACCGCCACCCTCGATCGCTAACGTCGCGCCGGGAGTGGATGCCAGTGGCAACCCCATCGCCAAGATATCCGGCAGCGCGCTGCAGGCGAACACCCGCATCTTGTTCGACGGCTTGCTTGCAACGGCGAGCAGTTTTGATGCCGGGACGGGCAGCCTTACGGTTACGCCGCCCGCGGGGGCTTCCAACTACCAAGCCAACGTCGTCGCTTTGAACGGCGATGGCCAGACTTCCTTGTTCACACAGGACCCACCCACTTACTCATATGGCTCGAGCCCCCAGCCATCGATTTCTCTGTCCGCGACCTCGCTGGCCGCGGGAGCCGAGGCGATGATTGAAGTCCAGGGTGTGAACACCAGCTTCATGGATGGCCAGACCAGCCTGGGATTCGGTTCGAGCGATGTCTGGGTGAAGCGGCTGGCGGTGGTTAGTCCCACGCTTCTGCGCGCCGAGGTGGTGGTAGCGGCCGCGGCGCCTGCCGGCCACACGCTGGTCGCCGTGACCACGGGCTTCCAGGTGATCTCGCAGCCGGCTGCCTTCCAGGTACTGCCCGCCAACGCCCAAGCCATGGTGGCGAGCTCGAACCTGGTGAATGCGGTCACGCAAGAGCCTTGGGTGTACCCTGGCGCGGAGGCGACGGTCGCGGTTTCGAATCTGCCCTCGGGCGTCACGCCGGTGGTTACCCTCGACGGGATTCCGGCGACCGTGATCGCTCTGGGTCCGAACCAGATCACGTTCCAGGCGCCGGCTGGCGCGAGCCTGGGCCTGGATGCGCTGCGCATCCAGGTGGGCAGTACGGTACTGAATCCGATCGCGGTCTGGATCGATCCGCCGCCCCCGACGGTGGTCTCAGTGACCGACTACGGCACGCTTTTGGATGCGGACCATCCCGCTTACACCGGCGATGTCCTGACCATTCAGGTTTCCGGCCTGGCTGACGCCGATGCGACCGTGGATGCCAGCCGCCTGCACGTCAACGTAGGTGGCATCGACCAATTGCTCGGCGGCCCGGCCGTTCCGGCGCCCGGCGCGCCTGGCCAGCACCAGATCCTGATCCTGCTGTCGAATAAGGTCCCGGCCGGCCCACAGCCAGTGACCGTATCCATCGACTACCGCACCTCCGCGCCGTTCAACATTACCGTACACTAGGGCGGCTGGGAATGAACCGCCGTCAATGGATGCAAACCCTGGCCGCGGCGCCGCTGGCGGCACAGGGCGCGCCGCCCAAACCGGTCCTGGACGTGGGGATCGTGCGCCTCAACCTGCGGCACACCTGGACCACCACCATGTCCTCGAGCCAGTACCGGGATACGTTGCAGGTGCGCTACACCCGCGACGGAGTCACGGGCATTGGCGAAGGCGCGCCCATCGTGCGCTACGGTGAGGACGCCGAGTCCGCCAAGCGGGCTGTCCTGACCCTCCGCGACCTGGTCGTCGGGGCCGATCCCTGGCAGTTCTCGAAGCTGATGGCCCAGGTTTTCCGCCGCCTGGATGGCCAGTTCGCCGCCAAGGCCGCCATCGACATCGCGCTCCTGGATTGGGTCGGGCAGAAACTGGGCGTGCCGCTCTATCGCTACTTCGGTCTGGACCGTCGGGATGCCCCGGTCACCACGTTCTCGATCGGCATCGACACGCCCGAGATCACGCGAGAGAAGGTGCGCGAAGCGGAGCCGTTCCCGGTCCTCAAGATCAAGGTCGGGCTGGACACCGACGAGGCCACCATCGCCGCCGTGCGCAGCGTCACCGCGAAGCCCCTGCGCGTGGACGCCAACGAGGGCTGGAAGGACAAAGAGGAGGCCGTCCGCAAGATCAACTGGCTCGAAAAGCAGGGTGTCGAATTCATCGAGCAGCCCATGCCCGCCGCCATGCTCGAAGAAACCCGCTGGGTGCACAGCCGGGTACACATTCCGATCATCGCCGACGAGGCCTGCCTGCACCCCGCCGACATTCCCAAGCTGGTGGGCGCCTACGACGGCGTGAACGTCAAGCTGGATAAGTGCGGCGGCATCCTCGAAGCCTGGCGCATGATCCAGGTCGCCAGGTCGCTGGGCCTGAAGACCATGCTGGGCTGCATGATCTCGAGTTCGGTATCCGTCACCGCGGCCGCCCACCTGTCGCCGCTGGTGGATTACGCCGATCTCGACGGCAACCTGCTGATCGCCAACGATCCCTATTCCGGCGTTCAGGTGGAGCGCGGCAAGCTTATTCTTCCAGACCGCCCGGGCCTGGGGCTGAAGCCGGCATAGCCAGGGCTCGCGGCGCGCGGTCGATGGCTTGCAGCGGTTCGATTTCCTCGTCCGAACCGGCCTTCAACTCGCGGAACTTGCGCGCGCTCACCAGCACCCGCGCCTCCAGCGACCCCACCGCCTTGTTGTAGGACTCGACCGCGCGCTCCAGTCCCTTGCGCAGATCGTCGAAGTAGCCGGCCAGCGTCGCCAGCCGGTCGTAGAGGTCTTTGCCCAGCTCGCTGATGGCCTGCGCGTTCTTGGCCAGACTCTCCTGCTTCCAGCCGTAGGCCACGGCCCGGAGCAGTGCGATCAGCGTGGTCGGCGTGGCCAGGATCACTCGCTCTTCCACGCCGAATTCGATCAGGCCGGGGTCCTGCTCCAGCGCCGCGCTGAAGAACACCTCGCCGGGCAGGAACAGGACCACGAACTCGGGCGCGGGGCTGAACTGGGCCCAGTAAGACTTGGCGGCCAGCGCCGAGATGTGCGCGCGCACCTGGCGCGCGTGGTCCTGCAGCTTGGCCGTGCGGGTGGCCTCGTCGGGCGCCTCCAGCGCATCCAGATAGGCCATCAGCGGCGTCTTGGCATCCACCACCACGCGTTTGTCGTTGGGAAGGCGGACCACCAGGTCGGGGCGCAGCCGCCCGCTTTCCGTGGCCGCCGATTCCTGCTGCTGGAAGTCGCAGTATTCAAGCATGCCGGCCATTTCAACCACTCGCTGGAGTTGGATCTCGCCCCATCGGCCCCGCCCCTTGGGAGCGCGCAGGGCCGAGACCAGGTTCGCCGTCTCGCTGTGCAGCTTGGTTTGCGTTTCCGCGAGCGACCGCACCTGCTGGCTCAAGCCTTCGTACGCGCCCGCGCGGGTCTTCTCGAGTTCCTGAATCTCCCGCTCGACTTTGCCCAACGATTCGCCCAGCGGCTTCACCAGTTCCTGAATGGCCGTCTGCCGGCTCTCGAGTTCACCCCGCGCGCCGATCTGGTACTTTTCGAGCGTCTCCTTGGCCAGCTCCAGGAAGGCGCGATTATTGCTTCTCAGCGCGTCGTCGGAGAGCACCTTGAAGGCTTCGCCCAGCCTCTGGCGCGCCTCCTCCAGTGCGGCAAGCTGGGCCGTCAATTGCGCCTCCGAGACCTTGAGCGCGGTGCGCTCCTTCTCCAGCGCCTCGATGCGCTCTTTCGATTCCCTGCCCTGGGCCTCGAGATCTTGAATCTGGCGCTCCCTGGCCACGAGCCGCTCTTCGAGCACGGCGCGCGCGGAGCGAAAGTAGAGCCATGCGCCCAACGCTCCGGCGATCGCTCCTCCGCATAGCCACAGCACTGTTTCCATCGAGACGGTCTCCACCCGCGGTGTTCAGCGCTATTCTACAGGATTCGCGCGCGGGGATGCCGGGGGCGGAAGGCCCGCCCCCCTTCGGCGCCTGCTGCCCCTGAAGGCTGAAGCGCTTCACCTGGTCCACAGTCGCAGCCAACAGGGCCGGTGCGGGCAGCTCGCGGCAGCGCCGACGGCCGGAGGCGTACGTGAGAAGTGCAGGGTAGCGCCGGCGGTCTT